>CAZVOE010000094.1:0-1759 GCA_964628935.1 uncultured Acidobacteriota bacterium
CGAGTCGGCACCTCGCCTTCGTATAAACGTGCAGTCGCCCGTCCCTCGAGGTTCGCGTACCCTGTCCCTGCCCGAGGAGACCCCGATGGCCGTGACCACCGCCCGCGTCGCGATCGTGGAGGACCGGCCCGAGATCCGCGAAGGGCTGAGCCTCCTTCTCGAGCGCGCCGAGGGGTACGAGGTGGCCGGGGCGTGGGGAAGCGCGGAGGAGGCGCTGCCGCCCCTGCTCGCCGATCCGCCGTCGGCCGTGCTGATGGACCTGGGCCTCCCGGGCATGGACGGCATCGAGGCGATCCGCCTCCTCCACGCGAAGCACCCGGGGCTCCCCATCCTCGTCCTCTCCGTGTACGACGACGACCAGCGGATCTTCGAGGCCCTTTGCGCCGGCGCGGTCGGCTACCTCCTGAAGAAGACCCCGCGCGAGCGGCTGCTCGCGGCGATCGACGACGCGCTCGGCGGCGGCTCGCCGATCTCCCCGGAGATCGCGCGCAAGGTCGTGACGCTCTTCCGGGAGTTCCGTCCCCCAGCCGCCGCGGACTACGACCTCACGCCCCACGACCAGCGGCTGCTGCGCCTGCTGGCCGACGGCCACCATTACAAGACCGTCGCCGACCGGCTCGGCGTGTCGGTCAGCACCGTCGGCTACCACCTGCAGAACATCTACCGGAAGCTGCAGGTCCACTCGAAGTCGGAAGCGGTCGCGAAAGCGTTGCGCGAGCGGCTGCTCTGAGCCTGCATATCCATACGAGGGCGCGGCGACCCGGGCGGACGTATTCCTGGGGGCGGAGGCCGCCATGTCCGTCAAACGCGCACTGTGTCCCGCACTGCTGCTCGCCGCCCTTCCCCTCTCGGCCCAGACCCCGCCGCCGCTGCTGCACTACCAGGGCGTCCTCCGCGACGCCGCGGACAAGCCGCGCAGCGGCTCGTTCGACATGGTGTTCCGCTTCTACGACGCCGTCTCGGGCGGGAACGAGCTGCTCGTCGATTCCAAGCTCGCATCCGCAGCCCAGGCGGTGACGGTCTCGAACGGGCTCTTCGACACGGTCCTCGGAGGCGGGACCGTCACCGACGGCGCGGGCCCGGGGACGTACGCGAACCTCGACGAAGTCTTCCGGGACTTCGCCGCCGTGTGGCTCGAGATCGAGGTGGGTCCGCCGAACGGCGTGCGGGAGACGCTCACCCCGCGGACGCGCATCCTCGCCGCCGCCTACGCCCAGAACGCTTCGCGCGTCGGGGGATTCGCGAGCGGGGACCTGATCCAGACCCGAGGGATCCCCCAGACGAAGTTCGGACCGCTGACGCTCGACGCGAACGGCACGTTCAGCGACGCCGTGACCGGGCTCCAGCAGGGGAGCATCGGAGCGCTGGGCCGCCTCGGAATCGGGGTGTTCGGGCAGGGGACCGACGCCGCCGCCCAGTTCCTCTCCAGCGGCCTGCTGGAGGCGCGCTGCGACCTCGCGAGCCGGAGCTACTTCGGCATTCCGATCGGGATCGACTGCTGGGTCGACGTCAGTCAGACCGGAGGCCCGGCGGCGAGATTCCAGGAGCTCACCCAGCTCGGCGCCGATTCGAGCGTCCTGCTCGGTCAGTACGGCGTCGGCGTCCGGAGCCGTGGGGTCTCCGCGGCGGGCGACTTCGCGTCGACGGCGCCCGGGCGCCGCGGCCAAGTGTCCCTGGGAACCGGCGACTTCGGCGTCTACGCGTTCGGCGCCTTTCCCGACGGCGCCGGCGGGTACTTCGGCGATTCGCTCTACTCGGG
>CAZVOE010000094.1:1769-12112 GCA_964628935.1 uncultured Acidobacteriota bacterium
ACTCGGGGGAGGCCCACGTGGCGGTCGGCGACACGGGCATCGTCGCGAGGGGGACCTTTCAAGGCGGCGAGTTCCAGGACACGACCTCCGGCAATTACGCCCGGGTCGGTCACGACGCGTGGAAGATCCTCGGTACCGGAAGCGTCTCGTTCGTTCAGAACCACCCGCAGGACGCCTCGAAGGTCGTGGTCTACACCGCGCCCGAAGGGGCGGAGACCGCGACGTACACGCGCGGCTCGTCGAGGTTGCGCGGCGGCTTCGCCCGGGTGCCCCTCGATCCGACCTTCGCGTGGACGACGAACCCCGACGTCGGCCTGACCGCGAACGTCACCCCGCGCGCCGCTTCGGGGAGCCTGTACGTCGAGTCGATCTCGACCTCCGAACTCGTCGTCCGCTGCGCCGGCGGCGATTGCGCCGACGTGCCTTTCGACTACCTCGTCTGGGGCCTGCGGATCGGCTTCGAGGAGGTGGGCCCGGTGCGGCCCAAGGATCGCGACGCCTCGATCCCCGCGATGGACGCCCAGCACGAGATCTACGCGAAGGACCCCTCGCTTCGAGCGTTCAACGCCTTCGAACGTTTCCGCCTCGCCGCGGGGACGGCCCCCGACCTGTCCCGCTCGAAGGCGCTGCGCGAGGCCGTGGGCGTCTTCGCGCCGGAGGGAAAGACGCACGCCCGCGACTCCGAGGTCGCGCCACCGACGGCTCCCGCGGTCGAGCGCGTTCCGTTCCCGGCGGGATCGCTCCCCGTCGCCGTCGGCGAACCCGTGGAGGGGGGCGACGTGCTCGCCCTCGATCCCGCCCGCCCCGTCGGGCTCGTGCGCGCGACGCAGGCGGGCGACCGCAACGTGTCGGGGATCGTCGCCGGCGAAGCCGGCCAGGTCTGGATCGACGAAGCCCCGCTCGCGTTCGCGGGAACGATCGTGAACGTGAAGGTCGACGCCACGGCGACGCCGGTCGCGGTCGGCGACCTTCTCGTCGCCTCCCCGATCGCCGGCCACGCCATGCGCGCGCCCGAAGGCGCCGCCGCGGGATCGATCGTGGCGAAGGCGCTCGAGCCGCTCGAGGGCGGAACCGGAACGATCCGGGTCCTGGTGATGTCGCGATGAGCGCCGCCTTCGCCGCGATCGCCCTCCTCCTCGCGCCGTCGAGCGCGAGCTACCGGCTGACCGAAAGCGTCCTCAACGCCGGAGGTCCCCCCGCTCAGGGCGCCTCCTACCGCCTGTCCCTGCACTCGATCGGCGACGCCGTGGCCGCCACGGGGCTCTCGAGCCCCTCGTACCGGCTCGACGCCGGTTTCGTGCCCCTCTTGCCGCCGCCCGGAGAGGTCCGCGGCTTGCGCTGGAACACGAAATCCGATCTGGAGTGGAACCCGGAGAAGTCCGTCGGCACGTACAGCGCGTACAAGGACACGCTGACCACGTTCCCCGGCACCTACGGCGCCTGCTTCGCGACGGACGTCACGACGGAGGGAACGACGGACGTCGCGACCCCGGCCGCGGGGACCGGATGGTTCTACCTCGTCACCGCGGAGAATCGCCTCGGCGAGGAAGGAACCAAGGGGAACCGAAGCGACGGCGTCGAGCGTGGAAACCCCGCGCCCTGCCCCTGAGGAGAGCCCCGATGCGACGCATCCTCGCCGCCTCGATCCCGCTGATTCCGCTCGCGACCCTCGCGGCGACGCCGCATCCGGCGGGAGCGAACTCCTCGTCGACTCCCACCTCGATCTCTACGCGCAATCCATTCGGGTCCGGGGCGGGGTGTTCGACACGGTGATCGGCGCAAGGTCGCGCGAAAAGTGGGGATGACCGCCACCGCGCACGAGACCGAAGTTGCGGTGGTTCCTGGAGTTCCATCGCGACGCCCGCGCCGCGAGGTCGCCGGCCGGGCGCTCCGTTCGGCGTGGAAAAGCAAACCCCATAGGCCACAACAAGTTCGGGGCGGTCCGGCGGCCCTCCCATCCCCAACGTTCGCGTCACGTTGCGATCGCCCGCTCGACGCGTGGGGTGCACCGCACGTGCCAGACCCGGTCGGGAAGGTCTCTCCGCCGGACCGCCCGGCCCGCGTCCGTCGTCAGGGACTCCCGGCCAGGCGGATCCTCGCGTCGACCACGAACGACTGGTCGGCGCTGTCGGTCACGATCAGCGGGTTCACGTCGAGTTCCTGGATCTCCTCGCCGAGGTCCCCCGCGAGTTGCGAAAGGCGCAGGAGGCACTCCTCGATCAGCGGAATGGCGACCGCTTTCTCTCCCCGCGCCCCGGCGAGGAGCGGATATCCCTTCACCCGCTCGATCATCGTCCTCGCGGCGACGTCCGTGACCGGGTGGATGCGCACCGAGACGTCCCGCATCACCTCGACGAAGATCCCGCCGAGTCCGAACATGAGGAGCGGGCCGAACTGCGGGTCCCGGGTCATCCCGAGGATCACCTCGCGCCCCCCCCGGATCATCTTCTGCACCTCGATCTTGAGGCGCGGGTCCTCGCGCTTGAGCCGGGAGGTCATCTCCCGGAAGGCCTCGGCGACCTCGTCGCCGTTCCGGAGATCGACCTTCACCCCCCCGACGTCGGTCTTGTGCGAGATCCGATCGGAGCGGACCTTGAGGACGACGGGATAGCCGAGCTCGACCGAGGCCGCGATCGCTTCCGCGGGGGTCGCGGCGACGCGCACGGGGGCGAGGGGGAAGCCGTAGGCGCCGAGCACCTCGCGGACCTCGGCGGGAGAGAGTTGGAGGCGCCTCGCGCGACGCGCGGAGGCGAGCGCCCTCCGCGCCCGCGACTCATCGACCTTGAAGCGGACCTCCCTCGCCTTCGGGCGATCGCGAAGGAGCCGGTAGCGGTGGAGGGCCGCCATCGCCGCCGCCGCTTCCTCGGGGAACCGGTAGACCGGGACCCTCCGGCTCCGAAGCTCCTCGATCCCCTCTTGGGAGCGCTGCTTCCCCATGAAGACGGAGAGGACCGGCTTCTTCCGGTCGGCCGCCCCCGCGATCGCGCGCGCGACCTCGAAGGCGTCGATCATGATCGGCGAGACGAAGATCGCGATCACCCCGTCGACCCCGGGGTCCTTCATGACGAGGTCGAGCACCTCGCGGTACCGCGCCGCATCGGCCGACGCGATCATGTCGACGGGGTTCGCCGACGACGCCTCGGGAGGAATCGCCTTCTCGATCCGACGCCTCGTCTCGGGTCGGAACTCGGCGAGTTGGAGACCGTGCCCGATGAGGGCGTCGGTGCAGAGGATCCCCGGCCCCCCCGCGTTCGTGACGATCGCGATCCGGTCCCCTCGGGGCGGCGGCTGGTTCGCGAAGGCGGCGGCCTGGACGAACATTTCCGCCATCGTCGAGACCCGCAAGACCCCGCACTGCTCGAGGAGCGACTCCGTGGCGACGTCGAGGCCGACGATCGATCCGGTGTGCGAGGTCGCGGCGCGGGCCCCGGCCGCGGTCCGCCCCGACTTGACCGTGATGATCGGCTTCTTGCGGGTGATGCGGCGGGCGATCTGCGTGAATTTCCGGGGGTTTCCGAACGACTCGAGGTACATGAGGATGACCTCGACGTCGGGGTCGTTCTCCCAGTACTCGAGAAGGTCGTTCCCCGACACGTCGGTCTTGTTCCCCATCGAGACGAACATCGCGACGCCGATCCCGCTGCGCTCGGCGTCGGCGAGGATCGCCTCGCCGAGCGCCCCCGACTGCGAGACGAGTCCGACGTTCCCGCGCCTCGGCACGCTCGCCGCGAAAGTCCCGTTGAGCCGGATCTCCGGGTGGGTGTTGATCACCCCCATGCAGTTCGGCCCCACGAGCCGCATGCCGTGCTTCCGGAGGCGCGCCTCGAGCTTCCTCTCGATCGCCGCCCCCTCGGCCCCCACCTCGCGAAACCCGGCGGTGATCATGACGATCCCCTTGACCCCCTTCCGGGCGCACGCGTCGACCACCGCGAGGACCCCGTCGCGGGGGACGGTGACGATCGCGAGATCGACCGGACCGGGAATCTCTTCGAGCGAGGACCAGCACTTCATCGAGCCGACGTGGGAGGCCCCGGGGTTGACCGGATAGACCGGTCCGCAGAATTCGAAGTCGAGCAGGTTCCTCAGGATCTCGCGCCCGATCGTCTGCTTCTTGCGGGAGGCGCCGACCACCGCGACCGAGCGCGGGCGGAGGACCGGATCGAGGGAGGGTTTGGGGGCGTCCGGGGGGGCGTTCGGTGTGCGTCTCATGGGGTCGCGCATCGTAACGCTTCGAGGCGCGACGCGGTACCCTGGGATCGTGATCCGCGTCGGCGTGGCGGGTTGGGACTATCCCGACTGGGAAGGGGTCGTCTATCCGGCCGGGAGCGGCCGTTCGTTCGACCGGCTCCTCTACGTCGCGCGTTTCGTCGACGTCGTCGAGATCAACAGCACGTTCTACCGGGTGGCGTCGGCGCGCACGGCGGCGTCGTGGGCGCGGCGCGCGGCGTCCGTCCCGGGGTTTCGGTTCACCGCGAAGTCCCACCGATCGTGGACCCACGACATCGACTCCGATCCCGCGGCAGTCGTCCGCGCGACCCTCGAGGGACTCGCGCCGCTGCGGGAAGCCGGGCGACTCGGCGCTCTCCTCGTGCAATTTCCGCAGTCCTTCCACCAGAGCGTCCACGCGCGTGACCGCATCGCCCGCCTCGTCGAATCCGCTCCCGAGTGGCCGCTCGTCTTCGAGTTCCGCCACGCGTCTTGGGACGACGACCGAGCCGCCGCGTGGCTCCGCGGGTTGGGAGCGGGGTGGTGTGTGGTCGACCAGCCGCGCGCGGGGCGCGTCGCGTCGGCGACCTTTCGGCTCACCTCCGCCGTCGGGTATTTACGGCTCCACGGAAGGAACGCGGCGAACTGGTTCCGCGAGGACGCGGGAAGGGACGCCCGCTACGACTACCGGTACGCCCTCGACGAGCTGCGCCCCTTGGCCGCGGAGGTCGCCGCGATGGCGCGGAACGCCGCCGAGGTGTTCGTCGTCCAGAACAACCACTTCCGTGGCCAGGCGCTCGCGAACGCCCTCCAAATGAAGCACCTGCTCCAGGGAGTGTCCCCCCCCGCGCCACGCGGCCTCGTCGAGGTCTATCCCGACCTCGCGCCGATCGTCTCTGCGGAGCCGGGCCGGCTGCTGTGACTACGAGGCGGGGACCGCCTCCTCCCGCCGCTCGATCGAAACCCCTCTCCGGGAGAGTTCCTCGAGGACCGTCCCCGAGATCGCCGCGTCGCGGCCGAGGTACTCCGGCGGCGCGATCCCCGGGCGCGTCCACACCCCGCGCGCGAGGAGGCGGGCGACGACGGCGCAGGGAAAACCGGTCGTCCGCGCCATCGACGTCGTTCCCGTCGTGCGGTCGGTCCGGTCGAGCAAGTCCCAGGTGATGCGCGTCCGCGCCCCGGCGCGGACTCCCTCGACCTCCACTCTCAGGACGGTGAATTCCTCGTCCCCTTCGGGGAGCCGCCAGGCGCGGGAGAGGAGCGCTTCCGTCACGGCGCGCGGCGCGATGTCGGTCTCGCCGACGCGAATCGGGGTGTCGTCGAGAAACCCGGTCTCGCGCAGGACCCGGATCCGCTCGACGTGCCCCGGCCATCGAAGGGTCTTCTCGACGAGATCGGGGACCTCGAGCGTCCGAAGGAGCGTGCGCGATCCGTCGGTCAGGAACGCCTCGAGCGTCCCGATTCCCGCGAACTCCACGTGCTCGGGATCGGAGAGGGCCGGCCGAGTCCGGAGCACCCCGGCCTCACGGATGCGGGCCGGCCGCGTGTACTCTTCGAGGACGTCGGTCAGGGAAAAGACGAGGCGGTACTCCCACGGCCAGACGCGCCTCGTCGGCAGACCTCCGACGAGGATCCTCACGCGTTCCCCGCGATCGAGATCGGCGAGGGCGCGCGCCGCGAGGAGGTTCGAGAGCCCCGGGGCGACCCCGCAGTCGACGACCGCCGGTACGCCGCCCCCCTTCGCCTCCTCGTCCAGGAGGAACGGATCCTCCGGCGAGAACGAGATGTCGACGACCGGCTTCCGCCGCGAGAGGACCGCCCGCACGACCGGCACGCCGAGGAACCCGGGCACGGCGACCGCGACGGCGTCGGCGCCCTCGACCGCCTTCGCGACGGCGTCGGGGTCCGACAGGTCGGCGAGGCGGCGCTCGAGGCGGGGCGCGGACGACAGACGATCGAGGGAGGCCGGGTCGGCGTCCCACGCCGTCACCGCGAGGCCCGAATCGGAGGCGAGGTCACGCGCCACGAGCCCTCCGACGAGACCCGTCCCGAGCACCGCAATCCGCTTCATGCGGGCTTCTCCGCGCGTTTCTCGAAATCGTCGAGCGTTTCCTGGGCCTCGCGGGCCCACTTCCCTCCGGGCCAGTCCTCGAGCACCTTGTCGAGGAAGGCTTTCCCCTCGGCGTCCTTCCCCGAGCCGAGCAGCGCGCGCCCCAGCCCGACGTAGACCTTGTCCCGGGCCTCGTAGCGCGGGTACGCGTCGAGGAGCCCGCGCAGACGGTCCTCCGCCGCCTTGTACTTCTTCTTCTTGAGATAGAAGGTCGCGACGTCGTACTCGTGCTCGGCGAGGAGAGCCTCCGCGTCGTCGAGCCGAGACCGCGCCGCGCGGGCGTACGGCGAGTCGGGGAAGCGTTTCAGGACCTCGCGAAAGTCGGCGATCGCGACCTTGGTCTGGGCCTGATCGCGCGACGGGTCCCGAACCTGCCTGAGCGAGGCGATGCCGGCCTGGAACTGGGCGTACGCCGCGCGCGGGTGGTTCGGATAGAGGGAAGCGAAGTCCTGGTACTTCGCCCGCGCCTCGATCATCGAAAGGTCGTCTCCCTGCCAGAAGGCGACGTCGGCGAGCAGCAGACGGACCGTCGGCTCGAGCTCCACCCGGTCGGCGGGCGAGTAGGTCACGCGTTCGAGGTAGGTCCGCGCCTTGCGAAAGTCGCGGTCGGCGAGCTCCGCCTCGGCGAGGGCGACGAGCTCTCGCGCCGTGAGAAACTCGGTCGATGCCTTCGACTTCTTCTTTCCCGCGCAGCCGGGGACGAGCGCGACCAGGAACGCCGCGACGAGAATCCCTGCGACCCCGCGACGACTCGGCGTCATGCCCGTCCTCCGTCCCCGAATCTCAGCCGCCGCCGGAGGGAGTCCGGGAGGCGGATCGGCCGACCGTCGCGGCCGACCGAGGCATGCACGGTGTGGCCGTTCGAGACCGGTTCTCCCGAACCCTCGCGCACGATCTCGTACTCGAACCGGACTCGCACCCCGCGGACCTCGGTGAGGGTCGTCCGAACCTCGAGGACCTCGTCGTAGTGCGCCGGGGAGCGATACTCCGCCCTCGCCTCGATCACGGGGAAGTGGATTCCCTCGCCGTCCTCGAGCGCCCCGTAAGCGCAACCGAGGTCGCGCATGAGCTCGGTCCTCCCCAACTCGAACCAGACGAAGTGATGGGTGTGGTGCGCCACCCCCATCCGGTCGGTCTCGGGGTACCGCACGCGCGTGCGCACGGTCCCTTGGGGAAAGGACGGGCGATCAGGCACGGCGCCCCCGCTCGGCGATCTCCGCGAGACGCCGCACCATTCGCTCGGTCGTCCCCCGGATGTCTCCGGAGCCGAAGATCGCCGAGCCGGAGACGATCATGTCCGGCCCGCTCTCGGCGACCCGGTCGAGGTTCTCGAGATCGACCCCGCCGTCGATCTCGATCCTCACGTCGAGTCCCTCGCGACCGATCCGATCCCGGAGCGCCCGCACCTTGTCGAGCACCGCTGGAATCAGGGTCTGCCCGCCGAACCCGGGGTTGACCGACATCAGGAGGACGAAATCGACGTCCCCCAGGATCGCGTCGAGAGAGGAGAGCGGGGTGGCCGGGTTGAGCACGACCCCCGCCTTCGCGCCGCGCGCGCGGATCGCGTGGACCGTCCGGTGGAGATGGCGCGCGACCTCGACGTGGACCGAGATCATGTCGGCCCCCGCGTCCGCGAACGCGTCGAGATACCGGTCGGGCTCCTCGATCATCAGGTGGCAGTCGACCGGTAGCTGGGTCACGCGGCGGACCGCCGCCGTGACCGCCGGTCCGATCGTCAGGTTGGGAACGAAATGGCCGTCCATCACGTCGACGTGGATGAGGGCGGCCCCGCCCGCTTCCGCTTCCTTGATCTCGGCCCCGAGGCGCGCGAAATCGGCCGAGAGGATGGAGGGTGCGATCACGGCGCCCATGGGGTTCCCCTTTCCCGCCTCGTCGCGAAGGCGCTCACCGCGACACCGTCAGTTCGATCACGCCCTTCGACGAGACCGGATACCCGGGCGGTGGCAGCTGGCCGACGATCGTTCCGGGCGCGCTCTCCGCAGGGACCCTCCGGATCGCGCCTCGCCGAAACCCCGACGTCTCGATCCACCGCTCGACCTCCGCGACCGGCCGTCCCACGAGGTCGGGCATCACCCACCGGACGGGGAGCGATCCCGCGGCGACGAGACGGTGGACGCGCGTGCCGACGGGGACCGGGCTCCCCGGCGCGGGAACCTGCCCGACCACGGTTCCGGGGTGGGCGCGTCGCGAGGGGACACGGGCGACCTCACCGGGGGTGAGTCCCATCTGACGAAGCTCCAGCTCGACCTGACGGTCCGGCCGGCCGATCACCCGTCCGAGTCGGACGATCTCCCCCCCCGCGCTCACGACGAGCCGGATCCGCCTTCCGGGCCGCACCTCGACTCCCGGGACCGGGTCCTGCTCGAGGACGTGGCCGCTCGGAACCTCGGGATCGTGCCGCTCGTCGGCGAATTCCAACGAGAGATCGGCGCGGGCCGCGGCGTCCCGCGCGGCCTCGACGCTCATCCCGACGAATCGCGGGACCTCGACCGCGGCCTCGCGGCCGGCGAAGCGAAGGATCCCCCAGCACCCCCCTAACGCCGCGAGGCCGCACGCGAGGGCCACGAGCGCGAGTCGCGCGAAGAGGCGTCGCGAGGTGCGAGGCATGTCGTCTCGGTTCATGGACGGGCGGGATTATAGACGTTCGACACTCTTGCTAGGGCCCATCGTCGAGCTCCACCGCCTCGCGGAAGCCCCCGATCCGAGCGATCCACGACGACGGCGGCGTCGTGAGGAGGCGGTTGTACGCGGCGGACGCCTCGTCGAACGCGGCGGAAGCGCTCCCGAGAGCCGCGCTGATCGCTTCGAGTCGGCTCGCGGCCTCGTTCGCGCCGGAACCGCCGGGCGAGGCGGCGGCCGCCTCTCGAACGGCGTCGATCGCGGCCGAGAGCCGGCGCTGCAGGGCGCGGAACCGCTCGAAACGCTCCCGGTCGGTCACGAGCCAAGGGGTGGGCAGGACTTCGAACGAACGGTCGCGCGCCTCGAGGAGGCGGTCGAGAAGGGCCGGATCGACCCCGTTCCCGGTGCGAAGGGAATCGACGAGGCGCGGGACGATCTCGGCGCGCTGCCGGCAGAGGATCTCGATCTCGGTCCAGGCTCGATCGACCTCGCGCTCGGCGCGGGCGAGGCGGCCGTGGGTCCACACCGCCCAGGCGAGGGCGCCGAGAAACAGCGCGACGAGGGCGAGCCCGACGAATCCGCAACCGACCACGCGCTTCATGCGCGCGCATGGTAGCGCCGCACGAGACGGACGGCCTGGAATCCGTCGAGCCCGCCGGACGCGGCGAAGGTCCGGACGATCCGATCCTCCCCCACGAATTCGCGTGCGGGCTCGGGAAGCTCGGGAGCCGGGTCGTCGAGCGCGAAGTCGGGGTGCGTCGAGAGGAACGACCGAACGACGTCCTCCCCCTCTTCCGGCTCGATCGAGCAGACGGAGTAGACCAAGACGCCGCCGTTCGCCACGAGGGGCGCGACTCGGGCGAGAATCGCGGACTGTCGCGACGCGAGCGCCGGGAGATCGGCCTCGCGGACCCGCCATCGGATCTCCGGCCGTCGGCCCATCGTCCCCGTGCCGCTGCACGGAGCGTCGACGAGCACGCGCGGAAACGCTCCCGAAAAGGGCGGAGGACGCGTGAGGTCGGCGGCGACGGCGAAGACCCGCTCGAAGCGGAGCCTTCGCACCGCGCGGCAGAGCCGTTCGAGACGCGCGGCGTTTCGGTCCACCGCGACGACCTCTCCCCCGCCCCCGATCGCGTCCGCGAGCCAGCAGGTCTTTCCTCCGGGAGCGGCGCACGCGTCGAGCACCGGACCCCCTCCGAGATCGCCGAGGAGCGCGGGGATGAGCTGCGAGGCTTCGTCTTGAACCCAAGCGTCCCGCTGGAACGCGGAGGAAGATCCCACGCGCCCACTCTCGATGCGGATCGCTCGAGGATCGTAACGACCCGGTTCGCTCGCGATTCCTTCCGAGGCGAGACGGCGCGCGACATCCGCTCCCGCTAGCGCGCGG
>CAZVOE010000095.1:0-12090 GCA_964628935.1 uncultured Acidobacteriota bacterium
GGTAACGGGGGCCACCGAGACGAGCGCGAGGGCCACACGCGCGGCGCACAGGAACGGAGCGTGATTCATGAGCGAGCCGTTCGAGGATAGCCTCCCGCATTCGCGGCCGTCAATCGCGGCGGGCATTTCTCCTCTGCTCGGTTCGATCTGCCGTGTGGCCGCCTTGGCGCCGCCGCCCGCCCGCCTTGCCGCCGCCCTCGATCGGATCGTCCGCTGGACCGGAACCGACCGGGCCTTCGTGGCGGAGCGCGTCGGAGCCGGGGGAAGCCTCGCGCCCAGGGTCGTGGCGCGGTCCGAATGCCCCAACCGGGACTCGCGCAGCCCCAGCCGCACGATTCTCGCGCGCGCCGTCGCGGCGGCGCGGGTGTTCGTGAGCGCCTCGCCGGGCGACGACCCGCGGATCGCCGACGCCCCCTCCGTCCGGGCCCTCCGGCTCGGCTTCGTCGCCGCCTTCCCGATTCCGAGACGACGCCGCCCGACCGCCGCCCTCGTGCTCGAATCCGACCGGGCTCTCTCCCGCGAGCGCGCCGCCCGCGTCGAGGCCGGCGCCGGCGCGGTCGGGCCGCTCCTCTCGATCCTCCTCGACGGACCGCGACCTCATGCGCCCGACGATGCGTCGTCCCGCCTCGTCGGACGTGCTCCGGCCTTCCTGGACGCGATCGAGGATGCGCGCAGAGCGGCGGGCACGGCGGTTCCCGTTCTCCTCCTCGGGGAAACGGGAAGCGGAAAAGAGGAGTTCGCGCGTCTCGTCCACCGCGACGGGCCGCGGCGCGACGCGGCGTTCGTGGCGGTCAACTGCGCCGCCCTCCCGGAGACCCTCCTCGAGTCGGAACTGTTCGGCGCGGTCCGCGGTGCGTTCACGGGGGCGCGAGAGGACCGGCCGGGGCTCCTCGCGGCCGCCGACGGCGGCACCCTGTTCCTCGACGAGGTCGGAGAGATGTCGGCCGGCCTCCAGGCCAAAGTTCTCCGCGTCTTGCAAGACGGCCGGGTTCGCCCCGTCGGAGCGCGGTCCGAGCACGAGGTCGACGTACGCGTGGTCGCGGCGACCCACCGCGATCTCCTCGCACGCATCCGCACGGGCGGGTTCCGCGCCGACCTCTACTGGCGCCTCGCCGTGTCGATCGTGCGGATTCCCCCCCTCCGCGAACGACCGGGCGACCTCGACCTCCTGGCCCGCGCATTGGTGGAGAGACTCTCGACCCGGTGGGGTCTCCCCGGAGGGCGGCTCGGCGACGCGGCGATCCGGACCCTCGCGGCCCACGCGTGGCCGGGAAACGTGAGAGAGCTCGAGTCGGTCCTCGCCCGGGCCCTTCTGCGCGCGGCCGGCGGCACGATCGGACCCGAGCACCTGTGCTTCGATCCCGTCCCGCTCCCGCTTCGGATGGAGGGCGCGGAACCGCTCGAGGCGAGGATGATCCGCGACGCGCTCCGCCAAGCGCGGGGAGTGCTCTCGGACGCCGCGGCGCGGATCGGGTGGAGCCGGCAGAAGCTCTACCGGAGGATGGGCGCGCTCGGCATTCCGAGGCCGTCGGCCTCCCCCGGCGAGGACCCGTGAGGGACCACGTCCTCGGCGAGTTCCACGTTCCAGTACGCGACGTCGAGAAACGTCCGCCACTCCTCGTAGTGCTCGCCGAGCCAGCCCGCGCGGAGCACCGGGTGGCCGGCGGGGCGCTTCGGGGGACGGATCAACGCCATTCCCGCCTCGCGCGGCGTGCGATTCCCTTTCCGGCTGTTGCAGTCGATGCAGGCGCACACCACGTTCTCCCACGTCGAGGTCCCGCCCCGAGAGAGCGGGACGACGTGGTCGAGATTCAGGTGCCTCTGCGTCTGGACGCGGCCGCAGTACTGGCAGCGGTTCCGATCCCGGAAAAAGATGTTCCGCCGCGTGAACCGCACTTCCCGGCGCGGCACGCGGTCGTAGTGGAGGAGCTGAATCGTCCGCGGGATCCGGATCGCCCGGCGCGGAGTCACGATCATCTCGCGGTCGGCGCCGGGGGGGAGGTCGCACCAGTTCTCGAAATCGTAGGTCTGGAAGTCGCGCGCGACGGCGCGGGCGCGCCCCGCGTAGAACAGTCGGAAGGCCCGGCGGACCGTCGTCACCTGCACCGCCTGCCACAGGTTGTTGAGGACGAGGACTCCCCCCTCCGCCACGGCCGAGACCTCCTCTTCACACGTCCCGACGGGTGGCCCGAGCCCGCTCGTTCCGGAACCGTTCCACCGCGAGACCGATCAGACGATCGAGAAGCGCGGGGTACGAAACCCCCGTCGCTTCCCAAAGCTTAGGATACATGCTGATGGGGGTGAACCCCGGGAGGGTGTTCGCCTCGTTGAACAGCAGCCGGCCGCTCGACCGCTCGAGGAAGAAGTCGACGCGGGCCATCCCCGCGAGGTCGAGGGCTCGGAAAACCCGGACCGCGAGTCGCCGGACCTCGTCGGCGGCCGCCGGGTCCACCGCTGCGGGGATCGAGAGCCTCGACGCGCCGTCCAGGTACTTCGCCGCGTAATCGTAGAACTCCGACGACGGCTCGATCTCGCCGACCACCGAGGCCTCGGGACGGTCGTTCCCGAGGATGGCGCACTCGAGTTCCCGGACGTCGAGTCCGGCCTCGACGACGACGCGCCGGTCGAAGCGAAATGCGCGGCGGAGCGCCCCGGGAACCGCATCGGCGTCGCGGGCTTTCGTGATCCCCACCGAGGAACCGCCGCCCGCGGGCTTGACGAAAACGGGGAGTCCCAGATCTCCCGTGAGCCTCGCGATCGTCCCCGCCGGGTCCTCGAGGAACGCGTGTTCGGTCACGAGGCGCCACGGCCCGACGGGAATCCCCGCCCCCTCGGCGAGCGATTTCGCGACCGCCTTGTCCATCGCCGCCGCGGAGCCGAGGACCCCCGCGCCAACGCACGGGAGGCCGGCCCAGTCGAGGAGCCCTTGCATCCGCCCGTCTTCGCCCCCCCAGCCGTGGACGACGGAAAAGACCACATCGACGTCGACCGGACGGATCCTCCCGTCAGAAGCGGCCTCGAAGAGCCTTCCTTCCCCGGGACTGGCGGCGACCCGAGCGGACGGGTTGCCCGTCGCCGCGTCGACGCGAGCGGCCGTGGAGGCGAGGATCTCCGAGGAGCGCGCCGGCGAGAGCCACTTCCCTTCCTCCGTCACGGCGATCGGGACGATCTCGTAGCGGGAACGGTCGAGCGCCGCGGCCACGCCGCGCGCCGAGACGAGAGAGACCTCGTGCTCGACCGAGCGGCCGCCGAAGACGAGGCCGACCCTCATGCGATCGGTCACCTGCGGACCTCCGGGGGAGCGGCTCGGAGCGCCGCCTCGATTCCCTCCTCCAGACGACCCCAACGGCCGATCTCCGCGCCGTCGGGTCCGAGGAGAATGTGAGTCGGAAGCGCTTCGACGCCAAGCCTCGCGGCGAATGCCCCGTCGCGGTCCCACAGGAGCGCCCCCGGCAGGACGTGTCGATCCGCGAAGGCGCGCAGGCGCGGCGCGTCGTGACGCGCGCGCACCGCGACGAGGACGATTCGGTGTCCTCGCGACTCGAAACGGTCTCGGAGCTCGGCCAAGGCGGGGAACTCCTCGACGCAGGCGGGGCACCAGGTCGCGAAGAAGACGAGCTGTGTGGTTCCCCCCGCGAGAACCGTCGTCTCGGTCTCGGTCCGGGGGTCGATCAGGCTCGCGGGGAGCACCGCCGCGGCGAGGAAAACGGCCCCGAGAGGGCTCAAGCGCCGCCCCCTCGCAGGAACGCCATCCGCACCGCCTCCCAGAGGAACCATGCTCCGACGACGAGCATCGCGATGCCGAATCCCTTTTTCAGGCGGTCCATCCACGCGCCGGCGCGCGGAAGGCTCCCGAGCATCCCCGAGAAGATCCCGACGAGGAGAAGAAGGGTCCCGAGACCCAACGCGAAGAGAAAGAGGAGCGTCCCTCCCCAGGCGACGCGGCCGGTGCTCGCGACGTAGGTGAGGAGGAGGCCCAGGACCGGCGCCGTGCAAGGCGCCGCGACGAATCCCGCGGCTACCCCCATGAGCGCGGCCCCGAGGTATCCCCCTCGCCGCGCGCCCTCGCGCTGCACCCCTCCGAAGAACGCCGGAACGCGGATCGCGTAGAAGTCGAGCATGCCGAGGCCGAAGAGGACGATGAGGAGGCCGACCGCGCCGTACACGAGCGGGGTCCGCGTGAAATTTCCGAAGATCTTCCCGAACATCGCCGCGGCGATGCCGAGGAGAGCGTAGACGACCGCCATCCCGAGAACGTAGACGAGCGAGAGGACCACCGCGCGCCGCCGATTCCCCGCCGAGGCGCCGCCGATGTAGGTGACGGTCACCGGGATCATCGGATACACGCACGGAGTGAACGAGGTGAGCACTCCAGCCGCGAAGACGACGAAGACCGCCGCGGCCGATCCAGCCTCGAGCTGTCCTTGCAGCGTCTGGCTCAGCGCGAAGCCCCACTCGTTGATCCGCTCGAGCACCTCACAACACCTTCTGCAGGCGGTCGGCGATGCCCTGTTTCGAGAGGACCCCGACGACCTGGTCCTTGACCTGGCCGTCCCGAAAGAAAAGCAGCGTCGGGACGGAGAGCACGCCGAACCGCGCGGCGGCTCCCGGCGCATGATCGACGTCGACCTTGACGACCTTCACCCGGTCCCCGTACTCCGCGGCGAGTTCGTGCACGATCGGTTCCAGCTTCTTGCATGGGCCGCACCAGGTCGCCGAGAAGTCCACGAGGACCGGCTTCGCGGCCCTGAGCACCTCTTCGTCGAACGTCTCGTCCTTGACCGCCAACACGTCGCTCATCGTCACCTCGCGATTCCCCGCCGGGCCGCCCGGCCGCCGCGTCAGTGTATCAGCGGCCGGAAGGACGCCGGCACCGTGCTACGATCGGGCCCTCCCGATGACCTTCGCTCGACCTTCCTCTCGCCTCCTCGACCTCCTGCGCGGCGACGAGCCGTTGCTCGTCCTGACCGGCGCCGGAATCTCGGCCGAGAGCGGCCTCGCGACCTTTCGCGGACCCGGCGGGATCTGGGAGGGGTACGACCCCGGCTCCCTCGCGACCCCCGGAGCGTTCGCCCGCGACCCGGAAACGGTCTGGCGTTTCTACGCGTGGCGGCGGTCTCAGGCCCTCCGGGCGCGCCCGAACGCCGCGCACGAGGCGATCGCGGCGCTGGAGCGGCGATCCTCGGATTTTCTGCTCGCGACGCAGAACGTCGACGGGCTTCACGCCCGCGCCGGGAGCCGTCGCATGGTCGAGCTCCACGGAACGCTCTGGCGGCTGCGCTGCTCCTCCGAGGGGACGGAGGTCGAGGATCTCCGGGAAGATCTCGGCCCCCTTCCCCCGCGCTGCGGTTGCGGGGCCCTCCTCCGCCCCGGGGTCGTCTGGTTCGGGGAGACGCTCCCCCGCGGGGCGTTCGAGAGCGCGGTCCGCGCCGCCGAGCGTTCTCGCCTCGTCCTCGTCGTGGGGACCTCCGGGCTCGTGCATCCCGCCGCTTCGATCCCCGTCCTCGCCTCTCGGTCCGGCGCCTGGGTCGTCGAAATCAACCCGGAGTCGACGCCGCTCACGGAGATCGCCGACGAACGGCTCGTGGCTCCCGCGGGGATCGTCCTTCCGGCGCTGCTGGAGGCGGCCTTCGGGGCAGGCGAGGTGCACCGTTGAGGAAAGCCCGGATCCTGTGGATCGACGCCGGCGCCGGGGCCGCGGGGGACATGATCCTCGGCGCCCTCGTCGACCTCGGGGTCCCCCATCGCGTCGTCCGCGAAGCGGCGGCGAGCCTCCGCCTCGAAGGATGGACCCTCTCCTCACGCCGGGTCACCCGCGCCACTCTCGCGGCGCGGCAAGTCCGCGTGCGGGTCGCCGGAGCGGCGAGGGACGACGCCCACCTTCACCACGGCGATCCTCCGGGCGGACACGGGCGGACGCGACGCGCGATCTTCGCGATCCTGAACCGGTCCGGTCTCTCGGCGCCGGTCCGCAAGCGCGCCGTGCGGGCGTTCGAGCGACTCTTCGAGGCCGAGGCGAAGGTCCACGGGACCACTCCGGACCGCGTCCACCTCCACGAGGCGGGAGCGGTCGACGCCCTCGTGGACGTCGTCGGCGTCGCGGCCGCCGTCGAGCACCTCGGGCCAGACCGGATCGTCGTCTCCCCGGTCACCCCGGGATCGGGAACGGTCCGCGCGGCGCACGGCGTTCTCCCGGTCCCGGTCCCCGCCGTGGTGGAGATGCTCCGGGGCGTTCCGGTCACGGGCGAGGCGCTCCGCGGCGAACGGTTGACGCCGACGGGAACCGCCCTCCTCGTCACCCTCGCCGACGCTTGGGGCCCGATCCCGGCGATGCGGCCTCGCGCCTCGGGGATCGGGGCGGGGAGCCTCGACGACCCCGACCGGCCGAACGTCGTGCGCGCGGTCCTCGGGGAAGCGACGGGTGACGACGCGACACCGGCGGTCGCGGTCCTTTCGACGACCGTCGACGACGCGACGCCGCAGTCGCTCGCCTTCGCGCTCGAGCGCTTGCTCGAATCGGGAGCGCTCGACGCCACCGTCACCCCACTCGTCATGAAGAAGGGACGGCCGGGGCATCGAGTGACCGTCCTCGCCCGCCCCGCCGACCTGGACAGGGTCGGCGAAGTTCTCCTCCGGGAAACGGGCTCGCTCGGCCTCCGCTTCCGGATCGAGTCGAGGATCGAGCTCGAGCGAAGGCACGTGACCGTGCGCACCCGTTTCGGGCCGATCCGTGTGAAGATCGGAAGCCGCGATGGCGTCGAGATTCGGGCCTGGCCGGAGTACGAGGATTGCGTTCGTGCAGCGCGCCGGCACGGCGTGACGCTCGAGGCGGTGCAACGGGAGGCGCTTCGGGTGCGGGAACGAAGAGGAGGCGCATGAGCGCGAAGCCGACCTACTACGTGACGACGCCGATCTATTACGTGAACGACGAGCCGCACATCGGCCACACCTACACGACCGTCGTCGCCGACGCCGTCGCGCGTTACCGCCGCCTCACCGGTTGGGACGTCCGTTTCCTCACGGGAACCGACGAGCACGGGCAGAAGATCGAGCGGGCCGCGGCGAAGCTCGGGATCACCCCGATCGCCCTCGCCGACCGGGTCGTCGCGCGGTACCACGCCCTCTGGAAGAGTCTCTCGATCTCCCACGACGACTTCGTCCGGACGACCGAGCCGCGGCACCGCGCGGGAGTCGATCTCCTGATCCGGCGGATGCAGGAGGCTGGGGACGTCTATCTCGGTGCGTACGAGGGGATGTACTGCGCCGGATGCGAGGCGTTCTACCCCGAGAGCCAGATCGTCGACGGGCGCTGCCCCGACCAGGGGCACCCGGTCGAGCGGGTCGCCGAGTCGTCCTACTTCTTCCGCCTCTCGAAGTACCAAGCGCCGCTTCTCGACCTCTACCGCTCGCATCCCGAATTCGTCCGCCCCGCCTCGCGGCGGAACGAGGTCGCCGCTTTCGTCGAGGCGGGGCTCAAGGACCTGAGCATCAGCCGCACGAGCCTCCGCTGGGGGATCCCGTGGCCGGGCGACCCGGCGCACGTCGTCTACGTCTGGGTCGACGCCCTGACGAACTACATTTCGGCCCTGGGTTTCGGTGGGAAGGACCCGGCGGAGACGATGCGCTACTGGCCGGCGCAGGTCCACCTCGTCGGGAAGGACATCCTCCGGTTCCACGCCGTCTACTGGCCGGCCTTCCTGATGTCCGCCGGCCTCCCGTTGCCGGAGTGCATCTTCGCTCACGGTTGGTGGCTGCGCGACGAGGCGAAGATGTCGAAGTCGCTCGGGAACGTCGTCCGCCCGGAGCCCCTCCTCGGGACCTTCGGGGCCGATGGCCTCCGCTACTTCCTCCTGCGCGAGATGACCTTCGGCCTCGACGGCTCCTACTCCGACGAGCAGCTCCTCGACCGCTACAACGGCGACCTCGCGAACGACCTCGGGAACTTGACGAGCCGCGTGCTCGCCCTCCTCGAGTCGGGGTGCGGCGGGGCCCTGCCGCCGCCGGGCGACCGCCCGGAGGCGCGCGAGTTGGAGCCGGCCGCCGCGGAGGCCCATCGCGCCTGGCGCGCCGCCTTCGATGCGTTCGACTTCAGCGGCGCCCTCGCGGCGGTGTGGAAGCTCGGCGCCGAGGCGAACCGTTTCCTCGTTCGCCACGCTCCGTGGGCCCTCGCGAAAGACCCCGCGCAGTCGCCCCGGCACGCCGCCGTCCTGCGCGGAGCCGCCGAGGCCCTGTACCAGATCGCTTCCATGGCCTCCCCCGCGATGCCGGCGGCCTGCGCCGAGATCGCCTCGCGATTGGGAACCTCCCTCCCCGTGGACCTCTCGCGGTTCCGTTGGGGACTCCTCCCCGCTTCCGGCCCCGTCCGCCGAGGCGACGCCCTCTTCGCCCGCGTGGACAAGACGCTCTACTTCCAGGAGACCCGGACCGTGGACGAAAAGACACCGGAAACAGCCAGGACGGAAGAAGGACTCCTCTCGATCGACGACTTCATGAAGGTCGACCTGCGCGTCGCGAAGGTGGTCGAGGTCGAGCGCGTCCCCGGCGCCGACAAGCTTCTCAAGCTCCGCGTCGATCTCGGTTCCGAAACGCGGCAGATCGTCGCCGGGATCGCGAAGGCGTACGAGCCGGAGGCTCTCGTCGGGAAGACGATCGTCGTCGTCGCGAACCTCAAGCCCGCGAGGCTCCGCGGCGTCGAGAGCCAGGGGATGCTCCTCGCCGCCGACCTCGGCGGGAGGCCGATCGTCGCGACCTTCGAAGAGGAAGTCGTGCCCGGGACGCGCGTTCGGTGAGGATCAGGCCCCGGACGGCTCCGCGTCCTCGATGAACCGGATCGACCGCTTTCGGATGAAGAGTCCGGGAGCGTCCTTCCGGTCGATCTTGATCATGTCGCGGTCGTAGTACTCGATCACGCCCTTCACGATCTCGCCTCCGTCGAGGTGGGCGATGACGGGCGTCTGCTTCTCCCGGTGGTCGGCGAGCCAATCGGCCTCGGCGCCGGTCGTGTCGGGGGGAGGCATACGCCTCCGCGGTCCGTGCCCTCCTGGGTGCGGGCCGCCGTGCGGCCCCCTTCGTTCGTCGCTCACGCGCTCCCTCCGCACTGCGCCGCGGTGATCGCCGCGACGCGGACGATGTCGTCGACCGAACACCCTCTCGAGAGGTCGTTCGCGGGCCTCGCGAGTCCCTGGAGGATCGGTCCGAGCGCCATCGCCCCCGCGAGGCGCTCCGTCAGTTTGTAAGCGATGTTGCCGGCGTCGAGGTCGGGAAAGATCAGGACGTTCGCGCGGCCCGCGACCGGGCTCCCCGGGGCCTTCGAGGCCGCGACGGCCGGGACGAGCGCCGCGTCGCCCTGCAACTCGCCGTCAAACGCGAAGTCCGCGCCGCGCGCGCGCAAGACCTCGCAGGCCCGCACGACCTTGTCGACCGTCTCGTGGGTGGCGCTTCCCTTGGTCGAGAACGAGAGGAGCGCGACGCGCGGCTCGGCGCCGAGGAGCGCCCGGTAGCTCCCTGCGGTCGTAATCGCGATCTCGGCGAGCTGCTCGGCGTCGGGAACGGGGACGAGGCCGCAGTCGGCGTAGGCGAGCACGCGCTCCCCCGCCTCGGTCGGCTTCGCGAGGACCATGAGGAAGAACGAGGACACGGTCTTGATCCCGGGGGCGGGGCGCACGATGCGCAGCGCCGCGCGGATCGTGTCGGAGGTCGAGTGGACCGCCCCGGCGACCGACCCGTCGGCGCGTCCGGCCCGGACCATCGCCGCCGCGTAGTGGAGGGGCTCGTCGAGCCACGAGAGCGCCTCCGCTCCCTCGTGCTTCGTTCCCCGCGTCGCGTCCGCGACCGCATCCCGGCAGGCGGCGAGGAGATCGGGGTCGCGGGGATCGGCGACGGGGATTCCAGCGAGGTCGACCCCCTCCCGCCGCGCCGCTTCGCGGATCGCGCCCGGCTCTCCGAGGAGGAGCGGGAGGCACGGTCCTTCGCGCGCCAGGCGTTCCACCGCGCGGAGGGTGCGCGGCTCCGTGGACTCGGGAAAGACGATCCGTCGCGGGACGGCCCGCGCGCGCTCGAAGATCGGTCCGAGGGGATCCACGCGCGGATCCTATCGCCCGGGCGCCGTCTCCCGCCAGACGAGCGCCGGAAGGACCGTCCCTGCGGGGAGGGCGTGTGTTCCCTCGGGAACGTCGACGAAGGCGTTCGCGCGGGCAAGGGAGAGGACATCCCCCGATCCACGCGTCGTGGTCGGTTCCGCTTCGAGGCCCGCATCTCCCGCGCGGACCCGCGCGAGGGCGAAGGTTCTGCGCCCCGGCTTCCGCCTGAGGGGGGCCGTGAGCGTCGCGGGAACCCAGGCGCGCCTCGGTTCGGGGAACCCCGCAAGCCGCCTCAGGAGCGGCACGCCCAGGACCTCGAAGATCGTGAAGGTCGATACAGGGTTCCCGGGGAGGCCGATCACGAAACGACGATCGCGCTTCGCGGCGAGGACCGGCTTTCCCGGCCGGACCGCGACGCCGTGGAAGAGGACCTCGGCCCCGGAGCGCTCGATCGAACCGCGCACGAGATCGTACACCCCGACCGAAACCCCACCCGTGACGAATAGGACGTCGTGGCGAAGCCCCTGCTCGATCGCCAAGTCGAGCCCCGCGCGCGTGTCCCGCGCGATCCCGAGATCCTCCGCCGGGAACGCGTACGCTCCGAGCGCCGCCATCAATCCCCGCGCGCTGCTGTTCCGGACCTGGTGCGGTTCGGGGACGACCGACGCGTCGACCACCTCGTCTCCCGTCGCGAGGACCCCGACGCTCGGCTTACGGTGGACGAGGACCTCCTCGCGCCCGACCGCGGCGAGCGCCGCCGCTTCCGCGGGACCGAGGACCGCCCCCCTCTCGAGGACAACGGCGCCGGCGCGCATCTCCTCGCCGCGAGGGCGGACGTGCTGACCCGCGGTGACCCGTTCCCGCACGAGGACCGTCCCACCCGCGCGGTCTTCCTCGGTCAGTTCCACCATCACGACGGAGTCGGCCCCCTCGGGGATGACCGCTCCGGTGAAAACGCGCGCCGCCTCCCCCGCCCCGACGCGGATTCCGGTTCCCGGGTGGCCCGCGGGGACCTCGCCGATGACGCGCAGGGTCGCCCCCGCCTCCCGGGCGTCGGCGGCGCGGACCGCGAACCCATCCATCGCGGAGCGCGGCCCGGGAGGGAAATCGCGGTCGGCGGGAACGTCTTCCGCGAGGATCTGACCCAGAGCGGCCATTGCGCATCGGGACTCGACTCCGAGCGGTTCGGCCGCCGCGAGAAGGCGGAGGAGGGCGTCGTCGAAGGGGAGCAGGACGGTCATCGTCGCGCCGAAAGGATACGCGGAATCCCCCGAACGTCGGGACGGATCTCGATCGCGCGGAAGCCCGCCGCCTCGACTGCGGCGCGGGCGCCGGGCGCGTTCCGGTGGCCGAGTTCGAGGACGAGCGCCCCCCCCGGGACGAGGAGGCGGAAGGCGGCGGGGGCGAGGGCGGCGTACGCCTCGTCCCCCGAGGGGCCGGGGACGAGCGCCGCCTTCGGCTCGTGGTCGCGCACCTCGGGGGCGAGCGTCCGCCACTCCTCCTCCGAGACGTACGGAGGGTTCGAGATCGCAAGGTCGATCCGTCCCTTCCACTCCGCGGGCGGGGAAGCGAGATCCCCCCGGAAGAGCTCGACTCGGGACGCACCGAGGCGCTCCGCGTTCTCCCGGGCGACCTCGAGGGCGTCTTCCGAGGAATCGAGGGCGAGGACCCGCGCGAGCGGACGCTCGAGCGCGATCGAGATCGCGATGCAGCCGCTCCCGGTGCCGAGGTCGACGACCGTCGACGCGCGGTCGCCCGGGACGAGGGCGAGGGCCGCCTCGACGACTTCCTCGGTTTCGGGGCGCGGGACGAGGACGCGCCGATCGACACGGAAAACCCGTTCGCGGAACTCCTGCACCCCGGTCAGGTACTGCTCCGGGACGCGGCGGCAGCGTCCCTCGACGAACCACTCGAAGCGCGCGCGCTCGCTTTCGGCGAGCGGGTCGGTAGAGGCGGCGAGGACCCGCCCGCGGTCGGCGCCGAGGGCCCAGGCCATTGCGCGGACCGCCTC
>CAZVOE010000096.1:0-11980 GCA_964628935.1 uncultured Acidobacteriota bacterium
TTCAACTGGAGCCGTTCCAGGCTATTCACTTCAGCCCTGACCGGCTCGGCGACCGGTCCTCGGCCGAACGGGCGGGCGGGCACGGCCCGCCGGGCCCGACTCGAAGGCTGGCTCGACTCGATCCGAAGACGACGGGGGGCGAGACGCGATGCTCGATGAGACGCTCCGGAGGATTCTGGAGACGGTGGAGGGGGCCCGGGCCGTCTGGCTCGTCGGTTTCGACGGGATTCCCGTCGCCGGAGCGGCCGAGACGGGGTTCGGGCGCCCGGACGATCTCGTCGCGGCCTACGCCGATCTCTTTCGCAAGGTTCGCGGGGCCGCGGCGGACGTCGGACGTCCCGAACCGAGGGAGATCGTCGTCGGCGACGAAGAAGGAGCCGTCGTCGTTCGACCGGTGACCGCGGAGTACGCCCTCGTCGGGGTCCTGGGGGCGACGGGGAGCCTCGGCCGTCTTCGCTTCGAGTTCCGGCGCGCCTCGGCGTCCGTCGCGGCCGAGGTCGAGGGCTGACCGGCCGTTCTTGTCTCCCTCTCCTCCAGGGTGGTAGGCTGACGCGCTCGCTCGACGGGGAGGGGCTCCGTGGACACGAAGGACCTGCGCGAACTCATCGACCTCATCTCCCGGAGCAATTTCTCCACGTTCGAACTCGAACGAGAGGGCTTCAAGCTCCGGCTGGTCAAGGGGGACTCGACGATTCCCGCGCCCGTCCACGCCGTCGCGCATGTGGGTGTTCCCGTGGCCGCGACTCCCGTCGTCGTCGCCGACGCCGCGGAACCGGACGGTCCGAGCGTCGATCGGAACCTCGTCGAGCTGACCTCCCCCATCGTCGGCACCTTCTATCGCGCGCCGAGTCCGGGCGCTCCCATGTTCGTGGACGTCGGGTCCCGCGTGCGGAAAGGGCAGGTGCTCTGCATCATCGAAGCGATGAAGCTCATGAACGAGATCGAGTCGGAGATCGAAGCGGAAGTGGTGGAGGTCTGCGTCGAGAACGGCCAGCCGGTCGAATTCGGCGAGGTCTTGTTCCGGCTGCGGCCCACGGCCTGAGAGCGTCCGGAAACGGGGCCCCGGAAATGTTCCGGAAGATCCTGATCGCGAATCGAGGAGAGATCGCCCTCCGCATCATCCTCGCGTGCAAGGAACTCGGAATCAAGACGGTGGCGATCCACTCGACCGCCGACGCGGATTCCCTGCACGTGAAGTTCGCGGACGAAGACGTTTGCATCGGGCCGCCGTTGAATCGGGACAGCTACTTGAACGTCTCGGCGATCCTGTCGGCCGCGGAGATCACCGGCGCGGAAGCGGTTCACCCGGGCTACGGCTTCCTGGCGGAGTCCGCGCACTTCGCCGACGTTTGTGCGGAGTGCGGCCTCGTTTTCATCGGTCCCGATCCAGACGTCATCCGGCGAATGGGCGACAAGGCGGAGGCCATCCGGACCGTCCGTGCGGCGGGGGTTCCGACGATCCCGGGAAGTGGTGGAGTCGTTCCGGACGAGGCGGCAGCCCGGAAGATCGCCGACGAGATCGGCTACCCGGTCCTCGTCAAAGCCTCGGCCGGCGGCGGGGGACGCGGCATGCGCGTGATTCCCGGACCCGAGGACCTCCCGCGTCTGTTCGACGCCGCGCGCGCCGAGGCCGAGGCGGCGTTCGGCGTGGGAGACGTCTACATCGAGAAGTACCTCGCGCAGCCCCGACACGTCGAGTTCCAAGTCCTCGGCGACACGCACGGGAACCTCCTGCACCTCTTCGAGCGGGAGTGCTCGGTCCAGAGGCGCCACCAGAAGCTCCTCGAGGAGTCCCCGTCGCCCGCCCTCGACGAGGGGCTCCGGTCCCGCATGTCGGAGGCGGCGCTCCGAGCCGCAACCGCCGTCCGCTACGTGAACGCGGGGACGGTCGAGTTCCTGCTCGACTCCGACGGGTCGTTCTACTTCATCGAGATGAACACCCGGATCCAGGTGGAGCACCCGGTGACCGAGATGGTCACCGGGATCGACCTCATCAAGGAACAAATCCGGATCGCGGCGGGCGATCCGATCTCGTTCGCGCAAGACGAGGTGCGGTTGAACGGCCATGCGATCGAATGCCGTATCAACGCCGAGGACCCAGACACCTTCACGCCGAGCCCGGGCAAGATCCGCACGTTCCACGTTCCGGGAGGTCCCGGCATCCGGGTGGATACGGCGGCCTACGCGGAGGCGGTGATCCCACCGTACTACGATTCCATGATCGCGAAGGTCGTCGCCCACGGAAACACGAGGGGAGAGGCGGTCCTGCGGATGCGCCGGGCCCTCGAATCCTTCGTCGTCGAGGGGATCAAGACGAACGTGAAGCTCCAGCAGCGGATCCTGACCGACGAAGACTTCGTGCGCGGCCGGCTCTCCACGCGTTTCATGGACCGTTTCCTCCCGCAGCCCAAGAAGAACTCGACACCCGCCTGAACCGTCGGCTCCGGCCGGTCAAGGGCCGGACCCACGGCTCTCCGTGGATCCCGGTGCTGCAAAGTGTCACCGGTCTCCGTTCCTTGACAATAATTTTCACGGGACCAATATTCCCCCGCGCCCGCGAGAAACCGTGAAAAACGCGCGTTTTCGCGGCCGTTCCGCGCGAGGAGGCCCATGGCGGTCAAGTTGGGGGAAATGCTCCTGAAAGCGGGTCTCATCTCGCAACCGCAGCTCCAGGAAGCGCTCGAGGCGCAGAAGAAGAACGGCGGGAAGCTCGGCTTCAATCTGGTCAAGCTGGGGTACGTCAAGGAAGACGACATCACCCAGCTCCTGTCCGACCAGTACGGCGTCCCGTCGATCAACCTCCGGCACTTCGAGATCGACGAGAGCGTCATCGACCTCGTTCCGTCCGAAGTCGCGCAGAAGTACCTCGTTCTTCCGGTGAACCGGACCGGGGCGACGCTGACGATCGCCATGGCGGACCCGACGAACGTCTTCGCCATGGACGACATCAAGTTCATGACGGGCTACAACGTCGAGCCGGTCGTCGCGAGCGAAATCGCCATCCGCGAATCGATCGAGCGGTACTACGGATCGGCCCATGCCCTCGAGCTCAAGAAGGTCATGGACGAGATGGCGGAGACCGACACCGAAGCGCTCGAGCTCATGGAGGAGGAAGAGGAACTCGACGTCCACAAGCTCGAGCAGGTGTCCGAGGAAGCGCCCGTTGTCCGCCTCGTGAACATCATCCTCACCGATTCGATCAAGAAGAACGCATCGGATATCCACATCGAGCCCTACGAGAAGGACTTTCGAGTGCGGTTCCGCGTGGATGGGGTCCTCTACGAGATCATGCACCCGCCGATGAAACTCAAAGACGCGATCACGAGCCGACTGAAGATCATGGCGAAGCTCGACATCTCCGAAAAGCGTCTCCCCCAGGACGGGCGCATCAAGATCAAGATGAAGCTCCAGGGGAAGTCGAAGGAAATGGATTATCGCGTGTCGGTCCTCCCGACCCTGTTCGGCGAGAAGATCGTCATGCGGCTCCTCGACAAGGACAACCTGGTCCTGGACATGACGCGCCTGGGATTCGAGCCGGAATCGCTCGGAAAGTTCGAGCGTCAGATCCTGAAACCCTACGGAATGGTCCTCGTCACGGGGCCGACGGGCTCCGGAAAAACGAACACTCTGTACTCCTCGATCGCACGGGTCAACACTCCGGAGACCAACATCATGACCGCGGAGGACCCGGTGGAGTTCAACCTCCACGGGATCAACCAGGTGCAGATGAAGGAGCAGATCGGACTGAATTTCGCGACAGCGCTGCGCGCCTTTCTCCGGCAAGACCCGAACATCATCCTCGTCGGCGAGATTCGCGATTTCGAGACGGCGGAGATCGCGGTCAAGGCGGCTTTGACGGGACACCTCGTGCTCTCGACGCTCCACACGAACGACGCTCCGTCGACGATCAACCGCCTCATGAACATGGGCATCGAGCCGTTCCTGGTGGCGACCTCGGTGAATCTCATTTGCGCGCAGCGGTTGGTGCGCCGGATCTGCAAGGATTGCAAGGAGGAGATCCACATGCCTCCCCAGGCGCTCGTGGACATCGGCTTTTCGATCGACGAGGCGCCGAAGGTCAAGCTCATGAAGGGACGGGGTTGCCCCAACTGCAACAACACGGGGTACCGAGGGCGCGTCGGGTTGTTCGAGGTCATGGAGATCACGGACGACATCCGCGAGTTGATCCTGAGCGGCGCCTCGGCGATGGAACTGAAGCGCAAGGCGATCGAGGAGGGGATGATCTCCCTCCGAGCCTCCGGTCTCCAAAAGCTCCGGGACGGCGCGACGAGCGTCGAGGAAGTCGTCCGGGAGACGGTCCTGTAGGCGCCCGTCCGCGGGCAAAGGAGATTTCGATGGGCGTCACGATGCATCAGCTTCTGAAGACCCTGGTCGACCAGGGCGGAACCGACCTCCATATCACGACCAACTCTCCGCCGCAGATCCGAATCGACGGGAAGATGGTCCCGCTTCAGCTCCCGCCGATGACCGCCCCGGAGACGAAGTCGCTCGTGTACAGCGTTCTCACCGACACGCAGAAACACCGTCTGGAGGAGACGCTCGAGCTGGACTTCTCGTTCGGCGTAAAAGGTCTTGCCCGTTTCCGGGCGAACGTGTTCTTCCAACGGGGCGCCGTCGCGGGCGCCTTCCGGACGATCCCGTGGGAGATGCGGAGCTTCCGGGAGCTGGGGCTTCCCGACATCGTGTCGAATCTCTGCGAGAAGCCGCGCGGACTCATCTTGGTGACGGGGCCGACGGGGTCGGGCAAGTCGACGACGCTCGCCGCCATGCTCGACAAGATCAACGCCGAACGGCACGAGCACATCGTGACGATCGAGGACCCGATCGAGTACTTGCACGGGCACAAGAAGTGCCTCGTCAATCAACGGGAGCTTCACGCCGACACCCACAGCTTCCCCAACGCTCTCCGCTCGGTGCTGCGGCAGGACCCTGACGTGGTCCTCATCGGAGAGATGCGCGACCTCGAAACGATCGAATCCGCGCTGCGGATCGCCGAGACCGGACACCTCACGTTCGCGACCTTGCACACGAATTCCGCGTCCCAGACGATCAACCGGATCATCGACGTCTTTCCCGCGCACCAACAGTCGCAAGTGCGGGCTCAGCTGTCGCTCGTTCTCGAGGGGATCTTGTGCCAGGCGCTCCTTCCCCGTGCGGGAGGGGCAGGGCGGTGTCTCGCGCTCGAGATCCTCGTTCCGAACTCCGCGATCCGAAACCTCATTCGCGAGGACAAGGTCCACCAAATCTACTCGGCGATGCAAACCGGCCAGGCGCAGTACGGGATGCAGACCTTCAACCAGTCGCTCGCGACCCTGTATTTCAAGAAGCAGATCACGATCCAGACGGCCCTTTCGATGTCGTCCAATCCGGACGAGCTGCAGGACATGATCAATCGCGGCGCCGGCGCCATCCAGTTCCAAGGGGCGGCGGTCGCCGGCGCGAACCGGCGTCCCGCGGAGAGGCGCTGAGGCGGGGCGCCGCGGGCGTCCGAGGAGGTGGAACGATGCCGAACTACTCGTGGAAGGGCCGGACCCGCAATGGGAAGGTCCAGGAAGGCGTGCTGGTGGCGGAGAGCAAGGACGCGGTCGTGGCGATGCTCCGCAAGCAACAGATCATGGTCACCGCGGTCACCGAGAAGGGGAAGGAACTGGCCCTTCCGAAGTTCGGGGGCGGCATCAGCCGGAAGGAGATCGCGGTCTTCACGCGACAGTTCTCGGTGATGATCGACGCGGGTCTGCCGCTCGTGCAGTGTCTCGAGATTCTCGCGTCGCAGCAGGACAACCGCACCTTCCAGAAGGTTCTTTTCCAGGTTCGGCAGGACGTCGAGTCGGGGTCGACGCTCGCCGACGCGATGCGGAAGCACCCGGCCGCTTTCGACGACCTCTACGCGAACATGGTCGCCGCCGGCGAGGCCGGCGGTATCCTCGACACGATCTTGCAGCGGCTCTCGCAATACATCGAGAAGATCGTGAAGCTGCGCTCGGCGATCCGGTCGGCCATGGTCTACCCGGTCGCGGTGATCACGATCGCCATCGGCGTCGTCTGGGTCATCCTGTGGAAGGTGATCCCGACGTTCGCCGTATTGTTCCAGGGGCTCGGCGCGCAGCTTCCGCTTCCGACCCGCATCACGATCGCGGCCTCGGAGTTCATCGGGACGTGGTGGTGGATGATCTTCGCCGCGATCGGCGCGGGGGTCTATTCGCTCTACCGATACCACAAGACCGAGCGCGGGAGGCGCGTGATCGACGGGGCGCTCCTGAAGATCCCGGTCTTGGGGGGCGTTCTCCGGAAGATCGCCGTCGCGCGATTCTGTCGGACCCTCGGGACCCTCGTGTCCTCGGGCGTGCCGATCCTCGAAGCCCTCGAGATCACGGCGAAGACTTCGGGAAACGCGGTCGTCGAAGACGCGATCATGTCGACCCGCCGCAGCATCGAGGAGGGCAAGACGATCTCCGAGCCGCTCAAGAACACGGATGTCTTCCCGCCGATGGTCGTCCAGATGGTCGCGGTGGGAGAGCAAACGGGTGCGCTCGAGACGATGCTCAACAAGATCGCGGACTTTTACGAGGACGAGGTCGACGAGGCGACGGCGAACCTGCTCGCCCTTCTCGAACCCGTGATGATTTGCTTCCTCGGCGTGGTGATCGGCGGCATCGTCATCTCCATGTACCTTCCGATGTTCGACCTGATCAGCAAGATCGGCTGATCCGGTCAGGGAGATCGCGGCGGGGGCCCGCGGGGGGGGCCCCGCCCCCGCCGCACCATGAACTTCACGGAAATCGAACGGCAGCTCCGGCTCCTGATGGTGCTTCGGGTGGCTACCGTCACGACGCTCCTCGTCTCTTCCCTCGCGATCGAGTTGGTCCTGAACCCCGGACAGACCCTGCGGCCGCTGTTCCTCCTGGCGGCGGTCGCGTACGGATCGTCGCTCGTGTACGCGGCGCTCGAACGCTGGCTCCGGGGAAGACTCGTGTTCGCGTACGTGCAGCTCATCGGCGACGCGCTACTCGTCGCGGCGCTCGTCGGGATCACCGGCGGCGCGACGAGCGCGATGTCGTTCCTATTCGTCATCCCGATCTGCACGGCGGCACTTCTCGACCTCCGGCGGGGTGCGCTCGTGACGGCGAGTGTCTGCGGCGTTCTCTACGGCGCGACCGTCGTGACGGGAAACGCGTTCGCCCCGCTCGGTCGCCTCGTCCCGCCGCTCCCGGCGATCGACCCGGGCCACGTGTCCTACTCTCTCTTGGCGCACCTGATCGGATTCGCGGCGACGGCCCTCCTCGCCTCGGCGCTCGCGGAGCGGGTCCGGTCTCAGGGGCGCGAACTCGACGAGCGTCGTGGCACGGTCGCCCGCCTTCAGGCGCTGAACGAGAACATCATCGAATCGATCCACAGCGGGCTACTGACGACCGATCTCGACGGGCGCGTGAATTTCCTGAACCGGGGCGGAGTCGAGATCCTGGGCCTCGCCCAGGAGGCGGTCGAGGGACGAGATGTGGAGGCGGTCTTCGGCCTCGAACGGGGGTTTCTCCGCCGGACGCGCCTCGAGCTCCTGGCGAAACGACGCTTCCGGCTCGAGCGCTGGTGGGACGGACCCGACGGCCGGCGCATTTTCCTCGGATTCGCCGTATCGAACTTGCAGGACCGGAGCGGCGCTCCCCTGGGGACGATCTTCATCTTCCAGGATCTCACGGAGATCCACGCTCTCGAACAGGAGGTCCGTCTCAAGGAGCGGATGGCGGCGCTGGGGGAAATGGCCGCCGGAATGGCCCACGAGCTGCGGAACCCGCTCGCGGCGATCAGCGGCTCCGTCCAGTACCTCAAGTCCGAGGTTCGCCCGACCGGCGAGACGCTCGAACTGATGGACATCATCCTCCGCGAGTCCCAGCGCCTGGACCAGGCGATCAAGGATTTCCTCCTGTTCGCCCGTCCGGGGACCTTCAACCCGCAGCGCTGCGATCTGGTCAAGCTCCTCGAGGACCACGTGAAACTCCTGACCAAGAGTCGCGAGATCCGGAGCGCCCACCGCGTCGAATTGATCCGGGGGGAGCCGGAGATCTGGGCCGAGGTCGATGCGAACCGGATCCGGCAGGTCGTCTGGAACCTGTCCACGAATGCGCTCAAGGCGATGCCGAAGGGGGGGCGCCTGGCGATCTCGGTGGGGAGCGAGCCGGGGGGCGAGGAAATCTCGATCCGCTTCGAGGACGAGGGGGTCGGGATGAGCGAGTCGGAGATGGGAGGGTACTTCCAGCCGTTCCGGAGTTCCTTCGCGGAAGGGACCGGCCTCGGGGCGGCGATCGTCTATCGGCTGGTCGAAGAGCACCACGGCCGGATCTCCGTCGAGAGCGGTCCCGGTGAGGGAACGAGGGTGACGATCACGATTCCGCGCCGGGCGGTGAAGCGGGGGCCGGAAAAGGAACCGGTCGAGACGGACCGTGCGGTGTTCGCGGGAGGAATGAAACGGTGAACAAGATCCTGATCGTCGAGGACGAGCGCAGCATGAGGGATCTCCTCGGGCTCATGCTCCGCAAGGAGGGGTATCAGGTCGACGCCGCCGAATCCGCCGAGCGGGCGGAGGAGCGACTCCGCACGGGCGGACCGTTCGACCTGATCATCACCGACATCTCGATGCCGGGGAAGAGCGGGCTCGACCTCCTCCGTCACTCCCGCCGCGTCGCACCGGACACCGCGGTAGTGCTGATGACCGCCTTCGGGTCGAAGGAGACCGCCATCGAGGCGCTCAACCAAGGGGCGGCCTACTACGTCGAGAAGCCGTTCGATCTGGACGAGATGAAGATCGTCGTCCGGAAGACGCTCGACCAGCAGCGTCTCGAGCTCGAGAACGCGGACCTGAAACAGCAGAACCGCTCCCTCCGGGCGGAGCTGAGGGGGCAGTACCGGTTCGACGGGCTCGTCGGTCGCAGCGGAAAGATGCGCGCGATCTTCCAGCTGATCGAGCGGGTCGCGACGACCGGAAGCACGATCATGATTCAGGGGGAATCGGGGACCGGGAAGGAGCTGATCGCGCGGGCGATCCACTACAACTCGGGCCGGGGCGAGAAGCCGTTCGTGTCGATCAACTGCGGCGCCCTCCCCGACGAGCTGCTCGAAAGCGAACTGTTCGGTCATATGAAGGGCTCTTTCACCGGTGCGACGGCGACGAAGAAGGGCCTGTTCGAAGCCGCCCACGGAGGGACGATCTTCCTCGACGAGATCGGCGAGACCTCCCCCGCCATGCAGATCAAACTCCTCCGGGTCCTCCAAGAGCGGCGGATCCGGCGTGTCGGCGGGACGGAGGAAATCGACGTCGACGTTCGGGTGATCACGGCGACGAACCAGGACCTCGAGGCCATGGTTCGCGAGAAGCGGTTCCGCGAGGATCTCTTTTACCGGATCAACGTGATCCCGATCCGAATGCCCGCGCTCCGGGAAAAGCCCGAGGACATTCCTCCCCTCGCGGAGCACTTCCTCGAGAAGTACCGCTCCGCCATGGGGAAGGAGATCCGCGGCATCACCGAGGAGGCGATGGAGCGGCTCGAGGGGTACCCGTGGCCCGGGAACGTGAGGGAGCTCGAGAACGTGATCGAGCGTGCGGTCGCCCTCGAGCTGACGGAGTCGATCCAGCCGGAGAGCCTGCCGGTGGAGGTCCGCGCGGGCGGGAACCGACGGGGAGCGATCGACGTCGTGCTGCCGGATTCCGGGGTCGACCTCGATCGCCATCTGGAGGAGCTCCGCGCCCGCTACATGGCGGAGGCGATGGAGCGCTGCGGCGGGGTTCAGACCCGCGCCGCGGAGCTTCTGGGCATGACGTTCCGTTCGTTCCGCTACTTCGCGAAAAAGTACGGACTCACCGGACGGGAGGCCCCAGGGGCCCCCGACGACGACTACGCCCAGGAGGAGGCGGAACGCATGGGCGGGGTCCGGTAGGATCATGGTGACGCCCCGCGTCACCCGGGCGGCCGCCGGCCGACACCACCGGGCATGGGACTGCGAGGACGGAACGCGGGAGGACGGAAAATCGGTGGACAATCCGAGCCAATCGGCAGCGAGGCGTGGCTCGAGACGCATGGCATCGCGGTTGCTCTATTCGGGGCGGACCCACTCAAGGAGGCCAAAGAACATGCTGAATCGGAACCAGAAGGGCTTCACGCTGATCGAGCTTCTGATCGTGGTGGCGATCATCGGCATCATCGCCGCGATCGCGATCCCGAACCTGCTGAACGCGATCGACCGCGGCAAGCAGAAGCGGACCATGGCGGACCTGCGGTCGATCGGTACGGCGGTCGAGTCGTACGCGGTGGACAGCAACCTGTACCCCGTCGCCACCACCGCGGCGGCGCTCGCGGCGGTCGTCGAGCCGATCTACATCAAGAACATGCCGGAAGAGGACGGCTGGGGCAACACCTTCCAGGTCGCGTCCGCAACCACGACCTACACGCTGTACTCCTTCGGCAAGGACGGCTCGGGCACGACCTGCACGGCCGGCGTGACCACCACGTTCAACGACCAGATCTGCTTCATCGACGGGCAGTTCGTCCGGTACCCGGAAGGCGCCCAGCAGTAAGCTCCGATCCGCGGACGGCGCGGCGCGCGGCCTCCAGGGTCCCGCCGCGCCGTTCGTGTTTTCGGAGGGGCTCGATGCGGGATAGACTTCGCCGCGCGTGAACCCCCGCGCCGAAACCGCCAGCGAATCGAGGACGTCGGAGCCTTCGCGCTCTCTCCCGCTCCTCGCGCTCCTGCTCCTCCCCGCCTTCGCTCCGCCCGAGGTTCACGGCGTTGCGATGGCCGGCGGGGCGCTTCTCGTTCTCGTCGCCTTCGCCCTCGCACGGCCGCCGGGCGGATTCCTCGTCGCCGGTTTCGCCGCGGGAGGCCTGTTCCTCGGGCGAATCGCCGACGCGCCGGGTGCGACCTTTACGCCGGTCGCGTCCGGCGTGCTTGCCCTCGCGATGGCACTGTCCGCCGGCGGATCTTTCGAGACCGCTCGCGCGAGAACGCGTGTGGCGTCCTTCTTCGCGGTCTCGGGGTGCGCCGTCGGGCTCCGCGCGATCTGGGAACGCCTCGTCGGGCTCGAGGCGATGGCGGAGGCGGTTCGGAGCGCTTCGGGAGTCGCCTGGCGTGAGGAGATCTTGGGAAGACTCGAGCAGGGGAGGGCGTACGCGGGGCACGTGACGCCGGCCGCGGCGGGGATCTTCCTCGTCCTCGCGCTCGCGCCGACGTTCGGGCTCGCGTTCGCGACGCGGGGGCGACTCCGCCTCGTCGCCGGCATCGCCGCCGCCGTCCAACTCGTGGGGCTCGTTGCGACCCGCTCCCTGACGGCGGCCGGAGCGCTCGGGCTCGTCGCCGCCTTCGCCGGGCTCGTCCTCATGCGCCGGAAGCGCCCCGCCGCGGCCCTCGCCTCGATCGGGGCGGCCCTCGCGATCGTGGTCGCCGCGGTCGCGCTCCGCGGCCCGGAGGTCGTCGCGATCGACCACCCGGACAGCCCGTGGCGGCTCCGGGCGGGAAACATCCGGATCGCCGCGGAGATGGCCGTCGAGCATCCCTGGCTCGGGGTGGGTCCCGGCGGGTACGGCGAGTCGTTCTCGCAATACCGACGCGCCGGGGACAACGAGTCGCGCCATGCGCATTCCCTCCCCTTCGAGCTCGCCGCGGAGTTCGGAGTACCGATCGGAGGGGCGCTGACGCTCGCCTTCTTCGTTTTCTTTCTCGGGGGGATCGGCCGCGCGTTTCGATCCGGGGAACCGGTCCGGGCGGGGCTCGCTCTCGGCGCCGCCGCTTTCGCGGTCCACAATCTCGCCGATTTCACCGCCTGGCTCCCTTCGATTCTCTGGAGCGCGATCGTCGCGGCGGCGGCTGCGCGAGACCGCAACGCGGGCGCACTCGCTCCCCGGTGGGGGACGGCCGCGACCATGAGCGTTCTCGGGGCCGCGATCGTCGCCGCCGCCGCGGGGCTCGCCCACGA
>CAZVOE010000097.1:0-3864 GCA_964628935.1 uncultured Acidobacteriota bacterium
GCCTCGGTCAGCCGCCGCCGGTAGATCCCGATCGGATCGTTCTCCTGCCACTTCTGGACCTCGGCGGGCGTGCGGTAGCGTTCGGGGTAGCCCATCGAATGCCCGCGGAAACGGTAGGTGACGATCTCGAGGAAGAAGGGCCCTTCGGCGCGGGCCGAGGCCAGGGCCTTCTCGCTGGCGGCGCGCACGTCGAGGACGTCCATGCCGGCTCGGAGCCCCGACCGAGAGAGCGCCCGGCGGCGGTACCACGGGCCGGAGCCGAACGCCATCATCCTCTCGACCCCGTCGTAGTCCTCCGCCGTCCTGTCGAAGATCGAGCGAACCCACGAGCGGTGTGCGGTCTCGTTCGGGTAGTACTCCCGCAAGGGTTCGTGGGGTTTCAAGGTCACGGGGGGGAGTCTAGCAGCCCCGAGGCGGCTGCTACACTCGGCCACTTGAGCGGACCCGCAGAGACGATTCCTCCACACGCACCCGAGTACGGCCGCGCGCGCCGTCTTCTCGGGCGGTTCCACGTCACCGGGGTTTTTTGGTACCGCTTCCACCGCTGGGGGGTCGCCTTCCTCCCGTCCTGGGGAATCGGGATCTTCATCACGCTCTTCGTGTCGTTCTTCTTCGTGTTTCTCTTCCGGATCCGCCGTTCGATCGCCTCGAACCTCGAGGTCGTCCTCGGACCGTGCGGCTTCCTCGAGCGGCAGAGGCGGATCTGGCGGACGATGTGGTCGTTCGCGTGGAACCTGAGCGAACGGTACGAGCGGCTCGCGACGGACCGGTCCTTCCACGTCGACGTCGAGCGGATGGACGTTTGGAGGGAGATCGCAGGGACGGGTGAGGGGTTCGTCCTCGTGACCGCGCATCTAGGGAACTACGAGGTCGGATCGATGCTTCCCGCCGACAGGGAGGCGCGGATGGTCCACCTCGTGCGCGAGCCCGAAATGAGTCCCGAAGCCCAACGGTTCCTCGAGGAGACGATCGCGGGCTTCGGTGCGGCGCGATACCGTTGGCATTTCGAGTCGGACGACCCGCTCCAGGGGCTCGTCCTCCTCGAGGCGCTCCGGAGAGGGGACATCGTGGCGATGCAGGCCGACCGCCCGCGCTCGGGAGGGGCGGTCGTCGAGGCGAGCCTCTTCGGGCGGCCGGTCCCTCTCCCCCCGGGCCCGGCCGCGCTCGCGCGGGTCGCCGGGGTCCCGGTCCTTCCTGCGTTCGTCTTCCGAACCGGCAGGCGCAGGTACCGGCTCGTCTTCCGGGACGCCCTTCGGCCCGCGCGCACGCGAGACCGACGGGCCGACGTCGAGCGAGCGACCCGGCTGATCGGCGAGCAGATCGAGTGGGCGATCCGCTCCGCCCCCCACCAATGGTTCCTCTTCAGGCGCTTGTGGCCGTGATCCAGACCTGGATCGTTCCCGACGCGGCGTTTCGCCCACCGACCTCGAGCTCGAAGCGGTAGACGGCGAGCGGCGGCGCATGGGCCTCGAGCCTCACGCGCACGATTCCGACGACGCCCGCGGGAAGCCAAGGGGCCGCGAACGCGGCCCCCCTCGCGCCGACGAGGTAGCCGATCCGAGGTCGAGCGGCGCCGCTTCGCCCGCGGCGGATCGCTCCCTCGAGCGCGCCGGTCGCCTGCGCCGCGCACTCGAGCGCGAAGAACGCGGGAATCCGATTCTCCCGCACGAACGCGCCGACGCTCGGGAACCTCACGGCGCAGTCGGCGCCCCCGCCCTCCACGGGGAGCAGACGCTCGACGCAGAGGATCGGGGGACGGTGGGGAAGCCAGGAGGCGGGGTCGTCTCCGTCGACGCCGGCGTCTCCCTTCCCGGTCGGGGCGACGGCGTCGAGCTCCAAGGCATCCTCCCACACCGCCCGGCTCGCCACCGCCTCCCCCCGCCGGATCGCCATCGAACGGATCCCCCGGACGTCGGGACCCCGCTCCTCGATTTCGATCTCGTCTCCGGGAAAGAGCGGAACGCGCAAGCGGAAGGAGAGGAGCGATCCGATCGGCCGGTCGAGGAGCGCGAGGTGCGCGACGCCCGGGAGGATCGGGCTCCCGGGGAAGTGCCCCTCGAACCACGAGCCCTCCTCGGGAAGTCGTATCCGCCGGCTCGGTGCGGTCATGGGCGCGTGGCGCCGGCCGCGGCGACCACGAAGGAGGGATAGTGGGTGCGGATCGAGGGGAGGTCGGGCCAGACGAACGAGTTCACGAAGCCGGCCGCTTCGAGGGCCGTCCGCCATTCCTCCGGCGTCCGGAAGCCCCCCCCGGGTCGTCGAAAGGCTTCGAGCAGGACGAACACCAACTCCACGTACACCGTCCGCCCCGCGAAGGGACGCATGCACTCGGCGACGAGCACGAGGCCGCCCGGCGCGAGGGCGCTGCGGATCTCTCGAAGCGTGAAGGGCAAATCGCGGGCGACGTGGAGGGTGTTCACGCCGTAGACGACCGAGACCGTGCCGGGGTCGATTCCGGCATCCGCGAAGGGGCGATCGATATCGAGCCTCCCGAACGAGAGCCGCCCGGCAGCATCCGCCCGCGCCCCGAGGGCGCGCTCCGCGCGGCGGAGGAAGATCGGGGAGATCTCGGTGAATCGGTACGCTTCCGCACGTTCGGTCGCGCCCGCGCGGGCGAGGCGGTCGAGGACGGCCCAGGCCCCGCTCCCGAACCCTCCGCCGACTTCGAGGACGATCCCGCGCGGGTGAGGGAAGCGGGCGGCGAGCGCTTCGGCGCCGATCGCGTTCGCGATCGCGTAGAGCGGGTTCGCGTTCGAGAAGTACTCTCCCCACGCGGCGACCCGGTCGGACGCGAAGAGGGCCGCCTCCCCGGCGATCTCGCCCCGCATCACGGCTGGATACGCCGCCGCGGCGATCCGGGCCAATCGGTAGGAGGGGAGTGCCGAGGGGTCGTGCGCCCTCTGCTCCTCGAAGATTTCGTCGGGGTCCGCCTCGGGGAGTGGGCCGCCGAGCCGGAAGTCGCCCGAAGGTCCGCGCTCGAGAACCCCGCGCTCGGCGAGGGCCCGCAAGATCCACGCGCAAAGCGCGGGGCCCGCGACGGGATGGAGCCCAGCGGCGCGCGCGACCGCCTCCGCGCTCCCCCCGGCGCGCAACGGCTCCTCGAGTCCGGCGGCGCGCGCGATCCCGAGCGCGAGCCGGTGGACGTACTCCTCGATGAGGTCGCACGAGCGGACGAACCGATCGTCGAAGAGGGGCACGATCTCGGGCGGCAGAAGCTCCCCGCGAAGATCGCGCCCCCCACCGGCGGGGCTCACCGGAGTCATGGCGCGGCCCTCGTGGGGTTCTCGAGGGGTCGAGGCTTCGAGTCGAGAACCGGGACCGAGAAACCCCCGCGGGGGAGGGGGGTGGGTGCGGTGCTCCCCGCGGGGCCTCCGCCGAGGATCAACCACGAGATCCGGCCGGCGCCGTCCAAAGAGAGGGCCTGTCAGGCTCTGCCCGCGGCCGCGAGCCGCGACTGCACGAAGGAAGCGAGGGTCTCGACCGAGGCGAAGGCTTCCTTCCCCACTTCGTGGCTCTGGATCCGGATCTCGAATTCCTTCTCGATCGCGACGACGAGTTCGAGCGCGTCGACCGAATCGAGCCCCAGGCCTTCGCCGAAGAGCGGGGAGTCGTTTCCGATCGATTCCGGGTTCATCCCCTCCAGATGGAGGGCATCGACGATGAGGCGCTTGATGCGGTCTCGTAGATCTTGCACGGGCTTGCTCCGAAGCGAGGGACGGGGAGATTAGCACAGCGCGCGGCACCCGATGTTCCGGCGCCGTAAGCCGTCCGCGTCGCCGCCGCTGGCGCACCGCGCGACCGTCGCCACGTCCCGTCTCGCGCGGGTGGGAAAATGGGGACTGGGCCCCTTTGGGGTGGGGATAA
>CAZVOE010000097.1:3874-11506 GCA_964628935.1 uncultured Acidobacteriota bacterium
CCTTTTCGCTTGTCGAAAAGGTGCCAGTCCCCGTTTACTACTCTCATGTCCCTCGCGGATTGGGGTTTCACTCCCGTCTTCGCCGCCTACGCGGAGGCGCCGGAGCACCGGGGCCTCCTTCCCGGCCGCGTGATCGCCCAGCATCGCGGGCTCAAGAGGGTCCGCCTGGAGGATCGAGAGATCTGGGCGTCCGTCGCGGGTTCGCTCGCGCATCGCGCCGTCACGCCCGCGGATCTCCCCGTGGTGGGCGACTGGGTGATGGTGGACGCGACGTTCCACGCCGATCGCTCGCGGATCCGGGCCGTGCTCCCGCGGCGGACCCGATTCTCCCGGAAAGCCGCGGGGGAGGAGGCCCAGGAGCAGGTCGTCGCGGCGAACGTCGACGAGATCTGGATCGTCACGGCGCTCCCCGGCGACCTCAATCCGAGGCGCCTCGAACGTTACCTCGCCCTCTCCCGCGAGAGCGGCGCGGCGGCGACGATCGTCCTGACGAAGGCCGACCTGAGCGACGACGTGCCGGCGACGGTGAGGGTGGCGGAGGCGGTCGCCCCGGGAATCGACGTCCGTCCGGTCAGCGCGAAGACGGGGCTCGGCCTGGAGGACCTCGCCGCTGCGCTCGTGCCGGCCCGGACCGTCGCGCTTCTCGGCTCGTCGGGCGTGGGAAAATCGACTTTGATCAATCGGCTCGCGGGCGCCGAGATCCTGCGCACCGCCGAGGTTCGCGCGTGGGACGGCCGAGGCCGGCACACGACCACCCACCGGGAGATCGTGCGACTTCCGGGCGGCGCGCTGATCGTGGACACGCCGGGGTTGCGCGAGCTCGCGCTGTGGGACGCCGACGAAGGGACGTTCGAGACCTTTCCCGAGATCGCGTCGCTCGCGCGGCGGTGCCGGTTCTCCGATTGCCGGCACGAGGCGGAGCCCGACTGTGCCGTGCGCGCCGCGGTCGAGGAGGGCACGCTCGATCCCGCACGCGTCGAGGGGTTTCGGCGTCTGGTTCGCGAGATGGCCTACCTGGACCGGAAGGAGGATCCGAGGGCGCAAGCGACGGAGCGGAGCCGGTGGCGGGCGATCCACAAGAGCCTTCGCGTCCACCCGAAATACAAGCCTAGATGAACTTCCGGACGCCCCTCCAGAGCGCCTCCGGCTCCCCCTCCATGTCGCGGCAGATCCAGATCGGATTGTCGTCCTGGTACGGCATGCACAGCTCGCACGAGAACGTGGCGGCGAGCTCGACCGACCCGAAAACCGTTTCGAGGGTCTCGCGATCGTCGCCGATCACGATCCACACCTCGCGCCCGCAGTCGCCGGGGCCCCAGAGCCAGTAGGAGTTGTGCCCGGAGACGACCCGCGAGAGGCCGAGGGCCGGACCGAAGTACTCGATCGCGCCCGCCTCCCCGTAGTTCTGTCCGAAGACACAGGCCCGCTCCCTCTCCTCCTCGGGGAGGGAATCGCGCACGCGCGCGACGACGCGCGCGAGATCCTCCCAACCGTGCTGGTCGGCGAAGTGCTGCGGCAACGCGCCGAGCTCGTTCCGCTCTCCGGAGTCCGGCATCATCCCGGTCGCCCGGAGGTAGGCGATCACGGCATCGGGCGGAAGAACGGCCTTCGCGACCGGCAGGGCGGAAAGGCCCCCCGCGAGCACGAGGGCGGCGAGCGCGGCGCGCGCCCATCCTCGCGCGGCCCACCGTTCCCAAGCGACGCTTCCGGCCGCGTAGAGGAACGGGAAGGCGGGCGCGAGGTAGTACGGCTTCGCGCCGGTCGCGATCAGGACCGAGACGATCGCGAGGAACGCCACGCCGAGCGGGCGCCAAGCCTTCGTTTCCGCCCGGACGAAGAGGAAGACCACGGCGCCGAGCCACACGGGAAACGCGCCGGGATTGGCGTTGACGAATTGCTCGGCGAGGAACCCCAGCGGATCGTGACCGGTCATCTTGTAGCGGCGCGCGTTCTCCATGAACGCGAGCGTCGGCCAGTCGTGGAGCCATTGCCAAACGAGGTGAGGGAGAAAGATCGCGAAGCCCAGGACTCCGCCGAGCCAAAAGGAACGCGTGCGTGAGACGTCGGTTCGCCGCGTCGCGAGAAGCCCCGCCGCGAGACCGAAGCCGAGGAAGAGGACACTGATCTTGTTCTGGAGCCCGACTCCCGCCACGGCCCCGAATGCGAGCCAGAGCCGCGGGTCTCCTCCGGCGAGAGCCGATACCGCGATCCGGAGGCAAGCGGTCCAGAAGATCGGATCGAACGCGTTCATCGAATAGAATCCGCTGAGGGCGATCCCCGCGGGGAAGACCGCGCAGGCGAGTCCCGCGAGGCGCTGGGCGAAGCGCCCTCCTCCCATCGCGCGCGCCGTGGAGACGGCCAGGAGCGTCGTCGCCGCGCCGGCGAGCGCGGCGGGCAGGCGGATCGCCTCGACCGAGTCACCGAGAAGAGCGCGCACGATCGAGAGCACGAGGATCGAAAGGGGGGGATGGTCGACGTACCCCCAGTCGAGTCGGCTGGCGCAGGCGAGGTAGTACAACTCGTCGCGGAAGATCCCGTACCCCGAAAGCGTGGCGGTGTGAAGGGCGAGGAGGGCGAGCGGGATCCCGATCCAGGCGAGACGGTCCCGGGGTGCGGAGCTCATCGCCCGTCCTCTCCGCCCCTTCGGACGAACGGTGCGTGCGTTCCCCCCGCGCCGTCGCGCGCCCACCCGTTGTGTCGGAGCCGCCCGTGATCGGCGGCCTCGCCGTCGCTCCGGAGCGGGGGGCCCGCGCATGCGGGCGGGCCGGCACAGGCGAGGAGTGGGAAACGGAAAGGGACCGGCGTCCTCCGGAGCATGCGCGAGTCTACGTCCATCGCATCGCCGGCCGCGAGGGGAGCCGCAAAATGTTCGCCGCCGGATCGGGAACAGGGGGCGTTTTGCTCTGGAATCCGCTCTTTTTGCTTCCCGTCCCGCGTCGCCGCGTGGCACGGGTCGTGCTGAATTTCCGGTTCCATCGCGGCCGTTGCGGGAGGAGAGAAGCGCTTGGGGCACCGGACCGTCCTCGCCGGTCTCGTGGGCTTGCTCGGCGCGGTGGGGTGCGCGGCCCCCTCCGCGGACGAGGTGTTCACGGACCGACGCGCGAAGATGGGGACCACGTTCGAGATTCGGGTCCGGGCCCCGTCCGCGGAGGACGGGCGGGCGGCGATCGACGCCGCCTTCGACGAGATCGACCGCTTGGAGGCGCTCCTGAGCGAGTGGAAGGAGACGAGCGAAGTCTCGGCGCTGAACCGCGCCGCGGGCGGAGCGCCGGTCGCGATCGGAGCCGACCTACTCGCCGTCCTCACGCGCGCCGCGGAAATCTCCCAACGGACCGGCGGAGCGTTCGACGTCACCTTCGCCGCGTGCGGTCGGCTGTGGTCGTTTCGCGAACCGTACCGACTCGCCTCGGAAGAGGAGTTGGCCGAGTGCCGGACCCACGTCGGATGGCGGAAGGTCTTCCTCGACGCGGGGAGCGGGACCGCCGCCCTCCCCGATCGTTCCATGAAGGTCGGCATCGCCGGGATCGGAAAGGGGTACGGAGTGGATCGGGCCGCGGCGGTGCTCGAGTCCCGGGGGATCCGGGATTACATCGTGGACGGCGGCGGCGACATCCGCCTCGCGTCCTCGCCCGGGAGGCGTCCCTGGACGGTCGGAATCGCCCACCCGCGGCGGCCCGGAGCCCTCTGGGGGGCGATCTCGCGTTCGTCGGGGGCGATCGTCACCTCGGGGGACTACGAGGCGTACTTCGTGGAGGAGGGCGTCCGGTACCACCACATCCTCGACCCCCGGACCGGACGCCCCTCGACGGGCGCGAGCGCCGTGACGGTGATCGCCCCCGACGCCACCGCCGCCGACGCGCTGGCGACCGGGCTCATGGTTCTCGGACCGGAGCGCGGACTGACCCTCGTCGAGAGCATCCCCGGCGTGGAGGCGCTCTTCCTCGTCGACGATCGGGAACACTCGCGCTCGAGCGGCTTTCCCGCGGTCCGCCCGATCGCGTCAACCGAAGGAGGCTGAAGATGGATCGCGTGGACGAGGTGCTCGACGAGCATCGGGAATGCATGAAATTTGTGGCGGCGCTCGAAAGCTGTCTCGACCGGCGTCCCGAGCCGGCGGAGACCTGGCTCGGCGAGGTCCGGGCCTGCCTCGCTCGCCTCCGCGGTTCGCTCGAGGAGCACTTCCGCGACGAGACGGAGGGGTGGCTCTACCGGGAGATGCCGCTGCGTCGTCCCCGCTTCGCACCGGCGCTCGAGCGCCTCGAGAAGGAGCATCCCGAGATCCTGCGGGCGCTCGACGAGGTTTCGCGACGGGCTGCGGCGCTCTCCGACCCGGAACGCCACCAGCTGCGCGAGCTCTCGGGGCACCTGCAACTTCTGACCGCGCGCCTGAGACGACACGAGGCCGAGGAGAACGAGATCCTGATCGCCGCCGCGGTCGAAGAGACCGGCCAAGGCGACTAGCCGGACCCGATCGAGGAGTCGAACATGTCCAACGCGCCGAAGATCGTCCCCGAGCACATCGTCGAATTCGTTTCCGATTCCGGTGAGGGGGCGCAGACCGCCGGCCAGCTCTTCGGCACGGTCTGCGCCAAGATGGGGAACGGCGTCTGGACCGTGGAGATCATCCCGGCGGAGATCGAGCCCCCGTTCCGCTCCCGGCAGGGAGCGAGCGGAAACCGGATCCGTTTCGCGACCGAGCCGGTCACGAACATGGGGGAGACCGCCGACGTCGTGGTCGCATTCAACGAACAGGTCCTCTACGCGCGGATCGACGACGGCGCCTTGCGCGAAGGGACGATCCTCTTCCTAGAGAGCGCCTGGGGGGAATCGGACGACCCGGAGATCCGAAAGGCCTACGCCGACGCCATGGAGGACTTCCGCCGGCGAGGCTACGTCGTCTACGAAGTCCCGATGGACAAGGAGTGCCGGAAGGTCGTCGAAGACCCGCGCCGCGGGAAGAACATGTGGTGCGTGGGGATGCTCTGCTCGATCTACGGCCGCGATCTCGAGATCGTGTTCGACGAGCTCCGGAAGCGTCTCGGGAAGAAGGGGGAAAAGGTCGTCCAGGCGAACCGGGATCTCGTTCTCTCCGGCGCGCGCTGGGCCGAGGAGAACGTCTCCGAGCGGTTCCACGTCCCCGTCCGGCCGCCGACCGAGCCGCAGGTCGTCATGAACGGGAACCAGGCGGTGGCGCTCGGGATCATGGCGGCCGGCATCGAGGTCTGCGCGATGTACCCGATCACGCCGGCGACGAGCGTGTCCCACTACCTCGCCGCGCACCTGCACGAGACGGGCGGGTTCCTGCACCAGGCGGAGGACGAGATCGCGGCGATCGGATTCGCGCTCGGCGCGAGCTACGCCGGGAAGACGGCGGTGACCGTGACGTCGGGGCCCGGCCTCGCGCTCAAGACCGAGTTCATCGGCCTCGCAGTGATGGCCGAGCTGCCGATCGTCGTCGTCGTGGTGCAGCGCGGAAGCCCCACCACGGGGCTTCCGACCCGGGTCGAGCAGGGGGACCTGCTCGCATCGATCTTCGGGGCCCCCGGAGACGCGCCGAAGGTCGTGATGGCCCCCTCGACGATCGAGGAGTGCTTCCACTTCATGGTCACGGCCCGGCGGCTCGCGGAGACGTTCCGGGGGCCGGTGATCGTGCTCACCGACGCGAACCTCGCCACCGGGCAAACCCTCTTCCGCCGCCCGGAGATCCGCGAGGAGTGGCTCGCCCCGCCGGTCCCGCAGGCGGACTGGGACCGCAGGGTCCGTCCGTACGAATGGGATCCGGCGACCGGCCTCTCCCCTCGCCCCGTTCCGGGACAGCGCGGAGGGGAGTACGTCTTGACCGGTCTCGCGCACGACGAGTGGAGCCACGTCGCGTACGAGTCGGCGATCAACCAGCGCGGGATGCAGATGCGAAGCCGCAAGCTCGTCGCGCTTCAGAAGACGCTCAAGCCGCCGGAAGTGTTCGGAGACCACGAAGGGGATCTCCTCGTGGTCGGTTGGGGCTCGACCCGCGGTGCGATCGAGGAGGCGGTCGCGAGGCTCCGCAACGAAGGCCATCGCGTGTCGTCGCTCAACCTCCGATTCCTCTCGCCCCTCGAGCCCGGCCTCCGCGAGATCTTCGCGCGGTTCCGCCGAGTGATGACGGTCGAGATCAACTACAGCGACGATCTCGGCGATCCGACGGTTCCCGTCGAGCACCGGCGCCTGGCGCAACTCGCGCGGCTGCTCCGTTCCGAGACCCTCGTGGACGTCGATTGTTGGTCCCGGGTCCCCGGGACCCCGCTCGCGCCAGGCTGGATCGAGAAGGCGATCCGAGGCCGTCTCGCGATCCTGAACGGGGAGGTGGCGAAATGTTCGGCCTGAAGCAGGACTGGGACCTCGAATCGAAGCCGCGCTGCATGGTCCTCGAGGACTACGTCGGCCGCACTCCGCGCTGGTGCCCGGGGTGCGGCGACCATTCCGTTCTCGGCGCCGTCCAGCGACTCGCGCGGGACGAGCAGATCCCCCCCGAGAAACTCGTCGTCGTATCGGGGATCGGCTGCTCGAGCCGCTTCCCTCACTACATGAAGACGTACGGTTTCCACGGTCTCCACGGCCGACCCCTCCCCGTCGCGTCGGGAATCCGCGCGAGACGCCCCGATCTCGAGCTCTTCGTCGTCACGGGCGACGGGGACTGCTGCGCCATCGGGACGGGCCACTGGATTCACGCCGTGCGTTACAACATGCGGATGACCGTGCTCCTCCTCGACAACCACATCTACGGCCTGACGAAGATGCAGTCCTCGCCGACGTCCCTGAAGGGGACGAAGTCGAACACCCACCCATTCGGGACGACGCTCCCGCCGCTCAACCCCTTGACCGTCACTCTCGGGATCACGAACTGCTCCTTCGTGGCGCAGACCGTCGACTGGAACCCTCCGCACGTCTACGCGACGATCCGGGAGGCGTACCGCCACCCGGGGCTCGCCTTCGTGCGCATCCTCCAGCGCTGCCCGCACTACATGGAGGATGAGTTCACGCGGATCCAGGAGGACCCGACCCAGGTGCTCCTCATGACCCACGAACGGGGCGTTCCGGTAGACGATTCGCTGAAGCGCTTGTTCAAGAACCGGGTGGAGCACGACCCGTCGCGCCTCGACGACGCCCGCGCGTACGCGGCCCGCGAAGACGTGATTCCGATCGGGCTCTTCTACCGGAACCCGGACGCGCCGCGGTACGACCTCGAGAGCGCGCTCGGACTCGACATGCGCGACTCCGATCGGGTGAAGGGGGCCCAGGCGGCCCTCGACCGGTTCTTGGTGTGAAACGCGGAGCGGACCCGATGCTCGACGCCGAACGATCGCAGGTACGGCCGGCAGGAGCGGCCCCGGAGTCCGTACCGTTCCCTCCGGGTCTTGCCGACCTCGCCCGGGCCGAGCGCGCGCCGGGGGCGAGGATCGTCGTCGTGCCCGACGACGCGGCGCGCGCGGCGCGGGCGTTGTCCGCTTTTCTCGCCGAGGCGGCCGGTGAGGCCGACGATTCGACCCTCGCGGCGCCGGTCGCCCTCGCACTCGGCCGGCTCGCGGAGGGGGCGCTCGAATCGCTCGGCGGCGCGGCGCGCCTCTCCTCCCTTCTCGCGCGGGCGACGGACGG
>CAZVOE010000098.1:0-1660 GCA_964628935.1 uncultured Acidobacteriota bacterium
GGCCGATCGCGCGGGAACGATCGTGCGGATCCTCGTGGCCTCGGGCGCGTCGATCCGTCTCGGGTCGACGGGGCCGTTCCGCATCGTCGATCCCGTGCGCGGAATCGACGTGTGGCGCTCCTCGTATCGCGGCGACGTCGCCGTCGTGGTCGAGGGCGCGCCGTCCGAAGCGGTCCCCGACCTCTGGCGCGTCCAGACCGGTTCCTACGCGACCGAGGCGGCGGCCCGCGCGGAGCTCGACCGCCTGCGAGACGCGTTCGCGGTACCGGGGGTCGTGCGGCACGATCCGGATCGGGGCGCCTGGCGCGTGCGGATCGGCGAGTCCTCCGACCGGGAGGGGCTCGCGGGACTCGTCGCCGACATCCGCAACTCCGGGGTCGCCGGGGCATTTCTCGTCTCGGAGCCTGCCCGCCCGGTGGAGGGAGTCACGCTGCGTGTCGTCGACGCGGAGTGGAACTCGCGTCCGACCGCCCTCGCGCGGCTCGTGGCGATTCCGGAGGCGGGGGGCTTGCTCTCGGTGGACGGCAGGCGTTACCGGGGAGTCGTCGAGATTCGCGCCGGTCGAGACGGCCGGGCGCTCGCCGTCAACTGGCTCGAGGCAGAATCGTACCTTCGCGGAGTCGTCCCGTCCGAGCTCGGCCCGGAGCTCTGGCCGCGGCTCGACGCCCAGAAGGCGCAGGCCGTCGCCGCGCGGACCTATCTCCGGGCCAACCTCGGTCAGTTCGCCGAGGACGGGTACGATCTGTGCTCGACCCCTCGATGCCAGGTGTACGGGGGCGCCGACGTCGAGCATCCGCTCTCCGACCGAGCGGTCCTCGAGACGCGGGGGCAGATCCTGACCTACGAGGGTCGGCCGATCAAAGCGCTCTACACTTCGACGTGCGGCGGTCACACGGAGGACGTCTGGAACGTCTTCCCCGAGGAGGATGCCCCCTACCTGCGCGGTGTGCCGTGCCGGAGCGAGGAGCCCGGCTCGAACGGCTTCACGGTTTCGGGTGCGAGGATCGCGTCGGTCGTCTCCGAATCGGGGGAGGACGTCACGCGGCACGCGGCTCTCCTCGCGGCGATGGGAGTGCTCGACACGATCGATCCCGTACGGCTCCGCGCGCCGCTTGACGGTCCACGCATGCGGAGAATCACGGTCCGCCTCGCCCGCGCCGCCGGCAGGCCGCCGCCCGAACGGCCGGTACCTCGGGTGATCGATCTCGCCTCCGCCTGCCGGATGCTCGTCGACGACCTCGGATGGGGCGATCGGGCGGACGTCATCCTCGAGCCGGAGGACGTTCCCGCGATCCTTCGCGACCGGGAGGCCCTCGCGGCGGAGGAAGGGCACGTGCGCGCGCTCGCCGCGCTCGCGGCGTGGGCCGATCTCCGCCCGCGGAGGGACGGGCGCTTCGGTGCTCGGGAACCGGCGAGCGTGGCGCGGCTCGTTCCCGTTTTCGCGCGGATCGCCGAGGGATACCTGGCGGCGGGGCTCCTCGAGGGGACCGTGCGCGACGTTCGCGGCGAGACGCTCCGCCTGGCGCGCGGGAGCGGGGAAATCGCGGTCTCCGTCGGGCGGCACCCCTATCTCTTCTCCGCGGCGGGCGCCGAGTCGACCCCGGCGTCCCGTCTCGACCTCTGGCCGGGGGATCGCGTCCCCGTGCGCCGGGCGGCGAAC
>CAZVOE010000098.1:1670-11491 GCA_964628935.1 uncultured Acidobacteriota bacterium
GCCGACGTCGAGTTCCTCGAGCTGAGACCCCCCCTCCGAGGCGTTTCGGACGACCGGGGCTCGTCGGTCCACTCCTGGACGGTGCGGCGGGAACGCGGGGAGCTCGAGGAGGCGGTCGAGCGCCGTCTCGGGCTCGGAGTCCTCCTCGATCTCGAGGTCGTGCGCCGAGGCGTCTCGGGGAGGATCGCGGAACTTCGCGTCGTCGGGAGCTCCGGATCGGCCACCGTAAGCGGTTTCGAAGTGCGGAACCTCTTCGACCTCCGGGACAGCCTGACCTCGGTGGAACTCCAGCGGGACCCAGAGGGGCGGGTGCGCGGAGCGGTGTTCGCCGGGAGGGGCTGGGGGCACGGGGTGGGGCTGTGTCAGGTCGGGGCGTACGGGATGGCCCTGCGCGGGGCGGATTACGTCGAGATCCTCGGCCATTACTACCGCGGCGCGGTTCTCGAACCGGCCCGCCCCGCGCCGCCGTGAGCGGGTCTCCCTGGCCCCCGAACGCTCGGGGACTATATTCCAAGCGGCTTTTCCCGGGTTCCGGGAGAGGGGACGATCATGGGCAGGACCCTCCGATTCCTCGGGCTCGCGCTGCTCGCCGCTGCGGTCTGGACGAGCCTCGCGGAGGCGATCGGGTGGATCACTCCTGCGCTCGCCTCCGACTGGGGAAGTCTCGCCCTCAAGTCCGGTCTTCTCTGCCTCGGGGCGGGGATCCTGCTCGGGGCGTTCTCCCCCGTCGGGAGGGAACTTCGAAGGGGCCGCTGCGTCCGTTGCGGGGCACCGATCGAGCGGGGTCAAACCTACTGCACCGACCACCTCGTGGCAACGGTGAACGAGTACCGCGATCGCGCGCGCGAGCGGATGGAGAGCCGCCGGGCGGATACGAAGGGCTGACCCGCATCCTCGTCATCGCCGGTCCGACGGGCACCGGGAAGTCGCGCATCGCGGTGCGGGTCGCGGAGATCCTGGGCGGCGAGATCGTCGGTTGCGACGCATTCCAAGTGTATCGCGGCTTCGACGCGGGGACCGGCAAGCCCGCGCTCGCGGATCGCGCCCGCGTCCCGCATCATCTCGTCGATCACGTCGATCCCCGCATCGACTACCAGCTCGGTGCTTTCGTCGCGGACGCGGAACGCGCCATCGCGGAGATCGTGGCGGCCGGCCGGGTGCCCTTGGTCGTGGGCGGAACGGGGATGTACCTGCGCGGACTGTTGCGCGGGGTGGTCGACGCGCCGCGCCGCGCCCCGGAGCTCCGGAGGCGCCTCCTTCGGATCGCGGCGGGAAGGGGGCCCGTCGCCCTCCACCGCATGCTCCGCCGAGCGGACCCTCCGGCCGCCGTCCGGATTTCCGAACGGGACACCCAGCGCCTCGTCCGCGCGCTCGAGTTCGCGGCCGCGGGAGGACCGACATGGAGCGAGCGGATCTCCGCGGAAGGAACCTGGGCCTCCGGCCGAGAGCGCTACGCCGCGGTCAAGGTTGTTCTGGACCTCGAGAGGGAGGCGCTGGCCCGGGAGCTCGATCGGCGGGTCGCCGCGTTCTTCGAAGCGGGGCTCGTCGAGGAGGTCCGAGCGCTTCTCGCCTCGGGCGTCCCTCCCGCCGCGAACGCGTTTCGCGCGATCGGGTACCGCGAGGTGCTCGCGGCGGTGCTCGCCGGGACCGATCCACACGCGGTGATCGAGGAAGTTCGGCGGAACACTCGAAGGTTCGCCAAGCGTCAGCGCACGTGGTTCCGTTCGGAAACGGGTGCGGTGTGGCTCGACGCTGCGGAGGCGGAGGAGGCGCTCGCCGTGCGCATCGCGCGTATGTGGGGTGAGCGATCAGCGGAGTGAGTTATACTCCGGCGCATCGAGCGGAGGAATCTCCATGGATCGAGACGACGGCAACCTGCAGAACGAGTTCTTCAATGCGCTCCGCAAGAACCGCACCGTCGTGGCGGTCTACCTCGCCAACGGGAAGCGCCTGGTCGGGCGGGTGCGGTCGTTCGACCGCTTCACGCTCCTTCTGGACGGCGGCCACGGCGAGCAAATGGTCTTCAAGCACGCGATCTCGACGGTGTGTACCGTGCGGAACCCCGCCGTCCTCGCGAACGATCCCGACGCTCCGAACGCGGATCGTGTCCCCGCGTACCCTCCCGCCTCCGAGGACTGAGGGGACGAGGGCCCGGTCACCTCCGGAAGAAGCCGCCCTTTCGATCGGGCTCGACGGGCGCTCCCGCCGCGACCGTCCCGCCCGCGGTGAGTTCCTTCACCCGGGCGTTGACCCGTTCGAGCCGCGCTTCGTACTCCTGACGGATCAGTTGGATTTGGCGATTGAGTCGGTCGATTTCGGCGCGGAGCTGTTCGACGAGCGCCCCGTTCCCCGCGTTCGTGTCGCTTCGGGCGCGCAGCTCTTCGCGGAGCCGGGCGATCTCCTCGTCCTTCTCCCGGAACTCGCGCCCGGTTCGCTCCTGCATCTCGTCGTAGAGCTTCCGGATTTCCTGAAGCTCGACGATCTTGGAGAAATCCCCGAGGGGTTCCGCCATCGTCTCTCCCTCCGGCTCGACGCCGTGTTCGGCGGCGTAGAGCATCTTCCGCAACAACAGGTCCAGGTCCCCGGGGCGGCTGCTGGCCGCCTGGGCGGCTTCTTTCGTGATCGCCCCGTGAATCACGAGGGCCGCGAGCGACTGGTTCATCGACTGCATCCGGTAGTACGAAACCGAGTTCTCGATCTCCTCCTCGAGAGATTCCAGGTTTCCCTCGTGGATCAGTTTCGCGACGCGAGGGGAGTGTCTCAGGATCTCGACCGCAGCGATCAGACCTTGGCCGTCGGCCCGCTCGACCAGGCGCATCGAGACCACTCCCTGGAGGACCGTGGCGAGCTGCTGGCGGACTTGGCGGTGCATCCCGTCCGGGAAGAGGTCGACGATCCGGTCGACCGTCTGTGCCGCGCTGTTCGTGTGGAGGGTCGAGAAGACGAGGTGCCCGGTCTCGGCGGCGGTGAGCACCGTTTGCATCGTCTCGAGGTCGCGCATTTCTCCGACCATGATCACGTCGGGATCCTGGCGCATCGCGTTTCGCAGGGCCTCCGAGAAACTCGGGGTGTCGGTGCCGACCTCGCGCTGTGTGACGGCGCCCAGGTTGTCGCGGAGGAGGAACTCGATCGGGTCCTCGATCGTGACCACGTGGCAGAGCCTCGTGTTGACGATCAGGCGCATCAGCGCGGCGAGGGTCGATGACTTGCCGGAGCCGGTGGGTCCGGTCAGGATCACGAGCCCCTGGGCGAGCTTGGCGAACTCCGCGATGACCGGCGGTAGACCCCAGTCCTCGAGGGAAGGAAACTCGAACGGGACCCGCCGGAAGACGGCGGAGAGCGTTCCCCGCTGGTGGAAGACGGTCGCCCGAAACCGCGATACCCCGGGGACGCTGTGCCCGAAATCCACGGAGAGCCGGTCGGCGAGGGAGGCCTTCATCCGCTCGTTGAGGAGGGACGACAGCATCTCCCGGAGGAGATCGGGGTGGAGCGGGTCGCCCTTCAGGGGAAGCAGCTTCCCGTGCACTCGGAGGAGTGGAGGGCGCATGGGCTTCAGATGGAGGTCCGACGCGCCCTGCTTGACCATGAACCGCAGAAGGTCGTCGATGCTCATCGTGTCGTTCGCCTCGATCTGCGGGAGTCCCTCGCGCCCCGTCAAGTGGTCCCCTCCGCCGGGGGAACATAGGGACGGCATCCCGGCGAGTCAAACGCCGGCGGGTTTGACGTCGGAAGCGGGGGTGGGGTATAGGACACCGCCGATGCGCGAACCGGTTCTCCGAAGAAAACTCGGCAATCTCACCCTCGCCAATCAGCTGACCTTCCTCCGGCTGGTGGCGGTCCCTTTCTTCATCTTGTCGGTTCTCCAGGCTCGGTTCGACTGGGCCCTCGCGATCTTCGTGGCGGCGGGGATCACCGACCTGCTCGACGGCCTGATCGCTCGGCTGTTTCGGCAGCGAACCGCCCTCGGGGCCTACCTCGACCCCGCCGCGGACAAGATCCTCCTCGTCGCCGCCTTCGTCCTGCTCACCCAGTACCCCGCGATGTTCCAGGCGATCCCGATGGTGAACCGCCTGCCGATCTGGTTGACCGTGCTGATGATCAGCCGGGACGTCTTCATCGTCTCGGTCGCCCTGATGCTCTATCTGGCCTACGGAGCGACCCGTTTCGAACCGACGATCTGGGGGAAGATCACGACCGTCGTCGAGATCGTCACGATCGGCGTCTTCCTCCTGTTCAATCATCTCCGCACCCGACACCCCGTGGTCGACCTCATGGTCTGGCTGGCCCTGCTGTGCGTGTTGGGGTCGGGACTGCATTACCTGTGGCGGACGGTGCGGAGGGTCCGCGCGGAGGGGGTCGACCGCCATCCCGGGGGGGCCTGAACCGATTGGAACCCCTCGACTCGACTCCGCTCGACCTCGATCCGGCGACGCGGGCCGCCCTCGAGCTCGACTCCGTCCTCGAGTCGATCGCCGGTCACGCGGCGACCCTTGCGGGCGCGCGGTTGCTGAGGGAGGCGCGCCCCTTCTCGAACCTCGACGCGATCCGGCGCGAACTCTCGGGCGTCGAGGAGGGCCGCGCGGTGCGCCGCACCGACGGCAGGCTGCTTCCGGCCCGCCTTCCAGACCCGCGACCGGCGCTCTCGGCCCTGGCGGTACCGGGGTACGCCGTCGAGCCGCGGTCTCTGCGCGACCTCGCGAGCGTTCTCGTGGTCGCGGCCGACCTCCGCCGTTCCTCCGCCGGCCGGGGCCCCGAGCCGCGCCCGGTGCTCGACGCGATCCGGGGGGGGATCCCCGATCTCGCGGAGCTCGCGCGGCCCGTGGTCCGCCACGTGGAGCCGGACGGGACGCTCGGGGACGGCGCGAGCGCCGAGCTCGACCGCCTCCGGAGGGCGATCGTGCGGACCGGGGAAAAGCTCCGGCGTCAGATGGAGTCGTTCCTCCACGACCCCTCCGCGGGGGCGGTCGTCCGCGACGACTTCGTGACGCAGAGGAATGGCCGCTTCGTGATTCCGATCCGCGCCGATGCCCCGAAGCAAGTGCGCGGGATCGTCCACGGAGCCTCGTCCTCTGGAGCGACTCTCTTCGTCGAACCGATGGAGGCGGTCGAGTGGAACAACGAGCTCGTCCGTCTCGCGGAGGCGGAGGCGGCGGAGAGAGAGCGGGTGATCGTCCGCTGGAGCGAGCGCTTCCGTGACCGCCTCGCAGAGGTCGTGGCCGCCGTCGACGCGATCGTGCGGATCGACACGATCGAGGCGCGAGCCCTCTGGGCCGAGGAGGAGAGGGCGGTGCGGCCGACCGTCGAGGAGGACGGGTCGTTCGACCTCGTGGGACTCCGGCATCCTCTCCTCGATCGTCGACTCCGCGAGGCGGGAGCGGGGGGATGCGTTCCGATCCGGCTCCTCCTCGATCCGGGGACGAGGATCCTCGTGCTGTCGGGTCCGAACGCCGGGGGGAAAACCGTCGCGCTCAAGGCGCTCGGCCTCGCCTTCACACTCGCCCACTGCGGCATCCCGGTTCCCGCGTCGGAAGCGTCCGTACCGCGCCTCGCGCAGCTTCGGGCCGACATCGGGGACCACCAGTCGATCGACGCCGATCTCTCCACGTTTTCCGCCCACCTGCGCGCGGTCGGGGAGTGGCTCGCGACGGTCCGGCGCCCGGCCCTGTTCCTCTTCGACGAGATCGGGACGGGCACGGAGCCGGCCGAAGGGGCCGCACTCGCCCAGGCGGTCCTCGAACGGTTCCGCGATCTCGGGGTGACCGTGGTCGCGACCACCCACCAGGCGCCGCTCAAGACGTGGGCGATGACCGCGCGAGGGGTGTCGAGCGCGGCGCTCGAGTTCGACGAGATCCGATTGCAGCCGACCTATCGGGTCGTTCCCGGGGTCGCCGGCACCTCGGCGGGCATCGAGATCGCCTCTCGGCTCGGCCTTCCGGGAGAGCTCGTCGATCGCGCGAAGGAGATCCTCGGGTCGGGCGGGCGCGAGGCCGAGACGCTCCTCGCGCGCCTGCGGCGGTTGACGGCGTCTGCCGAGGAACGATCCGCCGCCCTCGAGAGGGCGGAGGCGGCCCTCGCGCTCGAGCGGGAGCGGTTCGAGGAACGCTCCCGCCGCGAGGCGGAGCGGCGCCGGGACGAAGCGGCGCGCGTTCTCGAGGACCTCGTCGCCGATTTCCGAAGGGACGCGGAGCGAGAGCTCGCCTCGATCGTCGATCGGAAGCTCCGCGCGAAGCTCGAGAAGGACCGGATTCGCGCGCAGACGCGGCTCCGATCGAAGCTCGCCGCGGCACGGGCTCGGGTCGCTCCGGCGGCGGCGGCCGCTCCCCCGCGGCCGGAGTCGTTCACGCCGCGCGTGGGGGAACGGGTCCGCGTCGTCTCCCTCGAACGGGACGGCGTGGTGGCCGCGGTGAGGGGAGACCGGGTCGAGGTCGTCCTCGGAAGCGTCGGCATCACGGTCCGCGCAGGCGATCTCGCTCCGCCCGGGGGCGGCGAGGCCCCCCCGCGCGGCGTCGCGGCCCGTTCGACGCCGCCCGAGCGCGACCTCGGCGGGCCGGGCGCCGAACTCCATCTCCTCGGCATGACGGTCGACGAGGCGATCCGCGAGATCGACCGCTACCTCGATCGCGCGTCGCGGGAGGGGCTCACGGAGGTGCGGCTCATCCACGGCCACGGGACCGGCCGCCTGCGCGCGGCGGTCCGCTCGCACGTGAAAGGGCATCCCCTCGCCGTGTCGTTCCGGCCCGGCGGGCCGGGAGAAGGGGGCGACGGCGCAACCGTCGTCCAGCTCCGCTGATCAGTCCTCGGAGAAGATGGAGGTCCAATACTCGAGATCCTCCCGTTCTCCGGGCTTCTCACCCGTCGCGGCCGGTTCGTCGATCTGCCGCCGAAAGACCGAGCAGGGCACCACCCGCGCCCCGGCGGTGCGGCACCGGTCGCCCAGGGGCCGATCGTCCGTGACGACGGTCCACCCCTTGGGGTCGGCCGAGCGAAGAACCCGGGCGCGGATCACGTCGTCGGCTCGAGCGCCGGGACCCGACCAGATGACCTCCCCGGGAAAGGGCGCCCCAGGATCGGGCCCGTCGAAGACGAGGAGGATCGGCCGACCGACACGCCGGCTCAAGGAGCCGACGGCGGATGCGAGGCGGCGCTTGCGGGCCTCGTCGCGCCGAGAGCCGAGAACGTTGTCCCCATCGACGATCCAGGGCATCGCTCGATCCTCACTCGGCGAAGCGGGTGCGGAGAAGCGGCCCGGGCTCGTCCGGAACCCGTCCTCCCGACTCCGCCTCGGCGAGGAGCCGGACCGCTTCCGCGTCGTCGGGGTCCCAGCGGTGCGCCTCCCGGAGCAGGCGGCAGCCGGCCGCCCGCATCTCCGCGCGGAGGTAGATCTCCCCGAGGCCGCGGTAGGCCGCGGCGAGGCTCGGCGCGAGGTCCGCCGCTCGGAGGAGATGCGCCTCCGCCTCACGCCGCCGCCGCGGATTCTTCGCGAGGAGAAGGCCGAGTTCGAGGCGGTACTCCGCCCGGTTCGGGTCCTGCTGCACTGCGCTCTCGAGGAATCCCACCGCCTCGTTGAATCGCCGTTGCGTCGCGAGCGCCCTCCCCTTCAGGAAGTTCTGCCGGGCGACCTGCGTCGTGTCGGCGCGTGCCGCCTCCTGGGTCGACGCGGCCCCGGCCCGGTCGTACTCGGCACGTTGCTGCGGGTCGCCGAGAACATTGTGGGCCTCGGTCACGAACGCGAAAAACGCCTCGAACCTGGGCAGGAGGTCCTGAAGCTCCCCGGAACGGAAGCGGTCGGGGTGGTACCGGCGGGCGACCGCGTAGTAGGCCGAGCGGACCGTTTCGGGCGAGGCGTCGCGGGAGATGCCGAGCACCGCATAGTGGTCGCCCGACGCGGCCGATGCAAGCCTTGCAAGGCACTCCTCGCGAGACAGCGGGGCGTCGGAGGCCGCACGCACCTTCGGCCGGGCGGCTTCCACGACGCCGGCGAGCATCAACGCGTAGAGGGAACGGAGGATTCGGTCTCGGTCGGGGGAGCCGTCCGCCAGGACGGGAAGCGGCGTGGCTCCGTCGCAGCGCGCGAGGATCTCGCGGAGGTGGGGATCGAGGTCGACGCCGGCGAGGATCCGGTCCGCCTCGGCGGTGCGGGCGGGGCGGACGTCGGGGGGGCCGAGCCGCATGCGTACGGCGTCGATCGAAACCGGGAACCGTCGGGAGTGCGCGACGAGCATGTCGAACGGGGAAAGGCGAAAGGTGATCTCGCCGCTGAGGTCCGGCTTCCCCCGATCGAACCGAGCGGACCCGTCCGGCCACTCGAGGGTGGACGAGAGGAGCTCCCGGGCAAGGTCTTCGGCCGCTCCGACGAGGACGGCAGGATCGATCCCGGCGCTTTCCCGCAGGACCTCCCCGAGCTTCCGGCGTTCCCCCGTCGCGCGAACGACGAGGGCCGCGCGCAGAGCCGGCGAGAGAAGCCGCCTCCTGACGAGGTATTCCCCGAACTGTTCTTCGAGGAGATTCGACGCGACGAAGACGAGGGCCCCCCCATCGAGGCAGAAAAGGCGCCGGAGCTTCCCGCGCTCTGCGCGGACGATCCCGGACTCGTGCCTCGCCGCGCGGAGCGAGAGGAGACGGGCGACGCTCCGGTCCGGTCGATCTGCGGTCAACGTTCCTTTCCTCGATCGAGCGATTCCGCCCAGCGTCGACAGAGATCGGCGTATCCCTGGCCGAACACGGCCGAGAACGCCTCGTCCTCGGGAACCCCCTCGCCGAGACGATCGAGAAGGGACACGAGGGTCGAGAAGCCGCGTTCGGCTTCGATCCAGCGCACGAACGACAGGGCCGCGGGGTACGAGAAGGCGCGCCGGTGCCAGTCGGCGGGATCGCCGTCCCGAACCCGGTCCCGGACCTCCGCCGTCTGGGCTCGAGTGAGCGCGCGCGGCTCCGCCCACTGCGCAAGGCCCTCCTGGAGCCATCGCGGGGCTTTCCCCCGGGTCTTCGAGTGCACGATCGCGTGGGCGAGTTCGTGGGAGAGCACGCGCGCGAGCGCGGGGTCGAGCCGCGTCATGCCACCGAGAGGGACCCGGATCTTTCCATCGTAGAGCCCACCCACGTCGTCCGGAGCCTGCGTGACTTCGCGGAAGTCCCGATCGGGGTAGAGGATCGCGGTGATCGGCTGCGACGGGGCGTGTCGGAATGCCGACGTGAGGTCCCCGAAGCGCTCCTCGAGGTAGTCGAGGAGCGCGCCCGCGAATTCCGAATCGAGGTCCCCCTCGTGGCGCACGGTGAAGTGGGCCGTCGCGGCGAACGCGTAATCGCGCGCCGCTGCGAGTTCCCGCTCCGCCTTCGCGATCTTCTCCGTCAGGCGAGGGTCCGGCGCGTGCTGGCCGGCCTCGCGCCACGCCCTCAAGGCATCCTCGACCCGCTCCTCCCGGTCGCGCAGGTCGCCCAGGATCTCGAGGAGGCTCGGGTCTTTGGGGTGGAGGACGAGTCCATCGAGGACCGCGGCGAGCGCCACCGGGTCCCGACCTCTCGCGATCTCGGACAGGGCGTACCCGATCCGCACGTCGAGCCGCTCGGGACGTTCGGCGAGCACGCGGTGGAACAGGGTCGCCGCGCGATCGGCGTCGCCGGCTCGAAGGGCGCGTGCCGCCTCTTCGAGCGAGGACGCCCCCTCCGCGGAGGGGGAGGGCTGGGGGGGACGGGAGGGGGCCGCCGTGCTGCGTGCGGCGGGCCCGTCGACGCTCTCCACCCGCGCCACGAGGTCGAGGGGGATCCCGATGCGGCCGGAGTCCGTCTCGAGGATCAGGTTTTCTCCCTCGGCCCACGCCCCG
>CAZVOE010000099.1:0-11402 GCA_964628935.1 uncultured Acidobacteriota bacterium
CTTGCCCCCTCCGTATTACCGCGGCTGCTGGCACGGAGTTAGCCGGGGCTTCCTCCAGCGGTACCGTCAACGGGGAAGGTTGTTCGCCTCCCTCGCTTTCGTCCCACTAGACAGGAGTTTACGATCCGAAGACCTTCATCCTCCACGCGGCGTCGCTGCGTCAGGCTTTCGCCCATTGCGCAAGATTCCTCACTGCTGCCTCCCGTAGGAGTCTGGACCGTGTCTCAGTTCCAGTGTGGCCGGTCGCCCTCTCAGGCCGGCTACCCATCGTCGCCTTGGTGAGCCGTTACCTCACCAACTAGCTAATGGGGCGCGGGCCCCTCCGGTGGCGCTAGCTTGCAAGCAGAGGCCAGCTTTGAGCGCGGGATCCAAAGACCCCGCGATGTCATGCGGTATTAGCCCTCCTTTCGGAAGGTTATTCCCCACCTCCGGGCAGGTTGCCCACGTGTTACTCACCCGTCTGCCACGCTACCGGGGGTTGCCCCCTTTCGCGTACGACTTGCATGTGTTAGGCACGCCGCCAGCGTTCATTCTGAGCCAGGATCAAACTCTCCAGTTGAATCGTGGAACCGGTGCGGAGCACCGGGTTCACAAACCAGAGATTTCGGCTTCTCACGGAAGCCGACGAGACATGACAGACTCATCGGCCGCCGCAAGGCTGGCACGCTCTATTTAGTTTTCAATGAACATCGCATGGGCGACAACGAGCCGTCCCCGGGACCTTGCCCCGGGTTCCGGAACCCCGTTTCGGACGTTCCCGTGCGAAGCATCGGCCATCGTAGCAAAGGACGGCGCGAATGCAATAGGGACCGAAAAAAAATTCTCGGATTTCCGGATCCGCAGGGTCGGCAGATTAAATCCTCTTGAATCAAACACTTACCTCGCTCTGGCGCTACCGACCCGCCTCCTCGAGGAGCTTTCGGGCCTCGTCCGCGAAATCCCCGCGAGGAGCGATCTCGAGGCTCCGCGAAAGTGCCTCCCGAGCCGCCGCGCGTTTCCCCGAGGCGAGGAGCGCCTTCCCCAGGAGGCCGAAGGCCATGGCCGCATCCGCAGGGGCAGCGTCGTCGGACTCGGACGCCTCACGAAACACGCGAATCGCCTCCTCGTATCGCTTCTCGTTGAACAGGGACACTCCGAGGTTGAGAAGCGGCTTCGTGACCGGGGCTCCCGCGGAGGACGCGCGTTCGAGCGCCTCCTGCGCCCCTGTGAGATCTCCTCCGGAGCGCTTCATCTCCGCAACCTCGATCCAAGCTTCCGGCTTCCCGCCCCCTGCAGCTTGTTCGAGGGCTCCGAGCGCATCCTCCCTCCGACCCGCATCGCGCAGCAGCAGGCCGAGCCCCCACCAGGCGTCCCGCACGAGTTCAGACCTTTGCGCCGCGGCGATTTCCGCCCGGAAGGCGGTTTCCGCCTCGGGGACTCGCTTCGCGCCCGCGAGGATCTGCGCCTTGAGGAGGGACGCCCCCGGGTAGCCGGGCTTCAAGGCAAGGGCTCGATCGAGGGCCTCGAGAGCTCCGTCCAAGTCGCCTTTCGATCCACGGCAGAACCCCCGAAGGTAGTGCGCCTTCGGGACGTTGGGGTCGACGTCGAGGAGCGCCGAGAGTTCGTCCTCCGCGAGAGCGCAATTTCCGGCCTGGATGCTCTGGAGGGCGCTGTCCAGGACCTGCCCGAGCGTGAGGGTTCGTCCGCCGACCACAAGTCCTTTCTCGACGCGCAGCGCCAACTCGACGTCCTGATCGTCCGCGATCGCGACGACGATCGGCGCGTCCGGTCGGGACGCTTCCCCGATTCGCCATGCCACGTCGTTCCCTTTGCCCGACCGGGCGGATCCTTCCACGAACGCCAGAACGAGCCCCGGCGCATCCGCTCGAACCTCGTACCGACCAGGTCGCACCGCTCCGAACAGGAACGCGCCGGCCCGGTTCGAGGAGGCGGAGACCTTGACCCCTCCCTCATCCGCCGGCACGAGGCTCACCACGGCCTCGGAAACGGCGTTGCCGTCCGCCGCTCGAACGACGCCGCGCACGACGGCGGCGTGAGCCAGTCCGGCGGACAGCCAGGCAATCACCGCGATCCGAATCGCTCCGTAGGAGCGGATCGAAGCATCCATCGCCTTCCTCCTCGCCCTTCGTTCGCGATCCGCGCCGGGCGGGACCCGATTGTACGCCGGGCCGGCGGGCGCAGACATTGCGACGAGGGCACCGATTCGCTAAAGTTCGCTCGTGCGGCCTTTCGAAAGGTGGGCGACGGCCCGCCTTTTTTTGTTTCTCTGGCCCGATGGGAAGCGGGAGAGCGGGCGAAACGTGGACGATCGAGAGAACAGCGGTTCCCCCCTCGAGGATCTCGCGAGGTCCGCCGCGGAGGCCTGCGGGGTCGAGGTCGTCGAGGTTCGTTTCCACGCGCAGGGCAGACACTCGTTCCTGCGGGTCGACATCGATCGGCCCGGACCGCGAGGAGTCGACCTCCGCGACTGCGAGGCGGTGAGCCGGATCCTCGACCGTTCCCTCGAAGAGTCGGGGATTCTGTCGGACCGGCGTTACGACCTCCAAGTGTCGTCCCCGGGGCTCGACCGCCCGATTCGCAGCGACGACGATTTCCGCCGCAACACAGGACGCCGGGTCGTCCTCGAGATCCGGACCGGGGATCGCGCGGTCGAGAAGGTGCGCGGCACCCTCGAAGCGGCTTCCGCGCGGCATCTGCTCGTGGCACTCCCTGGGGGGACCCGCGTGCACGTCGAGCGCGACGCGGTCCTCTCCGCCGTGCAGGATCCCGAGCCGGAACCGGTCCAAAGGGGCCCCCGGGGGAAGCCGACTCCTTCCCGGCGACGTGGTATAGTTTGATGGTTCGTTCCGGGAAATCGCGCGGGCTCGGCCACGCGCTCGGTTCGCGCGGGGCCCGGCACCTTCCCCCGGCTCGGATTGGAACTGGGTTGGAGGGCGGACGCGAGTCCCTCGGGGGATTCGTGCGGGTCCGCGCGATGGGAGTCGTCTTGCCATGAGCAGCGAGTTGATGCAGACGATCGAAATGATCGGGCGCGAGAAGGGAATCGACCCGGAAGTCATCATCCAGGCGGTCGAAGAAGCCTACGCGGCCGCGTCGCGGAAGTACTACAGGAGCCGCGGAGAGTTCGGAGCACGGTTCGACCGCGATTCCGGCCAGTTCCATCTCTTCAACAAGCACATCGTCGTCGAGGAAGACGATCTCGCCGACCCGATGACGGAGATCACGCTCGAAGAAGCCAGGCAGGTGAACCCCCAGATCCAGCTGGGGGAGGTGCTCGAGACGCCTTGCGAGCGTGCCGACGCGCCCCTCACCCGGATCGCCGCGCAGGCGGCGAAACAGGTGATCTACCAGAAGGTCAAGGAGGCCGAACGCGAGATCGTTTGGCGGGAGTACGGAGATCGCGTCGGCGAGCTCCTGACCGGCGTGGTGAAGCGATTCGACCGCGGCGACATGATCCTCGATCTCGGGCGGACCGAGGGGATCATCCCGAGGCGAGAGCAATCGCGCGCCGAGCACTACAACCCCGGCGACCGGGTCCGCTCGATCCTTCTGAACGTCGACCGCCTCGGGAAGGGTCCGCAGCTGCTTCTCTCGCGGGGAAGTGAACTGCTCGTGAAGAAACTCTTCGAGATGGAAGTCCCGGAAATCTACGACGGCACCGTGCAGATCGTCGCAGTCGCGCGGGACCCGGGAGAGAGGAGCAAGGTCGCCGTGCGGTCGAAGGACCGAGACGTCGACCCGGTCGGCGCATGCGTGGGGATGAAGGGCTCCCGGGTGCAGGCCGTCATTCGGGAACTCCGCGGAGAGAAGATCGACATCGTCCAGTACGACGACGACCCCGCGCAGTACGTTCGGAACGCGCTCAACCCGGCGACGATCAATCGAGTCGCGGTGCGCGACCACGAGGCCCGCGAGATGGAAGTGATCGTTTCCGAGGACCAACTCTCTCTCGCGATCGGCCGCAAGGGTCAGAACGTCCGCCTCGCCAGCAAGCTCGTGGGCTGGCGTCTCGACATCAAGAGCGAGGCCGAGAAAAAGGCGGAGATCGAGGCGGAGATGGAGCGGATGGCGATCGCGAGCCGCGAGCTTTCCTCCCTCCCGGGAATCTCCCAGGAGATCGTCTCGCGGCTGCTCGATGCCGGGTTCCGCAGCCTCGAGGAGATTTCCCTCGCATCCCTCGAAGATCTCACGAGCATCGACGGAATTTCGGAGGACGACGCGCTCGAGATTCACGACGCCGCCGAGATCGCCCTGGAGTCTCGCGCCGACGAGGAAGAAGAATCGATTCCGGGCGACGACGAGAGGGAACAGGAGGCGGGCGATGCCTCGGAGCAAGAACCCGTCGAGCGGGGTGCGACGGACTCGACCGAGAGCACCGAACCCGAGCCGGAAGGCGACTCGGAGAGGGAGCGCGGCTAGCGCGCGGGAGAGGGCATGGCTGGCGTCAGGGTGTTCCAACTCGCGAAGGAGCTCAAGGTCCAGAGCGCTCTGATCCTGGAGCTTCTCGACCGTCTCGGGAGAGAGGTCCGCTCGGACTTGAGCGCGTTGGACGCGGAGACCGCGGACCTCGTCCGGAGAAGCCTCACCGCGGCGATCGAAGCCGAACGCAGGAAACTCGAGGAGGCGCGGCACGGGGCCGAGGCGGAATCGATCGGCGCCGCCTCCGAGCCCCGGTCCCCGGCGGAGGGGGAGGAAGTCGAGGCGGCCGCGGAATCCGCGGCAACGGGCGTCGACCGGGTCGAGGAACCGGTCGCTCCGAGCGAAACCCCGTCCGCGGAAGAGGTCCCGGAAGGGATCTCACCGGAGCCCGAGCCCGCCTCCGTCCCCTTGGCCGCCAGCTCGGCGGGAATGGTCGTGTCCGAGCCCGCGCGCGGGCCCGGTCCCGCGCCGACGAAGTCGGGCGAGGCGTCGAGGACGAAGGCGTCGGCGCCCATGCCGCCGATCAGCGGGACTGGATCCGCCGTCCCGAGACCGCGGGTCCACGCCGCGAAACGGTCCGTCCCGATCATGGTCCCGACGGGGCGCACCGCCCGCGGGCCCGCCGTACGGCATCCGGCTGCCCGGCCGGAACCGGGGCGTCCTCCCGTCGCTCCCGCTCCCGCCCCTCGGCCTCCGCAGCGCCCGCAGGTCGGGCGCCCTTCGGGGCCGCACGCTCCCGCGGATCGAGAGGCCCGTAGGAAATCGAAGGCGCCGGAGCCGGTCCCGATGCCGGCCGCCAAGCCGAAGCCCGATCTTCCGCCCGTCCCCGAATCGATCACCCTGTCGGAAGCGGTGACGGTGAAAGAGCTCGCGGAAAAGCTCAACCGCAAGTCGAAGGACGTGATCGCCAAGCTCCTCGCCCGCGGGGTCATGGCGACCATCAACCAGCCGCTCGATCCGCAAATGGCGCTCGACCTTGCAAAGGAGTTCGGCTCCAACGCCACCTTCCTGACGTTCGAAGAGGAGCAGGTGATGGCCGGCCTCGTCGAGGCCGCCGCTTCGCCGGGGTCCGGACATGTCGTTGCCCGCCCCCCCGTCGTCACCGTGATGGGCCACGTGGACCACGGCAAGACCTCGCTCCTCGACGCGATTCGCGCGACGAACGTCGTGAGCACGGAGCACGGCGGCATCACGCAGCACATCGGGGCGTACCAGGTCGAAGAGAAGGGACGAAAGATCACATTCCTCGACACTCCCGGCCATGAGGCCTTCACGATGATGCGCGCCCGGGGAGCCCGGGTGACGGACATCGTGGTCCTCGTCGTCGCGGCCGACGACGGGGTGAAACCTCAGACGCTCGAGGCGATCGACCACGCCCGTGCGGCGGGCGTGCCGATCGTGGTGGCGATCAACAAGATCGACAAGCCGGATGCCCGCCCCGAGCGCGTGAAACAGCAACTCGCCGACCGGGACCTCTTGGTCGAGGAGTACGGAGGGAAGACCGTCGCCTGCGAGATCTCGGCGAAGAAGCGTCAGGGGATCGAGGAGCTTCTCGACATGATCCTCCTCGTCGCAGACCTGCAGGACCTGAAGGCGGATGCCGACTCCCCCGCCAACGGTGTCGTCCTGGAAGCTCGGCTCGATCGTGCCCGCGGCATCGTGGCCACCGTCCTCGTCCAGTCGGGGACCCTTCGCGTCGGGGATCCCTTCATCGCCGGGGCCGCCTTCGGCAAGGTCCGAGCCATGGCCGATGAGCACGGCCGGCGCGTCGAGTCGGCGGGTCCCTCGACGCCCGTCGAGATCATGGGATTCCAGTCGGAGCCCAACGCGGGGGACGGGTTCCAGGCGGTGGCGGACGAGCAGAAGGCGCGTCAGATCGCCCAAATGCGCCAGGAGAAGATCCGCGCGGCGGCGCTCGCGAAATCGAGCCGACGAACCCTCGAAAGCCTCTCCCGGGAGATTGCGGAGGGGTCGGTCAAGGAACTGTCGGTCCTGGTGAAGGCGGATGTCCAGGGATCTCTCGAGGCGCTCCAGCAGGCGATCGGGGACCTCCCGTCCGACAAGGTCCGCGTCAACGTGTTGCGGGCCTCGACGGGGGCGATCAACCAGGCGGATGTCCTCCTCGCGACCGCTTCGAACGCCATCATCGTTGGCTTCAACGTCCGTCCCGACCGAACGGCGGCCGAGCTCGCGCGGCAGGAGGAGATCGAGATCCGGCTCTACACGGTGATCTACGACGTCGTGAACGACCTCAAGCAGGCGATGGTCGGGATGCTCGAGCCGACGATCAAGGAGACGGTCATCGGGCAGGCCGAGGTGCGCCAGCTGTTCAAGGTCCCGAAGGTCGGGACGATCGCGGGCTCGTACGTGACCGAGGGCCGAATCGCACGCAGCGCCGAGGTGCGCCTGATCCGCGACAACGTGGTGATCTACACCGGCCGCGTCGGCTCTCTCCGCCGGTTCAAGGACGACGCGAGCGAGGTGAAGCAGGGCTTCGAGTGCGGGATCGGAATCGCCAACTTCAACGACCTGAAGGAAGGCGACATCATCGAGTTTTTCGTGATGGAGAAGGTCGCGGCGCAGAGTTTGTGATCGGACCCGGGTCATGACGATCGGAGTCCTCACCTTCGAGATCCACCTCCCGGCCGCGGGCTCGCTCAAGGGGAAGCGCCAGGTCGTCCGCGGGATCAAGGACCGGCTTCGGTCCCGCCACAACGTGTCGGTCTGCGAGCTCGAGGAGCATGCGAACCTCTGGCAGCGCGCGCAGCTCGCGGTCGTCGCCGTCGCCGCGGGTCGGGACATCCTCGAGTCCCTCTTCGAGTCGGTCGTCCAAGACGTCGAACGTCAGACGCCGGGCCACCTGATCGAGACCGGACGGGAATTCCTCGAAGCCGCCGACGGCGGGCCGTCGGGCTGGGGCGAGGACTTCCGATGAGAACCCACCGTCCGGAGCGGACGGCGGAGCGAGTGCAGGCCGTGCTCGCCCGGCTCGTGCGTGAGGAAATCCGGGATCCACGACTCGGTTTCACGACCGTGACGGGGGTTCGCATGAGCGCCGATCTCGAGCATGCGATCGTCTACGTGTCGAGGATGGGCTCGGAGACGGAGCGCCGGGGCGCCCTCACCGCCCTCAGACACGCCCGCGGCTACCTCCGGAGGGCGCTCGCGCGGGAGGCCGGACTCCGCCACACCCCCGACCTGCGGTTCGTGTGGGACGAGGCCATCGAGCGGGGCGCACGGATCGAAGAGATCCTCGTCGACCTGCGTTCCGAGGGCTCCGAAGCGGACCCCGAGAGGGCGGACGAATCGGATTGAGCGAACTCGGCGGGCTTCTGCTCCTGGACAAACCCGTCGGCCCGACCAGCCACGACCTGGTCGCCCGGGTGCGGCGACTCCTCGGAGGAGCCCTGCGTGTCGGGCACACGGGGACGCTCGACCCCATGGCGAGCGGGCTGCTCGCCCTGCTGGTCGGGCGGGCCACACGACTCGCCCGCTACGTCCCCGCGGCGCCGAAGCGGTATCGCGGGATCCTACGTCTCGGGGTCACGACCGATACCGACGACGCCACCGGCCGGACGATCTCCCGCCACGCCGGTCCTCTTCCGGACGAGGCTGCCGTTCGGAGCGCGGCGTCGACCCTCGTCGGCCGGACCATCCAGCGTCCGCCGAACGTCTCGGCCGTGTCGGTCGGAGGTCAACGGCTGTACCGTCTCGCCCGCCGGGGAATCACGGTTGCGGCCCCCCCGAAGGCGGTCGAGGTGATGCGATTCGATCTCGCGCCGGGGCCCGCCCACGGACTCTGGGAGTTCGACGCCGAGGTCTCCTCGGGGACCTACATCCGCTCGCTCGCGAGGGACCTCGGCGAGGCCCTTGGATGCGGCGGCACGCTCGAATCGCTTCGCCGGACCGGGATCGGTCCCCTTGCCGTCGACGCCGCCCTCGCGCTGCCCCACGACGATGCGGAAGCCGCCGCGGCGACGATGGCGGGAATCGTTCCCCTCGACGTCGTCCCCCTGAGTTGCCCGGACCTGCGACTCGACGAAGACGATGTCCGCAGGTTCGTTCGAGGGATTCCGGTCCCCCTGGCCCCGCACCCCTCGAACGACGGGGAAGAGTGGGCCGCCCGGTCCCCCGACGGAGCGCTCCTCGGGATCGGCGTGACGCTCGGCGGCCTGCTCCGGCCGCGCGTCGTCCTTTCGCGGGACGACGGGTACCGCGGCTTGCCCGGAAAAAACGGGGTGTGATACCGTGCCGCGTCCGCCTTGCGGAAACCTCGAGAGCATCTGGGCCGCGCGCGAACGACGGCGGCTCCGGAGGAGGAAGGAACGTGCCGCTCAGCCATGAGAGCAAGACCGAGCTGATTTCGACCTACCGGATCCACGACGTCGACACCGGCTCCCCGGAGGTCCAAATCGCGATCCTGACCAAGCGCATCGAGCAGTTGACCGATCACTTCCGTTCCCACGCGAAGGACTTCCATTCGCGGCAGGGGCTCCTCAAGATGGTCGGCAAGAGGCGGCGCCTGCTCGAGTACCTCAAGCGCAAGGATCTCGAACGCTACCAGCGGATCATCGGCCAGCTCGGTCTCCGCAAGTGAGCGTTCGCACGGGCTCGACGGGACGCTCGCCGCGAGGCGACGAACGAGATCGTCCGCCCGGCGCCCATCGGGAAGAGAAATGAGAAACAGAGCGAGGACACGGGATCGAGGGGTCCCAAGGCGATCCTCACGTGCCGCTCCCCCATCCCTCGCGGGGCGGAGGCGGGTCGGTCGTTCGGTGACGATCGGAACCCGAGAGGTCGCTCGGAGGTCAGGACGTTGAACCACACGAAGCGAGAGATCGAAGTCGGCGGGAAGTCCCTCATCATCGAGACGGGCAAGGTCGCCCGACAGGCGGATGGCGCGGTCACGGTCCGCTACGGAGACACGGTCGTGCTGGTCACGGCCTGCGCCGCGAAAACGCCCCGGGAAGGGGTGGACTTTCTCCCCCTGACTGTGGACTATCGAGAGAACACGTATGCCGCCGGGAAGATCCCCGGTGGGTTCTTCCGCCGGGAGGGACGGCCGAACGAGAAGGAAGTCCTCACCTCCCGCGTGATCGACCGCCCGCTGCGCCCTCTCTTCCCGACCGGATGGAGCTGCGAAACACAGGTCATCGCTCTCGTCCTATCCGCCGACCAGGAGAACGATTCGGACGTGCTCGCGATCACCGGGGCGTCCTTCGCGCTGTCGCTGTCGGATATCCCCTTTCCGACGCCGATCGCAGCGGTCCGCGTCGGCCTCACGCGGGAGGGCCGCTACCTGATCAACCCGACCTTCGACGAGGTGGATTCGGGGCGGCTCGACCTGATCCTCGCGGGATCGGAAGAGGCCGTGGTGATGGTCGAGGCCGGCGCCCAGGAGGTTTCCGAGGAGGAGATGCTCGAGGCGATCCGCCAGGGCCACGACGTCATCAAGCGCATCGTCGCGGTGCAGCGCGAGATGCAGGCCGCGGCCGGGAAGCCGAAGCGCGCGGTCACGGTGCCGGAGGACCTGCCGGATGTCCGACATCGTCTCGAACGGGACTGGAAGCCGAGGCTCGCGGAGTGCATGCGCATCCGAGGCAAGATCGAGAACTTCGCGGCGGTGGACGCCTTGAAGGAGGAGATGCTCGCCTCGTTCCGGGACGACGAAGGCGCCGCGCGCGCCTTCGCGAACCGCTTTTGGCACGACCTCCAAGACCGGGTCCTCCGGGAGGAGATCTTGGAGCGCAACATCCGCCTCGACGGCCGCCGCTTCGACGAAATCCGGCCGATCACCTGCGAGGTGGGGGTGCTTCCCCGCACGCACGGGAGCGCTCTCTTCACACGGGGCGAAACCCAGGCTCTCGTGACCGTCACGCTCGGAACCTCTCAGGACGCCCAGAAGCTCGACTGGGTCGAGGGGGAGTCGTTCAAGCGGTTCATGCTCCACTACAACTTCCCGCCGTTTTCCGTGGGAGAGGTCAAGTTCCTCCGCGGCCCGGGACGTAGGGAGATCGGGCACGGGGCCCTGGCGGAGCGCTCGCTCCTTCCCCTCACGCCGGGGGAGGCCGATTGGCCCTACACGATCCGGATCGTCTCCGACATCCTCGAGTCGAACGGGTCTTCTTCGATGGCCAGCATCTGCGGGGGCTCGCTCGCCCTCATGGACGCGGGCGTCCCGATGCGCGCCGCCGTCGCGGGAGTGGCGATGGGGCTCATCAAGCAGGACGACCGGTTCGTCGTTCTCACCGACATCGCCGGCGCGGAGGACCATCACGGCGACATGGACTTCAAGGTCGCCGGCTCCAGGGCCGGGATCACCGGCCTCCAGATGGACATCAAGATCGGTGGAATCACGCCGGAGATCATGCGGCAGGCCCTCGAACAAGCGCGCCGCGGCCGGCTCCACATCCTCGACAGGATGGAAACGGCCCTCGCGTCGCACCGCGAGACGATCTCCCCATTCGCGCCGAGGATCCTCACGATCCACATCAACAAGGAGAAGATCCGGGACGTCATCGGTCAGGGCGGTAAGACCATCCGATCGATCGTCGAACGAACCGGATGCAAGATCGAGGTCCACGACGACGGTCGGGTCGACATCGCGTCCACGGACGAGTCCGCCGCGAAGCGAGCCATCGACATCATCCGGGAACTGACGGCCGAAGCCGAGCTCGGAAAGACGTATCTCGGGCGCGTGGTTCGGGTCGTCAACTTCGGCGCGTTCGTCGAGATCATGCCCGGTGTCGAGGGTCTCCTCCACATCTCCGAGATCGCGGAACATCGCATCCCCGACGTTCGCGACGAGATCGACGAAGGGGACGAGGTTCTCGTCAAGGTGATCGAGATCGACGGGCAGGGACGCGTGCGCCTGTCCCGTAAGGCCGTGCTTCGCGAGCAGCGCGGTGAGTCCTCCGAAGAGCCCGCGCCGGTGGGCGACGGCGGCGACGGCGGGCGCCCCCGCCGCGAGGGGGGCGCCCGGC
>CAZVOE010000100.1:0-11342 GCA_964628935.1 uncultured Acidobacteriota bacterium
GCTCGGGGGCGGGCGCGACCGTTTCCTGCTTCGGCTCCCCGCCACCCCGCAGGCGGTTCCAGAATCCTTTCTTCTTCTCCGGTTCCTCCGCGGAGGCCCCCGCGACGGAAAGAAGCAGGAGCGCGGCGGCGAAGCCGCCCGCTCCGAGGCGCGGCGTGTTCATCGCTCGATCTCCCCGACGCGCCGGTTACCGGCCGGTGCGCGCCTTCAACTGGACCTTCCGGTCCCGGACCACGAGTCGCAATTCGATCTTGTCACAACCGGACTCGTCGCGCAGCTTTCCGGTCTTGGCGACGATTCCTCGGAGGAACCGATCGAAGGGGAGGTCGACGCCCTCCTCCCCCGATTTCTTCCGGGCCTCCACGAACTTCGCATGGAGAAGCCGGAGCGATTCGTGGTCGCGCGCGGGGTCGCTCACGAGGGCCGAGGCGAGAGTTCGCTCCTCCGGGGCGCGGTCGGCGAGGGCCGGGACCCGACGTTCCCCCTCCTCGAGGTTTCGCAGGGTCTTTCCCCACAGCTCCGAGAGGGCGTTGTACCGAGCGACCAGGGCGTTCAGGTGGAAGCGGTGTGCGTACTTCCGGATGGAGACGGTCGCGTAGCGCTTGATCACCTTTTCGATCTCGGCACGGAGTTCCGTCGGGGGTTTGGGAATCGAGCCCGCGAAGAACATGTCGTACTGGATCTTGAGCTGGCGGATCGAGACCTGCAGGCGCGCCAGATCGGCCTCGATCTCGCTTCCGGCGGTTTCCTGCACGACGGCTCCGACTCCCCTAGAATCCGCACCGACCGGCGGGGGGGCCGCCGGCGAGGTTGGAATATAGGGACCGCTCCAGGGACGAGGCAATCGATGGCGGAATCGCGGGATTCGCTGCGCGGACTGCCCGCGATCGGCCGGCTTCTCGAAGCCGCGCCGATCGGCGCCCTCGCGAAGGAGGCCGGAGGGGCGCTCGTCGCCGCTCTCGTGCGGGAGGAAGTCGAGCGGATGAGGGAGGACCTCCTCGCCGGCCGTCTCGCGAAGGCCGAACTCCCCGCGCGGGGAAGCGTGGAGGCGATCGCCCGGCGCGTCTCCCGCGAGATCGAGCGTCTTCTGGCGCCTTCCCCGCGGACGGTGATCAACGCGACCGGCGTCGTGGTCCACACGAACCTCGGCCGGTCGGTCCTGTCCGCAGCCGCCGCGAGTCGCGTCGCGGAACTCTCCTCCCGCTACATGGATCTCGAATTCGAACGCGAGACGGGGGAACGAGGAAGCCGAATCGCCCACCTCGCCCCCCTCCTCGCGCGCCTCTTTCCGGGGAAGAGCGGTTTCGCGGTCAACAACAACGCGGCCGCGGTCTTCCTCGCCCTTCGGGCCCTCGCCCGCGGGAAAGAGGTCGTCGTCTCCCGAGGGGAACTGGTCGAGATCGGCGGTTCCTTCCGCGTGCCCGACATCCTCGCCGCCTCGGGTGCGCGGCTCGTCGAGGTGGGGACGACGAACCGGACGCGCGCCGGCGATTACGAGGGGGCGATCGGCCCGCGAACCGCCCTCCTCCTCAAGGTCCATACGAGCAATTTCAAGATCGTCGGCTTCGCCGAAGAGGTCTCCGTCGCGGGACTCTCCGCCGTCGCGAAGAGGGCGGAGGTCCCCCTCCTCGTCGACTGGGGGAGCGGCGACCTCGTCGATCTCGCTCCCGCGGGGGTGCGCGACGAAATCCCGGTCGCAAAGATCCTCGACGACGGGGCCGACCTGGTCACCTTCAGCGGAGACAAGCTCCTGGGCGGCCCGCAGGCGGGGTTGATCGTCGGACGGGACGACCTCGTCGCGAGACTCCGCCGAGATCCCTTCGCCCGGGTCGTGCGCCTGGACCGGCTTCTCACCGCGGCGCTGCGCGAGACCCTCGTCGCGTACGTGCGGGGACGGGCGTTCGAGGAGATCCCGACGCTCCGGATGATCGCCCGCAGCGCGGCCGAGATCGGCGAGCGGGCCGAGGCGGTGCGCGCTTCGCTCCTCGACCACGGGATCGAGCCGTCGAGGCTCGCGGTCCTGGATGGAGTGTCCCGGGCCGGCGGAGGATCTTCGCCGGTCGGGGAGATCCCGACCCGTCTCCTCGCGGTCGCGGGAGCCGACCGAGACCTCGCGCGGATCGAGCGGGGGCTCAGGCGGGGCGAGCCCCCGATCGTCGCTCGCGTGCAAGACGGGCGCCTCCTTCTCGACTTCCGGACCGTATTCCCGGACCAGGACGGCGAAGTCGCTCGCCGCCTCGGCGAGGAGCTCGCTAAACGTTGAACCGGAAGTGAACGACGTCCCCGTCCTGCATCTCGTAGTCCTTCCCCTCGAGACGCAGCTTCCCCTTTTCCTTCGCGTGGTTCCACGAGCCCGCGGCGACGAGTTCGTCGAAGGAAACGAGCTCGGCCCGGATGAACCCCTTCTCGATGTCGCTGTGGATCGTCCCGGCGGCGGCGCGCGCCTTCGTCCCGCGGCGGATCGTCCAGGCGCGGCACTCGTCCTCTCCGGCGGTGAAGAACGAGATCCGGCCGAGGAGTCGGTACGACGCCCGGATCATCCGGTCGAGCGCGGGCTCGCGGATGCCGAGTTCCGCACGGAACGAGGCCGCGTCCGCGGGGTCGAGCTGGGCGATCTCCGCCTCGATCTTCGCGGAGAGGGCGACGACCTCGGTGTGGGGCTTTTCGAGAAAGGGGGCGAGGCCGAAGGCCGAGGCGCCGCGGTCCAGATCGGCAGCGTCGGCCTCATCGGCGTTGATGACGAGGAGAAGCGGCTTCAGGGAAAGGAACGTGTATCCCTTGAGGCGCCTCGCTTCGTCCTCCGAGAGATCGAGGTCGCGCAGGGGAACCTCGCGCTCGAGAGCGGCGACGCAGCGCTCGAGCGTCTCGAGCTCCTTTTTCTCCTCTTCCTTGTTCGTCTTTCGGACGAGGGCCTCGAGCTTTTCCCTGCGCCGCTCGGCGATCGTGTGGTCGGCCAGGATGAGCTCGGTCTCCATCGTCGCGGCGTCGCGCGCGGGATCGATCTCCCCCTCGACGTGCGGGACCGACGGGTCGCGGAACGCGCGCACGACGTGGGCGAGCGCGTCGACCGTGCGGAGCTGCTCGAGAGGGAGCACGTCCGCGGCCTCGCCCTTCGCGACCCCGGCGAGGTCGACGTACTCGACGGTCGCGTGCGTCGTCTTCTTCGGCTTGTGGATCTCGGAGAGGCGGTCGACGCGGGGGTCGGGGACCCGGGCGATCCCGACCTGGAACGCTTCCCGCGCGCCGTGGTGGGCGGGGGGGGCGCCGGTCAGGAGGTGGAAGAGCGTGGACTTCCCCGTCCGGGGAAAACCGAACAGCCCGATGCGCATGACGACCTCCCGCCGAAAGGTAGCATGCTAGATTCCCGTCGGACCGGACGGGCGGGGCGTAGCGCAGCCCGGTAGCGCACCTGCTTTGGGAGCAGGCGGTCGCAGGTTCGAATCCTGCCGCCCCGACCGCGCGATGGTATACTCCGCGTTCGTGTCGTGCGGAATTCAGGGAAGGGGCGCCCGTAGCTCAGCCCGGATAGAGCACTAGCCTCCGGAGCTAGGTGTCGCAGGTTCAAATCCTGCCGGGCGCACCAGCCGTCCCGCGTCGTTGCGGCCGCGGCTCGAGGCGGGTTACAGTCCCCGAGATCCCTCGGGCGCCTGTAGCTCAGCGGAAAGAGCAACGGCCTTCTAAGCCGTGGGTCGGGGGTTCGATTCCCTCCAGGCGCGCCAGGAGGGAGGTACGTCGGGCGGAGCGTGGTGAGTGTAGCTCAGGTGGTAGAGCTCCAGACTGTGGATCTGGCCGTCGGGGGTTCGAATCCCCTCACTCACCCCAATCTCCCGAGCCGGTACGGGACGGCGCGTGAGGGAGCGCTCGTAGCTCAGTGGACAGAGCATCGGACTTCGGATCCGACGGTCGGGGGTTCGACTCCCTCCGAGCGCGCCAGCGTTTCTAGGGCCGGAAGGGCGTGTGGTACACTCCCGCGCCCTTGCGTTTGGAACCGTCACGCGTGGGCCGCTAGCTCAATTGGCAGAGCAGCAGACTCTTAATCTGCGGGTTCCAGGTTCGATTCCTGGGCGGCTCACCACTTCCCCGGCGCCGATCCCCCGGTACGAAGGACGTCCATGAAGGTCCAGCTCGAAGACTTGAGTCCCGTGAAGAAGCGGCTCGCGGTCGAGGTCGAGAGCGACGAGGTCGCCCGGGAGACCGAGGCGGTCGTGCGTCGGTTCGCCGCCCAGGCGCGGATTCCCGGCTTCCGCGCGGGGAAGGCGCCGATCGACCTCGTGCGCCGCCGATTCGCGAAGGAAATCGAGGAGGACGTCCGGGAGCGACTCGTCGTCCGGATGTTCCGGGACGCGGTGGCGGAAAAGGGGCTCGAGCCGCTCGGGGATCCCACCCTCGAGGATTTGAGCCGCACCGAGACCGGTCTCTCGTTCAAGACGACGGTCGAGGTCCTCCCGAAATTCCAGGTCGGCCGCTACCGCGGGGTCGAGGTCCGAGAGACGAAGGTCGCCGTCGGGGATGCCGACGTGCAACAAGCCCTCGAGTCGCTGCGCGAGGCGCACGTTCGGTACCTGGCCGAGGACGGCCGCTCCGCGGCGCATGGCGATCTCCTCGTCGCGGATCTCGAGGAGACGGTCGACGGAGGAGAACCCAGGCGTCGGGAGCGCGCACCGATCGAGCTCGGCCACCCCGACCATCTCCCCGCGTTCACGGAAGCGATCGAGGGGGCGAAGCCCGGCGAGACCCGGGAGTTCCATGTCGCCTACCCGTCCGACTTCCCCGGGGAGTCTCTTCGCGGGAAAACGGTCCGCTACCGCCTGACGGTCCACGAGGTGAAACGTCGGGAGATTCCGGCCCTCGACGATGAGTTCGCGCGGGACCTCGGGGATTTTGAGGACCTCGCGGCCCTCGAGGCGAGGGTCCGGGAGGACCTGCTCGCCCGGAAGCGAGCCGACGCCCGGCGGGCGCTGCGGCAATCGGTTCTCGACAAGGTCCTGCTCGAGAACCCGATCCCGCTTCCGGAGGTCCTCGTGGAGGACGAGATCCGCTCGCGGCTCGAGGATCTGGTCCGGTCGATGGTGTTCCACGGGATCGATCCGCGGACGGCGGACATGGACTGGAAGGCGCTGCGCGAGCGGCAGGAGGAACCGGCGCGGAAGACCGTCCACGCGCGGCTCGTCCTCGACGCGATCGCCGCGGCAGAGGGGCTCACGGTCGATCGCTCCGAGATCGATCTTCGGATCCGGTCGGAGGCGGCGAAGATCGGCGAAAGCGAAGAAGCGCTCCGCGGGAGGCTCCAGAAGGGGGGTGGTATGCAAGCCCTTACGGAGCAGTTACTTAGGGAGAAGTCGCTTGACTTCATCGCCTCGGTTGCTAATATTCAAGGGCCGGAGTGACGCATGCCCCTGATCCCGTTCGTGGTCGAGCAGACGAGCCGCGGCGAGCGCTCGTACGACATTTATTCGCGCCTTCTCAAGGACCACATCATCTTCTTGGGGCAACCGATCGACGATAACCTGGCGAACGTCGTCATCGCCCAACTCCTGTTCCTCGAAGCCGAAGACCCGGACAAGGACATCTCGATCTACATCAACTCACCGGGGGGATCGATCACGGCCGGCCTCGCGATCTACGACACCATGCAGTTCATCAAGCCGCAGGTTTCCACCTTCTGCGTGGGGCAGTGCGCCTCCATGGGGGCGGTCCTCCTCGCCGCCGGCACGAAAGGAAAGCGGTTCGCCCTCCCGAATTCGCGTATTCTCATCCACCAGCCCTTGGGGGGCGTCTCCGGGCAGGCGACGGACATCGAGATCCACGCCAAGGAGATCTTGAGGATGCGCGAGATGCTGAACGGGATCCTGGTCCGGCACACGGGACAGGAGTACGATCGAATCGCCCGGGACACGGACCGGGACTACATCATGACCGCCGACCAGGCGCGCGAGTACGGCTTGGTCGACCAGGTGATTCGAGAGAGGTCCTGACGGGATGTCGCGCAAGAAGCCGGAAGGGGACGGCCTGAAGTGCTCTTTCTGCAACAAGAGCCAGCGGGACGTCCGCAAGTTGATCGCCGGCCCGACCGTGTACATCTGTGACGAGTGCGTCGACATCTGCCTCGACATCATCGCCGAGGAGAAGGAGACCGAGGACCAGGAAGGCAAGATGCGCCTTCCGAAGCCGGTCGAAATCAAGGACTTCCTCGACCAGTACGTGATCGATCAGGAAAACGCGAAGAAGCGCCTCGCGGTCGCCGTCTACAACCACTACAAGCGGAACGAGATCGCCCGTCGCCGACACGACGTCGAGATTCAGAAATCGAACATCCTTCTGATCGGGCCGACCGGCTCGGGGAAGACCCTGCTCGCGCAGACGCTCGCGCGGCTTCTCTCGGTGCCGTTCGCGATCGTCGACGCGACGACGCTGACCGAGGCGGGGTACGTCGGGGAAGACGTCGAGAACATCATCCTCAAGCTGCTCCAGGCGGCGGGAAACGACGTCGAGAAGTGCCAGCGGGGGATCATCTACATCGACGAGGTCGACAAGATCGCCCGAAAGGGGGAGAACCCCTCGATCACGCGCGACGTCTCCGGGGAGGGGGTGCAGCAGGCGCTTCTCAAGATCCTCGAGGGGACGGTCGCCAACGTCCCGCCGCAAGGGGGACGCAAGCACCCGCACCAGGAATTCGTCCCGGTCGACACGACGAACATCCTCTTCGTGTGCGGGGGGGCGTTCGTGGGGCTCGAGGGGATCATCGAACAGCGGATCGGGCGCAAGACCCTCGGATTCAAAGCCGAGGTGCGGGGACGGCGCGAGAAGGACGCTCTCCACGTCCTCGGCCAGGTCCAGCCGCAGGACCTCATCAAGTACGGGATGATTCCGGAGTTCGTCGGGCGGTTGCCGGTCACGGCGACCCTCGAGGAGCTCGACCAGAAGGCGCTCGTGCGGATCCTGACGGAGCCGCGGAACGCCCTGACCAAGCAGTACCAGAAGATCTTCGAGTTCGAGGGGGTGAACCTCCGCTTCACCGACGACGCGCTCGAGTCGGTGGCCGCCATGGCCATCGAGCGGAAGATCGGCGCGCGCGGGCTCCGGATGATCCTCGAGGAGATGATGCTCGACATGATGTTCGCGCTGCCTTCGCAGAGCGGAGTCAAGGAGGTCGTCGTCACCCGGGATGTCGTCCTGAACAAGGCGAACCCCCTCGTGGTCATGGAGAAGGCCGGGTAGCCGGCCCACGTCGAACCTCGCGTTCCCGAAATCGGAGGAGTCCCGGATGGACGAGCGCCCCAGGCGTCCGGCCGAAGATGTGACCGCCCTGCCGGTCGTCCCCCTGAGGGACATCGTGGTCTTTCCGCAAACGATGGTTCCCTTCGTGGTCGGGCGTCGGGCGTCGCTTCTGGCCGTGGAGAAGGCCCTTTCGGGGGACCGTCGCCTCTTTCTGACCGCGCAGCGGAACGCGAAGCTCGACGCGCCCGGTCCGAACGAACTGAACTCGATCGGATGCATCGCCGCGATCGTGCAACACCTCAAGCTCCCGAACGGCCACGTCAAGCTCCTCGTCGAGGGGCGGAGCCGCGCGCGCGTCCTCGAAATCGAAGAGCACGCGGACGGGTACTTCCAGGCCGTGCTGAAGGCGATCGAGAGGGGAGCGGAGGTCACTCCGGAGGTCCAGGAGGCGATGGGGCGAGCCGCGGGGCTCTTCGAGCGCTACATCAAGTACTCGCCGGGGCTCCCGTACGAGACGATGCTCTCGACGGTCAAGATCGTCGAGCCCGGCAAGCTCGCCGACACGATCGCGGCGCACATTCCCGGGGGTCTCGAGGAAAAGCAGTCGCTGCTCGAGACGATCTCTCCCGTCGATCGGCTGCTCGAAGTGTCGCGCCTGCTCGAGCGGGAAATCGAGAAGCTGAGGGTCGACAAGAAGATCAACAGCCGGGTCAAGAAGCAGATGGAGAAGGCCCAGAAGGAGTACTACCTCAACGAGAAGATCAAGGCGATCCAGCAGGAGCTGGGCCGGAAGGACGAGCGGGTCAACGAGATCGACGAGTTCCGCCAGAAGATCGAGGCGGCGAAGATGCCGGCCGAAGCGAAGGAGAAGGCCCTGCAGGAGCTGAAACGGCTCGAGGTCATGCCGCCCGTGTCGGCCGAGGCGACCGTCTCCCGCAACTACCTCGAGTGGCTCCTCGCGGTCCCCTGGGCCAAGCGCTCGCCCGAGCGGATCGACCTCGCGCGGGCGGAGGCGATCCTGAACGAGGACCACCAAGGCCTCGAGAAGATCAAGGACCGCATCCTCGAGTTCCTGGCGGTGCGCCGCCTCGTCAAGAAGATGAAGGGGTCGATCCTCTGTTTCGTCGGTCCCCCGGGAGTCGGGAAGACCTCGCTCGCCCGCTCGATCGCGCGCGCGACGGGGAGGAGCTTCGTCCGCCTGAGCCTCGGAGGGGTGCGCGACGAGGCGGAAATCCGCGGGCACCGCAGGACCTATATCGGTGCGTTTCCGGGACAGATCATCCAGATGATGCGAAAGGCGGGGCGCCGCAATCCGGTCTTCCTCCTCGACGAGGTCGACAAGATGGCGGCGGACTTCCGGGGGGACCCGTCGGCCGCCCTCCTCGAGGTCCTCGACCCGGAACAGAACCACTCCTTTCTCGACCACTATCTCGATACCGAGTTCGACCTTTCGGACGTCATGTTCATCGCCACTGCGAACGTGATGCACACGATACCGCCCGCGCTTCGCGACCGGATGGAGGTGATCCGGATCGCGGGGTACACGCTCGCCGAGAAGATGGCGATCGCGCAGAAACACCTCGTTCCGAAGCAGGTGAAGGCACACGGCCTCGGGAAGGCCAAGATCTCCTTCGAGGACGACGCGATCCGCGAGGTGATCGAGCGGTACACTCGCGAGGCGGGGGTGCGGAGCCTCGAGCGGGAGCTCGCGTCGATCTGCCGAAAGATCGCGCGGCAGGTGGTGAGCGGGAAGGCGGCCGAAGAGATCCGGATCGGACCCGCGCACGTTGTCGAGCTCCTCGGCGTCCCCCACTACCATCCGCCGCGGGAAGGGGACCGCAGGCCGGAGATCGGCGTCGCGACGGGCCTCGCGTGGACCGAGGTCGGCGGCGAGATCTTGACGACGGAGGCCACGCTCATGCGTGGCCGCGGGCGGCTCACCCTGACCGGGCAGCTCGGGGAGGTGATGCAGGAGTCGGCGCAGGCGGCGCTCTCGTACATCCGATCCCGCGCGGAGGAGCTCGGGATCGACCCGCACTTCCATCGCAAGTACGACCTACACGTGCACGTCCCGGAGGGGGCGATTCCCAAGGACGGGCCGTCGGCGGGGATCACTCTCGCGACCGCGCTGACCTCGCTCCTTTCGGGGGTGCCCGTGCGGGGAGACGTCGCGATGACGGGCGAGATCACGCTCCGCGGGAGGGTCCTCCCGATCGGCGGGGTGAAGGAGAAGGTTCTCGCGGCGTACCGCTACGGGACTACGACGGTGATCCTCCCGAAGGAGAACGAGAAAGATCTCGCCGACGTTCCCGAAGACATCGGCAAGCAGCTCGAGTTTCACCTCGTCGAGCACATGGACGAGGTGCTCCGGATCGCCCTCGCCGGGGAACTCCCCTCCGCGGAGCCGGTCGAGGCCGTGCCGCCTCCCTCGGGGACGGAGGCCGCAGAGGGGCCGCTGGCGCACTGACCGTGAGAATCGATTCGGCACGGTTCGAAGCCTCGGCCTTCTCCCCCGGCGACGAGCCGCGGGGAGCGGGGCCGGAAGTGGTCTTCCTGGGGCGGTCGAACGTGGGAAAGTCGTCCATGATCAATCGGCTCCTCGGGACGAAGGGGCTGGCCCGAACTTCCTCCACGCCGGGGAGGACGCAGTCCGTGAATTTCTACCGGGTCAACGGCCGGTTCTGGTTCGTGGACCTTCCGGGGTACGGGTACGCGAAGGTGCCCGAGGCGGTGCGGCGGAGGTGGAGGCCCATGATCGAGGGGTTTCTCGATCGGCACGGGGAGCGCATCGCCCTCGCGGTGGTGCTCGTCGACGCGCGCCGCGGGCCGACCGACCTCGACCGCCTCATGCGCGACTGGCTCCTCGATCGGCGGATCCCGTACCTCGTGACCGCGACGAAGGCCGACAAGCTCTCGGGGAACGGACGCGCGGAGGCCGCGCGGGCGCTTCGTCGGGCCTTCGGAGACGACGTGATCCTCGCTTCCGCGCAGACGGGAGCCGGGACCCGGGAGATCTGGGGGGCGATCGACGAAGCCCTCGAAGCCGCTCACTTGCAGGGGAACGCATGGACATCCGCGAACTGAGGAGAATGGACACGACCGACCTGCTGCAGGTCGCCCTGGGCCTCGACCTCGACGGGGCGCGGGGGCTGAGGAGGCCCGAGCTCCTCTACCGGATTCTCGAGGCGCACACCGGACGGAACGGCTCCCTCGTCACCGATGGCGTGCTCGAGCGTCTCCCCGACGGCTACGGCTTCCTGCGCTCGGTCGACCAGAGCTACCTTCCGGGACCCGACGACGTCTACGTTTCCCCGAACCAGATCCGACGTTTCGGCCTCCAGACGGGGGACCACATCGTCGGAACGGTCCGGGGGCCCCGCCACGGGGAGCGCTACTTCGCCCTCGCGAGGCTCGACACGGTCAACGGTCTCCCGCCCGACGCGATCCGCAACCGAAAGCCGTTCGACAAGCTGACCCCCCTCTACCCGGAGGGACGCCTCTCCGTCGAAATGCCGGGCCCCGACGTCACGGGACGGGTGATCGACCTCATGGTTCCCCTCGGCCGCGGGCAGCGCGGCCTGATCGTTTCTCCGCCGCGGACGGGGAAGACCATGATGCTCCAGCACATCGCGAATGCCCTCTCCGCGAACCATCCCGACGTGCACCGGATCGTGCTCCTCATCGACGAGCGGCCGGAAGAGGTGACCGACTTCCAACGGTCGGTCGAGGCCGAGGTGATCGCGTCGACCTTCGACGAGCCTGCGACGCGTCACGTGCAGGTCGCCGAGATCGTGATGGAGCGCGCGAAGCGGCTCGTCGAGGCGGGGAGGGACGTGGTTCTCCTGCTCGACTCGATCACGCGCCTCTCGCGCGCCTACAACGCCGTCCAGCCGGCCTCGGGCCGGGTGCTCTCGGGAGGTCTCGACGCGAACGCCCTCCAGAAGCCGAAGCGGTTCTTCGGGACGGCGCGAAAGGTCGAGGAGGGAGGATCGCTCACGATCGTGGCGACCGCGCTCATCGACACCGGCTCCCGGATGGACGACGTGATCTTCGAGGAGTTCAAGGGGACGGGGCACATGGAGATCAACCTCGACCGCAGGCTTTCCGATCGCCGGGTCTTTCCC
>CAZVOE010000101.1:0-8721 GCA_964628935.1 uncultured Acidobacteriota bacterium
GGCCGGAACCGGTCGCCGCGCCTCCGGCGGTCGCTGCGCCCGCCGTCCCCGAGACGAAGGCGCCCGCCCCGTCGAGCGAAGAACCGGTAGAGGAAGACCTCGCCCCGCCGTCCGACTTCGTTCCCATCGAAGGAATCGTCCGGGTTCCCGCACCGCAACCGGAGCCCGCTCGGCCGACGGCCGGGACGGTACCCGGCTCGATCGTCGACCTCTCCGAGGCCGACTCCCCCCCGGTCGCCCTGAGCCGGACGGCTCCCGCCTACCCGCCCGTCGCGTTGCGCATGCGGCGCGAGGGGAGGGTGGCCGTGCGCCTCCTCGTCGACGAGAGCGGAACCGTCGCCGACGCGGTCGCCGCCGACGCGTCCGCGCCCGCCGACTTCGCCGGCGAGGCGGTGAAGGCCGCCCGGAATTGGCGCTACCGTCCCGCGCAGAAGGATGGGGTGCCGGTCAAGGTGTGGATCACCGAGGTGATCGCCTTCAAGCTGTAAGCCCCTCGCCGCGCACGATCGGGAGAGCCGCCCGAAGTCGGCGGAACCACTCGGCATCCCGAAGCGCGCCGAGGTCCCGCGGCCAGGCGCGGAAGACCGCCTCGCTCGCGACGACGACGAGCTTCGTCCGGGCGCGCGTGAGCGTCACGTTGAGACGGTTCGGCGAGAAGAAGAAGGCCGACTGCTCTCCCGCGAGGACGTCGGGGTCGGAGGCGGTCATCGAGACGATCACGACCTCCCGTTCCTGGCCCTGAATCCGCTCGACCGTGTCGATGACGGGAAGCGGGCCGGGAGGCGCCCCGGCGGCGTGCAGACCGCGCCGGACGAGGGTTCGCACGAGTCGGAGTTGCGCGCGGTAGGGGGCGACCACCGCGAGACGGTCCGCCCCGATTCCCTGCCGCGCCATGAGGTCGACCACCATGCGCGCGACGAGATCGGCCTCGGGCTCGGATCGAGTCCGGAACCCCTCGTGCGCGAGAAGGACGAGGACCGCGGGACGTTCGGAGTCGAAGACTGCGTCGAAGGCCCCGCCCGGGACCGCCTCGAACCTCCGCGCGGCGGCATCGGCGGACGGCTCGAGAAGTCCTCCGTAGAACGCCGCGCTCGGGAAGGCGAGAATTCCGCGGTTCATGCGGTACGTCGTGCGCAGCAGGAGCGGCGCGTACGACGCGGCGAGGTGCTCGAACAGGGAGCGTGTCGCGAGGGGATCGTCCTCGTCGCCGCGCGCGATCGGACCCATCTGGCGATGGTCGCCCACGAGCAGGTAACGAGGGGCGAGGAGCATCGCGGAGGCCGCCGCGGAGATCGGAATCTGCGCCGCCTCGTCGAACACGACGCGGTCGAAGGGGGTGGAGTCCCATCCGGCGCGCGCCCCGTAGACGGTCGCCCCCGCGACCGTACCCGGGGTGGGCTCGATCCGCCGGAGGGAGGCGGCGCGCCCGACGGGGGTTCCCCTCAGTTCCTCGGTCGCGGAGTCTCGACCCGCCTTGACCACGCGGAGATCGGGGGCGGCCTCCGCGACCTTCCGAAGGGCGTGGTTCACGGCGCGGTGGGTGAAGGCGGTGACCAGGACGCGCTCGCCGCGCCGGGCGAGCGCCGCGACCGCATTCGCGAGGAGCCAGGTCTTCCCCGTCCCCGGCGGGCCCTGGATCAGCGCGACCGGAAGCGTGGAGAGGGCGGCGACGAACGCCTCCGACTGGGTCGCGTCGAGCGGAAGGCCGCGGCGCATGTCGCGCAGGGCGAGGGCCCGGGCCTCCTTGTCGGTCTTCACCTCGGCACGGCGCTCGAGCACCGCCCGCGCCGTCTCGGCCTCCCTCGAAGCACCCCGTCGCAACGCCTCGAGCGCCTCGAGCGAGAGGTCGGTGAGCGTCACCGAAACGGGATCGAGCTGGAGGAACCCGGCGCGATCGACCGTCCCCGAGGGGCCGTACCGGTCCCGCTCGACGCGGAGCGTCCCTTCGCGCTCGTCGTAGGCGGTATAGGTGACGAGGATCCCCGCGCCGTCGTCCCGCCCGCGGTCTTCCGACTCGTTTCGGAGGAGGAGGGCATCGCCCGGACGGTACTTCGACAGATTCTCCGCGCAGGCGAGCCGGATCGTCTCGCGTTCCTCGCCGAGCCACTGAAGCCCCGTGATCGATTCCCCGCGCTCGACCCGGTCCTCGACCGGGAGCGCCATTCGGCCCCGATGTTCGGCGTGGGCTCGGGAACGCTCGCGGTGAAGCAAGCGCTCGAGCCGTGCGAGGAGGTCGTGATCGCTCACGATGCTTCCGCTCCGTGAAGCCAGTCGCGGACGAGAGCGAGGGATTCGAGATCTTCGCGAAGGTCCTCGACGATTCGCGCGATGCGCTCCTTCGACCCGGAGACGTGAGCGGCGAAGCGGGCGTCGTCGGACGCTTCGGCCGGCGGAATCGGGCGGCCGCGAAGGAAGGCGGCGAGTTCGTCGAACCGGTAGCGGAGAATGGGAAGGGTCGCGGCGCGCCGGACCCACGGCGCGAGGTCGAGGAGCCTTCCCTGAAGCTCGCCGAGGCGGGCGGGGGAGAGGCCGGAGGACGCTCCGAGCCGCGCGAACGAGGGCTCGGTAGCGGCGCCGTGGACGAAGATGGGGTCTTCGGGAGACGAAGCGGCCTCGAGGTCGGCGACGAGTCGGGAGAACGCGGCTGCGCGCTCCTCTTCAGAGGAAACGAGCGCTACTTCGGTGCGATCGAGCGGTCCTCCCGCGGCGCTCGATCCCCACGCGAGGGCGAAAGGATCGGATCGCTCGAGTGGGTTCGTCTCGATGCGAAGGAAGTGCTCGCGTCGGCGACCGCGGGGGAGGTCGACGGGGCGCCTCCCGACTGCGCGTCGCTCGAGGAGTGCAACGGCCTGGGCGCGAAGGCGGGCGAGCCCTTCGGTCGGGAATCCCGACGCGCGAAGGTCGCTCTCGTTCGCCGAGGCGAGGTCGTGGAGGGTGAGGATGCCCGCCTTCGCATACGCGCGGCGGCGCGCGCGGGTCATGCCGTGGACGAACGAAAGATCGGACGCGGCGGTAAGCCGCTCGAGGCAATGGTCTCGCCAGCGGCAACGCGCGCAGTCGCGGGAGAAGAAGGGGGAGGTTTGCGCGCGGCCGAGGGCGATCTGTTCGACCGCGTCGGCGGCGTCGTCGACCGACCGGGAGATCGCGTGGAGGTCGATCTCTTCGCGAGTGCCGTCGCCGAGGACGATGAAGCCGGTTCCGGGCCGGAAGCCCTGGATCGATTCGAGGATCTTCGCGGCGAACCCGATCTGGAGCGCGGCGTCGGTCCTCGGGGAGAGGGCGGACTTCACGTCTCCGGGGACGTAGTGCCAGGCGCCGAGCCGAGACGGGCCGTCGACCCGTTCGAGTAGATCGGGTCGCGCGAGGCGGTCGCCATGGATCAGCACACCCTGGGCGACGCCCGGGACGCCTCGGCGCATGGCGTCGAGAGTGCGCGCTGCCGCTCCTTCCCAGTCGCCGTTCTCGACTTCGATCTCGGGATAGCGTAGGGCGTCGGTGACCGTGCGCTCGTGAGCGAGCCCGTTCTCGTAAAGGAGCACGGCCGCTTCGTCGGGTGGGGTGCGGAGGTCACGAGGGAGAAGAATATCGAGGGCGATCCGGTGGTCGCAGACCACGAGGTCGTAGAGATGGTGCGCGAGGATGCGCGCGGGATGCGTGGAGGGCCGCGGCATGGGGCGCGGAGGGTAGCACGGGAGGATGTCGAGGCCGTGTGCGGGGGCCCTTCCTTGGGGCTCTTCATTTGCGAACAGTTGAGGAGCGTGGGGGCGTCGATGACGGCGGAGCTTCAGTGACGGAGGGAAGCGAGGATGTCGCCGCCGTCCGACGTTCCGAGTAGTCGTTCGGGAGCTGGTAGTGCGGGGGAGGGAAGTCGCCGGGCCAGCCCGCTGAACCATCCTCCATCTGACAAAGCACAGGGAGCGGGCGCATACCGTTCGAAAGTCGTTGGAGCTGCGGTCGACGAATGCAATGCGCGGCAAAGACCTTGGCGGCATCTGGATCTGGAACGTGCGCGACGACGGGCAATGGCAAACCGGAGACGGAAAGGCAGCCGATCAGTGCAATGAATGTGCGTCCCATCGTCGCTCCCTCCTCTTCAGGGGGCGACGAACTGATTACATGGCGATTCTCTTCTAATCAACAGATAGAGGGCAGGTCTGTTTCCCGCAATGGCGAAGCGCCGTTGTGTAACGGCAACCCAGACGTCTCGGTCTTGTGGTCTTCGGAATGGGTCAACTGTTTGAATGATAACAGTTCGTCGGTATTCTCTGGAATCCAGGGAATGAGGCGGGCAAGCGATTTCTCGTACCGCCGAGCAATGGAGAGCCTGCGGTCCCGAAGCGCGCTGCGGTAAAGAAAAAACTTGAGCTTGAAAATGAGCGTTGCGTCTTGAACTGTTTCGGCTGTACGCAACGCTTCGCGCCAAGTCGTTTCAGCCCCAACGCGATCACCACCGAGTTCTCGAATCTCCCCTTGCAAGATGCCGAGACGGGCGGAGAGATGTCGTAAGTCAAGCTCAAGCGCGATCTTCCTCGCCGCCGCGAGCGCGCGTCGCGCAGCTCCAACTCGATCGCGATTGAAATAGACCTGCGCGAGGTTAGCGAGCATGTTCGCCGCTTCCCCGCGGGATCCCGCAATCATGAACAAGCGCTGGGCGGATTGGTAGTGTTTCTCAGCGTTGGAAAGATCGGCAGACCGCGACGCGATCAGACCTCTCGTGGCGTGAAGATATGGCAGGTACTCGTTCGGAGTCTCCCCTCCTGCCATTACCAGCGCTTCATCAGAGACTGCCGCTGCCTCTGAGATTCGTCCCGCCGCAAGGAGTGCCGCAGCAACCCTATCCTTGAGTAGTGGTTGATACCGAGTAGTAACGGCTGTCGCCTTGTCGATCGTGCGAAACTCCACAAGCGCGAACTTCCAACGACCAAGTTGCAGCGCAGCCGAACCCGTGTTCATCAAACAGACCGCAAACTGCTCCTCATGATCCCGAAACACCTCCGACACGGGAGTCGTCTTCGCGACCGAGATCGCGTCCCGCGCGCATGCGTACGCGTGCCACCGAAAACCGCGCTGAAGGTAATTGCGCCCCTCCCGCAGCAGTTCCCGAGCCCCCTTCCCAGCCGTGTCCGGCGGATCCTCCATCCGGTCGACGCCGAGATCGAGCCAGAGGCGTTCGGAGGCGGCGTCGATCGGGTACTCGTACGCGCGACAAAGGGCGATCATCCGAGAGAAGGCGATCTTCGAATGCCCGTTCTCGACGCGCGAGAGGTAAACCTTGCTCACCGGCTCGGGATAGGCCGCGGTCAGCGCCTCGACGTGGTCGAGCGAGAGTCCACGCCGTTCGCGCAATAGCCGCAGGAACCGACCGAAGGCGACCAGCATGGTCTCTGCCATCGCACACTCCCGCCCGATTCTCCGCCTTCTACCTCGCCCCGGGGTGCCGGGGCAAGCGGACGGGGGTTTCCGATCGGAAACCGGCCCCGTCGCCCCGCTATACTGCAGGATGTGAAGCGTCTCCTCGTAGCGGTCGTCGCGGCGTTCCTCCTCGTCCCCTCCTGCGCCCCCGCCTCCGCCGAGGCGCTCCCCGAGAAGGCCCGCGTCACTTGGGTCAACGACGGGGACACCATCTCGGTCAAGATCGGGAACCGCAGCGAGAAGGTTCGCCTCCTCGGGGTCGACACCCCCGAAACGAACGACGTCCGCGAGGAGTACAGGCAGGCTGCCTACGACGCCAGGGACTGGTTGATCGGGAAACTCAAGAAGAGAACGGTCGTGCTCGAGGCCGATCCCGAAGCCGACGATCGGGACAAGCACGGAAGGCTCCTCCGGTACGTCCTCCTCGACGGCGAGAACGTCAACCTGTCTCTCGTCCGTGAAGGGATGGGGTGGGCGACCACGCGGTTCAAGTATTCGAGGAAGAGCGAGTTCAAGAAGGCGCAGAGCGAGGCCGCGGCGGCGCGTCGCGGAGTGACGAGGCTCCCCGACGGTCCGGGCCGCAAGACGTCGAACTAGAAAGGAACGCCCCCATGGACGTCCCCGCCCGCGACGTCGCCATCATCGGCGGCGGGATCGTCGGACTTTCCACCGCCTGGAAACTCCTCGAGAGGTATCGCGCGACCGTCGTCGTCCTCGAGGCGGAAGAGCGGCTCGCCTCCCACCAGACCGGCCGCAACAGCGGAGTCCTCCACTCCGGCATCTACTACCGCCCCGGTTCGCGCAAGGCCAAGCTCTGCGTCGAGGGACGGCTCGAGCTGGAGTCGTTCTGCGAAAAGAACGGGATCCCCTTCGAGCGCTGCGGGAAGATCATCGTCGCCACGACGCCGCGCGAGGAGGAGCGCCTCAAGGAACTCCAGGTCAACGCCAAGAAAAACGGCCTGCAGAAGGTCGAGAAGCTCGGTCCCCTCGGCATACGCGAGGTGGAGCCCCACGCGAACGGCCTCTCCGCCCTCTTCGTCCCGCAAACCGGCATCGTCGACTTCGTCCGGGTTTCCGAGAAGATCGCCCAGAGCGTCGTCGAGGCCGGAGGGTCGGTCGAAAGGGGAGCGCGCGTCATCGCCGTTCGACGGGAAACCGGGCGGCTCGTCCTCGAGACGACGAGGGGGGCCTTCCCCGCCGCCCATCTCGTGAATTGCGCCGGGCTCGAATCCGACCGCATCGCGGAACAGTGCGGCGTGGAGGCCGGAGTGAAGATCGTCCCATTCCGCGGCATGTACTGGAAGGTCCGCCCCGATCGAAAGCACTTGGTGGCGAACCTCATCTACCCCGTTCCCGACCCCGAGTTTCCCTTCCTCGGCGTGCACTTCACGCGTCGCCTCGACGGGACGGTGGAAGCCGGGCCGAACGCCGTGCTCGCGCTGCAGCGCGGGGGGGATTCCGCGCTCTCGTTCTCGAAGCGCGACTTTTTCGAGACGCTGCGCTTTTCTGGGTTTCGCGTCCTCGCCTCGCGCCATTGGAAGACCGGGATGGGAGAGGTCTGGCGGGCCGCGTTCCGGCCGGCGCTCGCGCGTGCCCTTCGCAGACTCGTGCCCGAGATCCGCACCTCCGACCTGATTCCGGGGGGATCCGGGGTGCGCGCCCAGGCAGTCGACGCGTTCGGAAACCTCCTCGACGATTTCCAGATCGCCGAGGCGGAGCGGATGCTTCACGTCCTCAACGCCCCGTCGCCAGCCGCGACGGCGTCGCTCGCGATCGGCCGAGTCCTCGCGGACCGGGCGGCGGAACGGTTCGGATTCTCCCCCGTCGGGTGACGGTTCCGTAACCCCGAATTCGAAACGGTCGTCGGGCGGTTCCGAAAATGGAATTCCCCGGCGCGACGCGTGGCACGGCCGTTGCGGCCCGGGATCCCGAGACTCCCGACGTCTTTCGAGGAACCGGCATGCCCGTACCGAGCGTCTCGCTCTGCATGATCGTCCGCGACGAGGCAAAGACCCTCGACCGCTGCCTCGACTCGGTCGCCGGGTTCGTCTCGGAGATCGTCGTCGTCGACACCGGTTCGTCCGACGACACCCGCGCGAAGGCGAAGTCGCGGGGGGCGAAGCTCATCCACCTCGAGTGGAAGGACGACTTCGCCGAGGCCCGGAACCTCGCGCTCTCCCAGGCGACCGGAACGTGGATCCTCGTCCTCGACGGGGACGAGTGGATCGAGAGCGCTCCCTCCCTCGAAGCGTTCGGAGAGCGGGCCGCCACGGAACGGGCCTTCTTCGTCACGATCCTCGACCACCTCGACGGCGGGGCGATCCGTACGACGCCTCAGGTTCGCCTGTTCCGAAACGATCCCGAGCATCGCTATCGCGACGCGTTTCCCGAGCAGATCGTCCCCTCGATCGCGGCGCGGGAAGGAGCCCGTTGGATCGAGCCGCCGCTGTGCGATCTCGTGATCGGTCACGACGGATTCCGCTCCGACCGCCGGTCGGGAGTTCGCACGGTCCGCATGGTCGAGACGCTCCGGAAGGCGATCCAGGAGCATCGGAACGAGCCGGCGGCTCGCTATGCGCTCGCCCGCGAGCGCCTCCGCATGCGCGGTCTTCACGCCGTCCCCGGCGCAAGGGTCGCCGAGGCTCTCGTCCATCTCGACTGGCTCGCCGACCACGCGGGGGCACTCCCGAAACGATTCGAAGCCGACGCCGCGCGCCTCCGGGCGGCGGCGCTCCTCGCGTCGGGGCTTCCGGCGGAAGCGAGGGGAGCCGTTGAGCCCTGGCGGCGGACCAACGCCGTCTTCGAGGCGGTCTCGGCCGACGCCGCGTTCGAGGAGCGGGTGAACGACCCCGCCGGAGCGAGTGAGGCGCTCGAGCGGTTCCGCTCCTGCTTCGACCAGGACGCGGGAAAAGGGCTCCCGTTTCGCCAGCCCTCCCTCACGGCCGCCTTCGCGCGAGCCCGCGCCGCGGAGATGTGCGTCCGGCTGGGAAGGTCGAAGGAGGCCGAACGGCTCGCCGCCGAGGCCGCGCAACTTCCCGGCGGGGCGGCCGCTGCAGCGATCGCCCTCGCCGCCTTGCGCCGGACGCGCGGCGACCGGACAGGGGCGATCGAGGCGTACGGCGCCGCCGTCGAGGCCGACCCTTACGATCCGTGGGGATGGCTCGGCCTCGGAGAGTTGTCGCTCGAAACCGGGGACGCCGCCGCGGCCGTCGACGCGCTCTCCCGCTGCGTGGCGATCGCCGAGGGATGGCCCCGCGCCGACGAGGCGTTGACCGCCGCCCTTCTCGTCGCCGAGCGCCCGGAAGAGAT
>CAZVOE010000101.1:8731-11338 GCA_964628935.1 uncultured Acidobacteriota bacterium
GATTCCGGGACTCTTCGAGAGACGGGACGAGGGAGGCGGGGCGTCGGGGCGGGTCGCCGTCGCGCTCGCTGCGGTCGCCGCAGATCGCGATCCCCCCACGTCGCGCAGACCCCCGGGGTTCGACGAGGCGCTCTCGCGGATCCTCCGGTTCGTCGAGTCGGCGGGGAAGAAGGGGCTCCTTCAGAAGCTCGCGGCGGGGACGCGCGGCGCCGCTCGCGCTTGACATCGCGGTTCCCGTGAACGAGTCTCCGGGCGCGGGACCGACCGTCCGCGACCCGGAGGCGCGCGATGCAACGAGAAGCCGTCGGGAGGCTCGTCTTCCTGAGTCTCTTCGCCTTCACCCTCTACCTCATGTACCGGATCTTCAAGCCGTTCCTGCCCGGGATCTGCTGGGCCGTGATTCTCGCGGTCGCTTTCCATCCGCTCTACCGAAGGCTCTGCGTGTGGATGCGGGGGCGGAGATGGCTCGCGGCTTCGACCCTCTCCCTACTGGTCGCGGCGTTCGTCGTGGTGCCGACGACGATCGCGCTCGTGAAGGCGGGACGAGGTCTCGTCGAGGGGTACCGTTGGCTCGAGCGGTCGTATCACGAGTCCGGGCCCGGTCTCGGCCTCGTCGAGAAGGTGCCGTGGCTCGCCGACGCGACGACACGCCTCGAGGACTGGGTCGATCTCGGGGAGATCGACCTCAAGAAGACCGCTCTCGTCACCCTCCAGAAGCTCGGGAACGCGGTCGCCTCCCACTCCGCGGGGTTCGTCGCCGACGCGATGGCGACCCTCCTCACCTTTCTCGTCCTGCTCGTGGTCATGGCGGTCCTCTTCCACGAGGGGCCGGCCCTCGTCGAGAAAGTCCGCCGCCTCGTCCCCCTCGGGGAGGCCGACCGCGAGGCCGCGTTCCAGGAGCTGCAGGAGGTCACCCGGGCGGTCTTCCTCGGAGTCCTCGTGACCGCCTTCGTCCAGGCGGTGGCGGGGTCGATCGGCCTCATGATCGCCGGCGTCCCGGCGGCGATCACCCTCGGCGTCGCGATGTTTTTCTGCGCCCTGCTTCCCGGGGGGACGGCGATCGTCTGGCTGCCCGTCGCGCTCTGGCTCCTCGCGACGGGAGACGTCTGGCAGGGGGTCTTCCTCCTGATCTGGGGAGCGGCCTTCGTCTCTTCCCTCGACAACTTCCTCCGGCCGATCTTCATCGGGCGCGGCGTCCGAATGCACACGCTCCTCGTCTTCTTCGGGATCTTCGGGGGGATGATCGCGTTCGGCCTCGTCGGCCTCTTCCTGGGACCGATCGTGATCACCTTCTTCCTGTTCCTGCTCAACGTCCTGCGTCGCGACCTCCTGTCGCAAGACGAAGGGGCCGCCGCGTGATGCGGGTCGAACCGATCGCGCCGGGTCTTTGGCGGTGGGCGTCGCCGCATCCCGAGTGGACGGAGGACAAAGGGGGCCTCGGAGGCTGGGAGGCGGAGGTGGCGTCGATCTACGTCGAGGGGAAGGACGGCGTGGCGCTCATCGACCCGCTCGTCCCGATCGACCCGGAAGATCGCGACCGGTTCTGGCGCGCGCTCGACCGCGACCTCGCCCGGCTTCCCGAAGTTCCCCTCATGGTGCTCGTCTCGTCCCCCTGGCACAGGAGAAGCGCGGCCGAGTTCGCGGAGCGGTACCGCGAACGGCCGGGGACGGCGATCCGGGCCCACGAAGAGGCGGCGGCCTTCGTGGCGGAGCTCGATGCCCGCCCCTTCCGCGAGGGGGACGCCCTTCCGGGCGGCGTGCGGCCGCACCGGATCGAGGGGCCCGATCCGGCAGAGTGCGCTTTTTGGATCCCGGACCATCGCGCGCTCGTCTTCGCCGATGCGGTGATCGGCGCGGGGAACGGGGAGCTGCGGCTTTGTCCTCCGTCGTGGCTTGCCGCGGGGGAGGAGGGGCGCGAGCGGCACGCCTCGCAGCTGCGCCCGTCGATTCGGAGCCTCGTCGATCTCGGGCCGGAGCGCGTCCTACCGTCGCACGGGGCTCCCGTTCTCTCCGGCGGAGCGGCGGCGCTCGCCGCAGCCGTCGTCGCCCCGCCGTGGGGGGAGTGAGGGGACGTTGCGGCCCGATCGGATCGCGCGGCCGGCCGTCGGCGTCCCGGTCCTGCTCGCCCTCTTCGTCCTCGCGGGGTGGCTCTCCCTTCGAGGCGATTCGGCGACGTCGGACGAAACGCCGCACGTCGCGGCGGGCATCTCCTACCTCGAGCGGCACGATTTCCGGATGAACCCCGAGCATCCGCCGCTCGCGAAGGCCTGGGCGGCGCTCGCGCCGTGGGCGATGGGGCGGGCGAACCTCGACTACGCGGGGCCTGCGTGGACCTCGGGCGACCAGTGGGTTTTCGGCTTCGAGGCGCTCAACGGCCCTCTCGCCGAACCCGCGCGACGCGACCCGCGACGGGTGCTCCTCCCCGCGCGCTCGATGATGTTGCTCCTCGGCGTCGCCCTCGGCGTCGTCGTGTGGGCCTGGTCACGCCGCATCTGGGGGGACCTCGGCGCGCTCGTCTCGCTCTTCCTCTTCTCGCTTTCGCCGACGATGCTGGCCCACGCGCGGCTCGTGACGACCGACCTCGCCGCAGCGCTCGGGTTCACGCTG
>CAZVOE010000102.1:0-9134 GCA_964628935.1 uncultured Acidobacteriota bacterium
CCCGTTTTCCTCACGCCGCGCCGTTCACGAGGAGCAAGATCGCCTTCTGGGCGTGGAGACGGTTCTCCGCTTGCTGGAAAATGACCGACGTCGGCGCGTCGGCGACCTCGTCGGTGACCTCCTCTCCCCGGTGCGCCGGTAGGCAGTGGAGGAAGACCGCGTCGGGACCCGCCTTCCGCATCAGCGCCGCGTCGACCCGGTACGGGAGGAAGACCGCCCTCCTCGCTTCCGCCTCGGACTCCTGCCCCATCGACGCCCAGACGTCGGTGTAAACGGCGTCGGCCCCCGCGACGCGCTCGATGTCCCCCGTCACCTCGATGATCGCGCCGGTCTCCTTCGCAGCCGTGCGACAGGCCTCGACGATCCCCGCTTCGGGTTCGAACCCGGGTGGTGTGATGACGGTCACATGGACCCCCAACCGGGCTCCTCCTTCGAGGAGCGAGTGGGCGACGTTGTTTCCGTCCCCCACGTAGACGAGGCGCCGCCCGACGAGGTCCCCCGTCACTTCCTGGAGGGTGAGGTAGTCGGCGAGCGCCTGACACGGATGGAGGCGGTCGGTGAGACCGTTGATCACCGGAATCTCGGCGCGCCGTGCGAGGTCGGTGACCAGCTCGTGGCGGAAGGTGCGGAGCATGGCGGCATCGACCCACCGTTCGAGGTTGCGCGCGACGTCGTCCACGCTTTCCCGGACCCCGATTCTCCCCTCGGAGATGCCGTAGCAAATCGCGTGGCCCCCGAGTTGGGTCATCCCCGCCTCGAAGGTGACCCGGGTCCGGAGCGACGGTTTCTCGAAGTACATGAAGAGCGTCTTGCCGCGCAGGGCGTCGGCCCAGTGCTCCGGGTTCGCTTTGACCTCCGCCGCCAGCGCGAGCATCCGGCGCAGGTCCTCGCCGGTGAAGTCGAGCATCGAGATGAAATCCCGTCCAGCGAGCGATCTCCCGTTCACGATTCGGTCCTCCCCTTCCCTTCCGCCGCCGCGCCCTCCTCGCGTCCGGGTTCGAGGCCCAGTTCGCGAATCCTCGCGAGCAGTCGCTTGTAGTTCACCCGCAACAGCTCGGCCGCGCGCGCCTTGTTTCCCCCGACCCGCTCGAGCGTGCGCCGGAGGAGGATCGCCTGCGCGGCATCCTGCGCTCGGGCACCCACTTCGTCGAGCGTCCCGTCCAGATCCACGACACGGCAGAACGCCTCGAGATCGCCCCGGTGCTCGCCCTCCCCTCCGAGCCCGAGGTGAACGGGCTCGATCTCGTCCCCCTCGGCGAGGATCGCGGCGCGCTCGACGGCGTTCTGCAGCTCTCTCACGTTCCCCGGCCAAGGGTGCGCCCGGATCGCCCGGAGCGCCCGGTCGCCGAGCCTGAGCCGCTCTCGGCCGAGGTCCCTGCGGTACCGCTCGAGGAAGTGGGGGGAGGTCCCCGGGGCGCTCGCGCAACGGGGGAACCTCGAGAACGACGACCGCGAGACGAAAGTAGAGATCCTCCCGGAACCTCCGCTCTGCGACCTCGCGGCCGAGGTCCCGGTTCGTGGCCGCGACGACCCGGGCGTGGACGGAGAGCGTTCGGTTGCCGCCGACCCGCTCGAACGTCCGTTCCTGCAGGAAGCGGAGCAGCTTCGCCTGCACCGCCGGCCCGAGCTCCGCGATCTCGTCGAGGAACAGGGTCCCGCCGTCGGCGAGTTCGATCCGTCCCTTCTTGCTCGCGAAAGCACCGGTGAAGGCGCCTTTCTCGTGGCCGAACAGCTCGCTCTCGAGGAGGGTCTCCGGGATCGCGGCGCAGTTGATCGCGACGAACGGGGCGGCACGCCGCGGACCGAGGTGGTGAAGGGCGCGGGCGATCAGCTCTTTCCCCGTTCCCGACTCCCCCTGAAGGAGGACCGTCGCGTCGGTCGGGGCGACCTTCTGAACCTGCCGACCGAGATCGATCATCGCTTGCGATTCCCCGACGATCCGCGGGAACCCGAACCGCTCGGCGAACTCCTCGCGGAGGAGCAGGTTCTCCTCGAGGAGCGCCCTTCGCTCCATCGCCCGCCGCAACAGAAGCACGAGATGGTCGGGATCGACCGGCTTCGGAATGAAGTCGAACGCCCCCCGTTTCATCGCTCCCACCGCGTCCTCCACGGTCCCGTACGCGGTCATCACGATCACGGGCAGATCCGGGTCGGCTTCGCGCGCCGCGGCCAGAACCGCGTGGCCGTCTTTCCCCGGAAGGCGGAGATCGGTGACGACCGCGGCGAACCGCCCCGCGGCGAGCGCCGCGATCGCCTTGGCCCCGTCCGGCGCTTCCGCGATCTCGAACCCCTCCGCTTCGAGGGCCGAACGAAGCATCGATCGAAGGGAGTCGCGGTCCTCGACGAGGAGCACGGGGGGCATCGGCCCGAAGTCTAGGGGGGCCGGCGAGAAGGTGTCAAGAAACGGGTCCGCGGGCGCGAATCGCGGCGAGCGCCTGCTGCGCCCGCTCGAGTTCGGCTCGGGCCTCGGCGAGCTGTCCCTCGACCCGCTTCGCCCGTTCGACCCCGTCGAGCCCTTCCCACGCGGCCGCCTCTTCGGGCGGCAACGCCGGCCGCGGAAGGAACGGGTTCTTCACCGCGAGGAGACGGTTCTCGAGCTCGACGACCCGCGCCTTCGCGTCCTCCACCGCCTTCTCGGCGGCCGCGAGCCGCACGCGGGCCGCCTCCTCGCGCGCCTTCCGGTCTTCCATCCACCGGAGAGGATCGGGAGGGGCCGCTTCGGGGGCGACGGTCGCCGGCTTCGCGGTCGCCGGCTCCGGCCGCGACGATGGGGCGGCCTCGACCGATCGGGACGCCTCCGAAGGGGGAACCGATCGCGCGTCGCTCTCCGGCTGCGCCACCGGGTGCGGCGCGGGACGGGGGCGCGTCGCCGCCTCCGACGGTTGCGTCTGAATCGGCGGCGGGGACGGCGGCTCGGGGCGTTCGGTCCCGCCGCCGCAGGCGAACGCGGCGAGAGCCGCGACAAGCGGGAACGCGTTTCGCAGGCTCGCCATCGGGGTCACGTCGGACCTCCTTCGGCCTCCACCTTACCTCAGAAATCGGTCTCCCATCGCGTGATCACGACCCGGGGGAGGTCCCACGACGCCGGAGGCCAGTTCCTCAAGATCGACTCGTCCCAGTAGAACTCGGGGGTGCCCGCCGCCGGACTCGTGTCGCCGACCCCCGAACGGGCGATGACGCTCCCGAAGTAGCGCGCATTCCCGGTGGGCGAGACGCGCCCGTTGCTGTAGAGGATGCCCCAAAGGTTCGCCGTGTCGGTGAACGTCGGGCCGATCGCGTTGTAGGAGACGCTCCCGCCGAAGTCGTCGGTCGCGCTCCCGGAGATGGCGTCGCCGAACGCGCCGATGCCGTTGTAGTTCAAGTTGATCCAGTTCTCCCCGCTGTCGCGCACCCCGTTCCCGTCCTTGTCCTGGAACGGTTCCCCGGGAAGCGTGATCGTCGCGGCCCGTCCCGAAGCGCCGCGGCTCTGGAATTGCTCGGCGTTGAGGTAGATGAAGCCCCGAAACCCCCATGTGCCCCCCTGGATCGAAATCGGTGGCGTCAGGTTCTCGAACTCGCCGTCGTTGTCCGCGTCGGTCGGGGGAGCGCCGTCTTTCGTGTCGAAGAAGAACAGCCCTTCCTGGTTGTCGATGATGTCGCGGAACGACCGCGCGGGACCGAAGCCGTTCTCTCGAAAGGCGTCGCCGTTGTCCCACGCGTAGTAATGAACGTCGGAGCCCCCGGAGGTCGCGACCGCCTTCCAGGTCTCGTAATCGAAATCGGGGCAGGTTACGATCGGGGTGTTCTGGAAGACGTTCGAGTGCGACCCCTCGGTGCCGCCCTGGTGGTACGGGATCTGCGCGTCGGAGAGGTCGCTCACGCCGTCCCAGTCGAAGGGGCAGCGCTGCGGATCGCTGGCGCCGGTCGCCGGACCGCAGACGGGCGCCCCGACGATCGTCTGGGCGCTCATGAGCCGGAACCACGGGTCTTCGATCTCGAGACCTCCCGACTGCGTCTCGATCTTGGTCTTGTACGCGGCGAAGCTCGCGTCGTCGTTCCAGTAGAGGAGGCGGTCCTGCTTCGGGGTGAGCGGCAGGTCGCGCGCGAGACTCGCCGGAAGTTTCGAGTGGTTGTTCACCGGGTCCAGGATTCCGACGGCCTGCACGGGGCCCCAGAACGCCTCGAGGTCGCCGTTCGTCTGCAGGAGAGCGCAGGAGTGGAGGGGACCCGACGGGCCGGGATACGGCGTTTCGTTGAGTACGGCCCGGATGGTCCGGCTCGCGAGGACCTGCTCGGTCCCGCCCTGGTTCCGCACGATGACCGCCGTGACCGCCACCGTTCCCATCCCGTACCGGGTCCACGCCCCGCCGATGTCGAGATAGGGTGGGGCGTAGATGTCGATGCGCGTGATCCGGGCACGAATCCCGGCGGAGGAGGCCGGGAAGTTGGCGAGGAGCCTTTCGGAGAGGGTCGCGAGGAAGGTCTTCGCGGCGCTCGAGTAGTTCTCGTCGATGCGCATGTCGGGACCGTCGGGGGTGCCGAGGAGCGCGTGGGTCAGGTCCCCGCGGTACGGTTTCTCGAAGAGGTCGTCGTTCCCGTCCCCGTTGAGGTCCACCCCCTGCTTGTAGCGCGGCGCCGACGTCGACCCATCCTGAGGGAAGGGGGTGTTCGGCCCGGGGCCGTCGGTGTCGATCTCGCGCAGCGTCCGGTCGACCACGGAAAGCGGGGCGTTCGCGAGGTTCATGGACGAGTAGGGACGGTCGAACCACCGCTTGACCTGCCTCGCCCCCGCCTCGGCGAAATAGAGCGCCTGCGCCGAGAGTTTCTCGTTCTGCGCGATCCGGTTCTCGGTCTCGGCCATGAGGACGAACGAGACGCCGAGGAGGGTCAGGATCACGATCACGAGGACGGCGATCACGAGGGCCGACCCTCGCTCGCCTGCACGTTCTCCCTTCATTCGATGCCGCATCGCCGCCTCCTCACTGCGGATCGGGAATCTCGAAGGTGAAACCGCCCGTCGTCGGCCCGCAGGACCCGTAGATCGCGGTCCGCTGCCCTTGACTGTCGAGCAAGTGGAACTGGATCGTCGTCGTCACCGGGCCGTTCTTGGGCCCGTTGTTCCGGGACATCGCCTTGTCGAAGAGGTATCGCATCGTGACGGGAGTCTTACTCGGGCTCCACGGGATGTTCGGCCGCGGCTCGGAGAACGTTCGGATCGCCGGGGAGGCCACTCCTCCCGGGACCCAGATATCCGAACCGGCGAGCTGGACTCGGTTCAGCCTTGCGTTGTTGCTCAGGTTGTTCGTCCACGTGATCTCGATCGAGTCGAACTCGACCGCCGTCAGGCAGTTGTAGTTGACGACCTGGAAGCCCAGATTCGTGCAGCGGCTGGCCGCCCCCCCGGTCGCCGGGGAGCACTCGAGCATCACGAGAGGAGGAATCTGTCCGGGGTTCGGGGTCAGGCAGCAGCCGACGTCGGGACCGGCGACGACGTCCTTCAGGACGGTCTGGCCACACCCGGAGTCGTTGAAGACGGTCGCCGCGATCGTGTACTCCCCCGCCACGCTCGCGAACCAGTTGACGGAGAAGGTCGGGAACCCGCTCGAGGTGTCGACCGTGTCGTCCTCGAGCGTTTCGACGGCACCGTCGGAAAGCCGCGTGACCTCGAAGACCGCCTTGAGGTAGGTATCGGTCCCGCTCTCGACACGCACCTCGACCGGCGTGACGCCTGCGACCGAGCTCGCGAGCGGCTTCGTGATGCGGAGCGAACCCGAGAAGGCGCAATCCGGCTTCGCCGGGTTCGAAGGTTCGGAGAAGTTCGGGCAGTCGTCCTTGGCCCGAATACGATAATAGAAAGCGTACCCCGGCACGATCAGCGGGGCGCCCGTATCGACGTACTCGGTGTTCCCGAGGGACGACGTTCCGACGTGCGTCCAAGTCAACGTGTCGAGATCCGGGGGAGTGTCCAGATCCGGCACGGCCGGCGAACGCCACACTTCGTAGTTCGCGATGTAGATCCTCGCCCCGTCCACGTCCTCGGTCACGGCGTCCCACCGGACCCGCACCCGATTCGTCCCCGCGATGAACGCCTGGGCCGCCTGAGGCGCCTTGGGCGCGACGTCCGAGCTGGCGCCGCCCGCGACCGATCCGGTCGACGGCGCGGGGTCGCTCAAGTTCCCGCACGTGTCGACCGCGGCGACCCGGTAGTGGTACGAGCGGCAATTGACGACGCGGGAGTCGGTGAACGTCGACGAGGTCACGATGCTCTCGTCGGCGTACTGGTCCCCCGGGACCGCCACGCTGCTGTTGTGGCTGCGGTACACCCGGTACCCCGCCAGGTCGCGGCAGAGAGGAGTGTTCGGATCCCCGGCGACGTCGCTCGTGTTCTCCGTCGTCGGAGTCCACGACAGCGACACGATCCCGTTGAGATCGCTCGTCGCGGTGGGGACCCCCGGCGCCTCGGGGGTCGTCGTGTCGGCGACGGTCGCGTTCGCTTCCGACGACGAGGGGCTGATGTTGCCCGCGGCATCGGTCGCCTGGACGGAAACGTAGTAGGTGCTCCCGGTGGTGAGTCCGGACAGGTACACCGTCGTCCCGGTGCTCGATCGCGTTCCGCTGTACGCGCCCGGGCTCGTCCCGTAGTTGACCCGGTACGAGACGACGCCGTCGGAAGACGGATTCGCGGGCCAGGTGGCGATCAGTCCGCCGCAGTGGCCAGGGTGGAGCGTCGGCGCGCCGGGCTGGCTCGGAGGGGTCACGTCCGCGGCGAGGTCCCGGATTCCCTTGAGGCCGAGGTTCCTCGGGGTGACGTCCCCCGAGAGCTCGAACTTTCGAAATCGCCGGGTGTCCGGGTCCGTATCGGTCGCGTCGACCCATTGCAGGTCGGGGTCCCGCGTGAGCCCCTCGAGCGCGACGTTCACTCGCCGGATGCCGCCCCGGGTCTGGAGAGCGGTGAGGGTTTCGGCCCCCCCGATGTCGTCGGCGGTCGAGGTCAAGTCGAAGGTGGAGTTGATCTGCCCGCCGGTCTGGCCGAAGTACTGGAAGGTCAGGCTCCGGACGTTCTCGACGAGCGGCGTTCGGACGATGAACCCCGAGCTGCCCCAGGTGCCCACGTCATTGTTGAGCGTGATGCGGTAGAGGGTGTACGGCGGGTCGTCCTGGACCAGGGCGACGTTCGGGATGCTGACCGTTTCCACCGCGCCGTCCCTCGGGACCTGCTGGACGTCCGCCGAGAAGGTGAGGGTCTGCCCCCCGTTCCAGTTCGGTTTCCCGAGCGCGTAGACGACGATCTCGTCGTTGCCGGTCGAAACGCTCGTGAACGCGCCGCCGGTCGCGAGAGCGGTTTCGGGAGTCGCGTTCAAGGTGGGATCTTCCGCGTCGAAGTCGGCGCGGATCACGATCGCCGTATCGAACGCGGCCTCGATCTGTTCGTCGGGCCGGTTGCCGGCGCCGTCGGGATTCGTGTTGTAGCCCGCCATCCGGAGGTCGGCGTTCAGCCGGTCGAAGGCGATACGGACGGCCTGCTGCTGCTCGGTGACGTTCTCCCCCTTCTTGAACGACTTCCGTCCGGCGTCGTAGAGAAGGAGGGCGATCAGGATCGCGATCGCGAGGATCGCGACCGCGACGAGCATCTCGACCAAGGTCAGGCCGCGCTCCGAGCCGAGCCACGAAGGTCTGCGCATGGGCTCCTCCCTCACATCCGGACGGTGCCGACGGCGACGTTCCGGCCGCGGGCTCCTTCATTCCAGAACACGGTGACCACCACGCGGATCGCCTTGCAGTTCGAGGCGTTCATCGCCGGGGGGCTACCGCTCGCGATCAGCGAGTTGAGCTGCACCGTGGCGAACGCCCCGTCCCCGAGTCGCTCCGTGAGCGTCGGCTGCCACTTCGCGGCGTACGAATTCGTCCGCGTGTCGACCGAGTAGGCGCTTGCGGACCCGTCGAACCCGTAGAGCCCGTAGGTCTGACGGAACCCCCACCCGTTCATCTCCTCGAGAATCTGGCGGCCGACCGCCAGAGCCTCGGTGCTGTTCCGTCCCGAGTTGACCGAGCGCCCTCCCAGGACGAAGAGTCCGGCGACCGAGATCAGGACTCCCGCCATGAGGCCGAGGGCGATCACCACCTCGACGAGGCTGAATCCGCGTTCGGACGAGCGGTCGTTTCTCATGGCATCGCTCCTCATCCCGACACGCGGGTCTTGACGACGGAAGGAACCCCGACCGAGCTCGTCGTCACCGTCCATCGTTCCTTCGTGTTTCCCGACAGCGAGATCTCGATCACCGTCGTGGCCGCGGCGGTCACCGAGCCGTTCGATCGGAACTGGATCGTCGTCGGCGACGACGAGACGATCTTCACCTCCGGCGGGAGCGCGACCTCGACGGGGACGCCGTCGGCCCGCGTGTACGAATAGCGATTCTGCGGATCCGGCTCGACGACCAGGTCGACGTTCGCCTGGCGGCTCACGGCGATCATCCGCGCGGCCCGGAGATCGACGGCGAATTGGTCGGCCGCACCGCGGATGTTCGCCGAGCGAACCTGGTCGGAGACGAGAGCCACGCCCACCGAGAGGACGAGCCCACCGATCGCGAGAACGACGAGGAGCTCCGGGAGGGTGACCCCGGCTTCCCGTCGGCTCGGGCCGTGAACGCGTGCGCGCTGCATGACGACCTCCTTCGTGCCGAAGACCGATCCAGCAGGGCTCGTGCCACCGGAACGGAGGGGGTCACACTCGCGCAAATCGTTGTCTCGAAGAGGCTTACACGTTCGTCATAGAGGGGATTCGCGCGGCGGACTCCGGCCCGTCGCCCAAGGTGTTACGAAACGTGACGCTCGGCGGGAGCCAGGGGGAAGCGGAGACGGAAGAGAGCACCGCCGCTCCGGCTGCGCCTCGCCTCGACCGAGCCCCCGAGGTCGAGCATCGTTCGCTGGACGAGAGCGAGGCCGAGCCCGGTTCCCGACGGCCTCCCGGTGACGAACGGGAGGAAGGCCGACTCCCCCACCTCCTCCGGAATGCCCGGTCCGTCGTCCTCGACGTCGACCAGGAGCGACGTCTCCCCCACCCTGCTTCCGGCGATCCGCACCACGAGGGACCGGCCGACCGACGCTGCGGCGTCGGAGGCGTTCTGGATCAGGTTCCCGAACGCCCGGCGCAGGAG
>CAZVOE010000102.1:9144-11321 GCA_964628935.1 uncultured Acidobacteriota bacterium
CAGGAGCGTCTCGTCGGCCACGACCGTCGCGAACTCCCCTTCGACCTCGACGCGGAGATTCGCCGGTGCCGCGGCTGCACAGGCGCGCACGACTTCGCCGAGGGGAACGGGTTCGGGACGCGGTTCGGGCGGCCTCGCGTAGGCCAGGAAATCGTCGAGCGCCGCGCGGACCGCCTCCACCTCCTTGAGGATCTCCCTCGCGGGACCGCGAACCGGAGCTTCCGGGCGCTTTTCGAGAAGACGCGCGTAGCCGAGGATCGTCCCGAGGGCGTTCCTCACCTCATGGGCGATCCCCGCGGCGACCTGTCCGACGGCGGAGAGGTTGTCGCGAAGCCGCACTTGCTGCTGCACGCGTCGGATCTCGGTGAGGTCGGTCATCAGGACGAGCGCTCCCGCCACCTCTCCCGCGAACCCGGAAGCGGGGGAGACGGCGATGCCGAGGTGGCCGACCGCCTCGGCGCCGCGCCGAACGTCGAGCACCTCCCGTGACGCGCCTCGTCCCGTTTCGAGGCAGCGGAGCACCAGGGGCTCGAGCCCCTGAACCGACGCCGCCACCGTTTGGAGCGGGGTCCCCGACGCCGCGACGGAGGCCGAGGAGAGGAGCCGCTCCGCCGCCGGGTTCGATGCGACGACCCTTCCCTTGCCGTCGACGACGAGCACTCCCGTCCCCATCCCGCGGCCGGGTCCCTTCGCGAAGCGGACGAGGTCGCCGAGGGAACCCCCTTCCCGCTCGACGCTCCCGATCGCGCGCTCCTGCTCCCGGAGCTTCGCGGTCACCGCGCGGAAGGCTTCCGCGAGGTCGGAGGGGTCGGGCGTACCCCCGCCTTCGGTGGGGGCGAGGCCGACTTCCCCCGCCGCTTCGGCGAGGCGGCGGTAGGGAAGGCTGACCCAGCGGGCGAACGCGAGAACCAGGAGCGCGACGAGCCCCACCCCGCCCACCTGAACCCCGACGAGGACGCGGACCGATTCGTCGAGAGCCGCGAGGGCCGGCGCGGCGTGCACCGCCTCGACGATCGCGACGAGCCGCCCACCGGCGTCGAGGAGGGGCACGAGCGCCACGATCGCGCTGTCCTCGAACGGTGGAAACGTCTCGCCGCCCTCGCGCGTCACCGTTCGTCCGGCGGCCAGGGCGTCCCGCACATCCTGCGGCAGCTGCCGGGACCGCGACGCGCCCGGGCGCCCGGAGCCGCTGTCGGCGCGGACCACGCCGTCGGGGGCGAGGACCGACAGGGCCGCGAGGTCGAGACGCGCCGCCGCTCGGCGTAGGGCTGCCCCCTCCGGCGGGAGATCCGCTCGGCCGAGCGAGGCGGGACCGAGGAGGACGAGGGCCTCGCGCCCGCGAGCCGCGGCGCTCTCGCGCTCCGCCGACGCGAGCGCATCCCGTGCGCGGAGCAAGAGCCGCAGGTTCGCCAGGTTCGCGGCCGCGAGGAGAACGGCGAGCAGCACCAGCGCCACCCGGACCTGCGTCTCGAACCGACCGAGGCGAGGGAGGGTTTTCACGTCATGGCACCGGTCGCACGAGGTCCAGGTACGCCGCGACGACGCGCCCCCCCCAAAGGAGGGCCGCGACGGCGGCGGGAGCGAGGAAGCACCCGAAGGGGATCGTGTCCTTGAGGGTCCGCCCCCGGAGCGGGATCATCAGGATCCCGAATGCCGCGCCCAAGACCGAAGCGCTGAAGAGGGTGAAGAGGACGCCCTTGGGCCCCGAGAAGGCGCCCACGAACGCGAGGAGCTTCACGTCCCCCATCCCCATCGCCTCCACCCCGCGAAGGCGCTGCCAGATCGCCCCGATCGTCCAGAGGATCCCCGAACCGAGCGCCGCGCCCGCGACCGATCCCCAAACGCGGCCCCATCCCGGCTCGCCCAGGAACGGGTTGAACCACGCTGCCGCGACGCCCAGGACGAAGCCGGGGAGGGTGATGACGTCCGGGAGGATCTGGTGGTCGAGGTCGGTGAAGAACAGCACGATCATCGCCGCGGCGAACGGGAGGGCGACCGCGGACTCCCACGACGGGCCGAACGTCGCGAAGAGCGCCCCGAACGCTGCGCCGGTGAGCGCCTCGACGGCCGGGTACCGCCACGAGATCGCCCCCCGGCACGAGGCGCAACGACCGCCGAGCGCGATCCACGACACGACGGGGACGTTCTGGAACCAGCGAACCGCCGCCCCGCAGGCC
>CAZVOE010000103.1:0-10837 GCA_964628935.1 uncultured Acidobacteriota bacterium
CGGCTGACCCCTCCTGGTCCTGGGGGAGGGCGGGGCGGCCCCCTACCGCCACGCCCTCTCCCGTCGGCGACGGGAGACGAGCCGGGATGATCGCGGTTCGGACGGCGGTTGGGGTCGCGCTCCTCGCGACCCCCCTCGCGCATGCCGGTGTGGCATCGCGTTTCGAGACTTCGGCCTTCGCGCAGGTCGCGTCGGTCGCGGGGGAGCGCTCGGACGCCGCCGGAGTCGAGTTGCGATGGCGCGCCGCGTGGGAGCGGGTCTCCCTGAAGATCGCGGTCCCGTGGGTGCGCCTCGAAGGAACCGGCGTTCTTCTCCCCTTGGGCGGGGGCTGGGCGACCGCCCCGGGCGGACGCGGCGCGGGGAACGGCGGATCGGATGGGAACCTCAGGGGCGGGGCGGCCCGGAGCGCGACCACCGCGCCCGCGGAGGAGTGGAGCGCGAGCGGCCTCGGGGATGCGCGCTTGACCGCGCTCCTCCGCCTCGGGCGGGACCGCCCCTCGGGGATCTGGTCGCTCCACGGGGGCGTGAAGGTGCCGACCGCGGACGAGAGCGAAGGACTCGGAACGGGAAAGGCCGACGGCTGGCTCGGCGTGACCTGGCTTCGTCAGGGTTGGCTTGCCGACGTCGAGGCGTGGGCGGAATGGTGCGCGCTCGGCGACCCTGCGGGGTACGATCTCGAGGACGGCCCCGCGGGAGGGATCCTCGTTCGATTTCCGGTCGGGCGCGTCGAGTTCGCGGCGGGGGCCGATGCGGGGAGCGCCGTGTACGCGGGGCTTCCGTCGCGGGCAAGCGCGGTCCTGCTCCTTCGGGGCGGGGCAGGAACGCGATCGGCGTGGGAGGTCGAGGTCCGCGGGGGACTTTCGGACGCGTCGCCCGATTTCGGCGTCGCGGTCGGCTTCGGATTCTGACGATGTCTCGTAGGCTTCCTCTCGTCCTCGCGATGCTCGCGGCCCTCCCGGCCGCGCCGGAATCGGCCCGCGCGCTCAAGGACGTCCGCGGAGTCGTCTTCGCCGTGACCGTCGAGCCGCGCGCCGGCTCGGCTGCGTGGACGGTCGTCGCGATGCGGACCGACGAGGGAGAGATCTACCGGGTCGGGCTCGCGTCGGACGAGGTGATGCGGTCCGAAGGGTTCCAAGTCGCGGTCGGCGATCGAGTTCGCGCGCGCTTTTTCGCGGACGGCGATCCTCACGAGGCCCAGCGGATCCGGAACGAGACGACCGGCCGGGTGCTCCGCCTCCGATGTCTCCACGGCGAGCCGCTCTGGCGCGAAGAAGGGGACAGGCACCGTTTCCGCCAGGGCGGGGGCGGCGGCCCGCGCGGTCCCGGAAAAGGTGCCCGTCCCCTTTAGTCCATCTCGCGCCGGAGGGCGTCGAGGTCCCCGCGCTGCGGCGATCCCTGCGGGAGTAGCGCGTCGGCGCGATCGAGGTCGGCGCGGGCGCCTTCACGGTCGCCGAGCGCGGCGCGCGCTCGCGCGCGGAAGTACCAACTCGCCGGGTCGTCGGGGAGGAGCCGTACCGCCTGGTCGAGGTCGGCCTCGGCGCCTTTCGCGTCCCCTCGCGCGAGGCGCACCATCCCGCGGCCCCGATACGCGGGAGCGTAGCCGGGGCTGCGGGCGATCGCCTCGCCGTAGTCGGCCTCGGCTCCCTCGCGGTCCCCGAGCGAGAGCCGGAGCGATCCGCGATTCGTCCACGCCTGCGGGTCGTCGGGGGCGAGGCGCAGGGCGAGATCGAGATGAACGCGCGCCTCGGCGAGATTCCCCCGCTCGAAGAGGAGGTACCCCAGGTTCGCCTGCATCTCGGCGTTCTTGGGCCAGATCGCGAGGGAGGCCCGGATGTGGTCCATCGCCTCTTCTTTTCGCCCCATCTTGAGTAGGGTCTTGCTCATGCTGTCGTGGATGCGCCATTCGTTGATCCGCCACTCCTCCGGTCCCTCGCCGAAAGCGGTCTCGAACGCGGCGAGGGCGTCCTCGTAGCGCCCGGCCCGCGAGAGCTCGTTCCCGCGGTGGAAGTGCTCGACGTACTCGGTCGCGGGCACCTCGATCGGGCCGAACGCGTCGTAGGGCCGGTTCACGAACTCGGGAAGGTTCACCGCGCGGTTCGCGAGCGTCGTCCCCTCGACGAGCACCGCCGGACTGTCGTTCCCGTCCTCGTCGAGATGGGTCAGGAACATCTGGGTGTAGGGGGTGTTCCGCTTCGAGGAGAAGACCATCCACCGGCCGTTCGGAGAGAAGGCGTGCCAGGAGTTCATCGGCGCTCCGTTGCAACGCATCTCGCGGGCCTTCCCCCCCTCGATCGGGACGATCCAGAGCTTCCCGTCCGGCCGCAGGAGTTGACCGTTTCTCGCCTTGACGAACACGACCCACTTCCCGTCGGGGGTGATCTTCGGGAACGAGTTGCTGTACCCGTTGGCCGACGCTCCTTCGATCGGCACGGGGGTTCCCCCCTTCCCGTCCGCGAACGGCATCCGGTAGAGGTCGTACCGGATCTCCGTCTCGTTCGGGTCGCCGGCGAAGGTCGCGACCGGCTTCGTCCGGTCGTACGGGTCGCGCGCCGGCGCCCGCGCGAAGACGATCGTCTTGCCGTCGGGCGACCAGTCGGGATCGCAGTGGACCCACGTCGGATCGTCGGCGCCCGGAAGGGCCCGGATCTCCTTCGTCTCGCGGTCGTACCAGGCGAGGATCCCCCGCGTCGGGTAGAAGGTCTGCAGAATTCTCCAGTCGGTGTAGTTCCGGACGTAGAGCGCCTCCTGAACCGTCGCGAGGACCTTCTTTCCGTCGGGACTGATCCTCGCGAGGAAGCCGAGCGTGAAGTGGGCCGGTCCCCGGCCGGGGAAGGCGTTCCAGGTCATGACCTGCTCCGACCCGATCACGGTCCGCTCCGCCCCGATCCGCGCGATCGCGTAGGCCCCCTTGTCGCCGTCGGGTCCGTCGAGGTCCATCGCGAGCGTGCTCCCGTCGCGCGGGAAGGAGTGGCAGTTCGCGCAGGTCGGCATCCCGGTCAGAAGGAGCTTGTTGTCCTCGCGCGAAACGTCCTTGAGCCGCCAGGCGATCAGCGGGAGCGACTCCTGATCGAGCGGCTTGATCACGCCGTCCTTTCCCTGGCTCGGCATCAGCGGGACGTCGCGGTAGAAGATCGGCGCGCCGACCGGATCGCGGGAGGTCGTGATCGTCACGCGTCCCCGCGAGAGCACCTCCCGCCCGTCCGCGCCGACCCCCTGGATCGTGACGACCGCGGGGGACTCCCGCGACCTCCGCTTGATCTCTTCCCAGAGGGTCCGCTCCGGCTTCCACGCCCGAGCGGAGGCCTGGTACGGCGTCGGAACGTAGAGCGCGTTCGTCGGGGAGACGGCCCTTGGGTCGATCTCTCCGCGCGGAGGAGGACCTCCCGCGGCCTCGGCGGTCAGGACGCCTCCGTCCGCGAAGGCCACCTCGACACGCCACGCGGCGGCATCCGAGGGGTCGTGCCAGAGGAGCGTGGGCGCCGCGAGGTCGGGAGGGAAGATCGTCCCTTCCGCGGGGTAGTCGATGACGATGGGTGCAGCGGCCTTCGGGTTCGCGGCGCCCGGCGCGTACGCGTAAAGGAGAAAGACCGCGGGCGCCAGAAGAACCCCCACGTTCTTCCGGGTCATGGTCACCTCCGATGCCCCGGGAAGTGTACGCCGGATCCGCCCCGGAGGCGCACGCGGGCCGGTCAGGCCCCCCTGCGGACATTCAGATGGAAGTAAATCGCCAACGCGACGTTCCCGACGAGGCCGATCGCCCACAACGCCCGGGAGAACTGTCCGCCGACTCCTTGAAGCGTGATCGCGAGAAGGACGAGCCCGAAAGAGACGAGCGGGCGGGAGAGGAGGCCGAATTCCCAGGAGACGCGCAGGCCGTACACGGCGACGACCGCGGGCAGCCAGAACAGCAGGCGGTAGACGATCATGTGAACTCCTCGCGCCTCGGTGCGACGCGTGCCGGGTCATCCCTCTGGAGCGCCCTCTCCGCCTTCACTCCCACGACCTCTCGACGTCCCCTGCGTAAAAGGCGATCGCGTTTCGGTACCGCGCGAGGTACGGGTCGCTCGATGTCTCGGCGAGGACGCGGAGAAGGCCCTCGACCGCTTCCTTCGACCGTCCGAGGTTGTGGAGGGTCATCGCGAGGAAGGTCCGGATCTCGGGCGCGTCGGGAAAGCGGGCGAGTCCCTCTCGAAGGGTGCGCTCCGCGTCTTCGTAACGGCCGAGGGCCCGGTACGTGCTGCCGAGGCCGAGGAACGCCCCTCGGAGAAGGTCGGGCGGGAGACCTCCCTCGATCGCGGACCGGTAGAAGGGGACTGCCTCCGCCTCCCGGCCGAGCGCGTCGTGAACGCATGCCGCCTCGTATTGCAGCTCCGCATCGCGGGGGACCTCCGCGGCGAGTCGGACCGCGAGCGCTCGCGCGTCCTCGTGGCGCCCTTCCCGGCGGAGGGCGCGGATCGAATCAGCCCGGTTCACCGGGGAGCCGCCGCGGGTCCGGTCAGGGAGAGGGTCACGTGGACCGTGTCGTCCTCGCGAGTCAGGGTGATGGGAAGACCGCTGCGGTCGAAGACGCGCAACATCGGCGCGTTCTGCCGGAGCACCTCGGCCACGAAGCGGGCGACTCCCTTCGCCCTGGCGATCGCCGCCAGGTGCCTCAAGAGACGCCCCGCGATCCCCAGTCCCGCGAAGTCCTCCTCCACGAGAAACGCGATCTCCGCGCTGCGTCCTCCGGGGGCGTCGAACGCGAGATACCGGCCGCCTCCGATGATGGTTTCGCGGCCCCCGACGTCGGTCGTGACGACCAAGGCGACGACGTCCTCGAAGTCGACCTCGGTCGCCGCCTTCAGGTCCGCCTCGGAGAGCGCCCCCTTGGGACCGAAGAAACGCGTCTGAATCGACTCCGCGTCCAGGCTGGAGAACGCATCGGCGACTCCGATCTTGTCTCCGGGCCGGATCGCACGGATCGTGACGGCGAGGCCGTTCCGCAGCACCTCGGCGACGCGAAAGTCAGCGGCGTCCATCAGGGGGTCCCTCCGAGAAGGGGTGGGACTCGGCGCGCACGACGTTCGACCGGACGGTCACGACCGCGAGGCCCTGGGCGGCGGTCCATCGTTTCGACCTCCGACACGAGCGCCCGCCCGACCCCGTCGCGCCGTGTCTCCTCCCCGACGACGAGGCGCGTCGGCGATGGGAGGTGACGGGCGAGTCGCACCCTGACCTCCTCCGCCATCGCGGGGTCGCCGAGCTCGCCGCTCAGGCGGGCGATCTCGGCGGCGTCCGTGCCGGTCGCGGCGCGGATCGTCCCGCCCGGTTTCACGGCGTCTCCGCACGGGTTCGAATCCCCATCCTCGCGATGACCTCGCCGGGGACCCCGTAGAAGGCGAAGACGAAGGCGGCGTCCCGCAGGCCGCAGGCCTCGCGATGCACGACGAAGGAAGTCAGGGCCTCCGCGTACCGCCGGAGGGCCCGCTCCCGTTCCCCGGGCTTCGCGCCGGTTGCGCCGGCGTCGAGCCGTCCGAGCGCCTCCCGCGCGGCGAGGAGCTTTCGCTCGGCGCGGCCCAACGCCTCGGCCTGCTCCTTCGCGATCTCGACGCGGATCGCGTCGGCGCCCGGTCGTTCAGCCGTCCGCGTAGCCGTCATCCCAGGTCCTCGCCGGATCGTGGTTCCGGAGGTCGATCGCCCCGACGAGCCACGCCTTCAGGGGGAAGAGTACGTTGAGCCAGCCGGCCCGGGTTTCGATCCAGTCCTCCGGTCGGACCGTTTCGTGCGTCAGGGTCAGGTCGGTCCCCCCGGCCCCGTCCGGCTCGAGCGTGAAACGCGCGGCTCCGCCGAAGTACTCGAGCGCGAAGACCTCGGGCGGGCGGCGCTCGAGCACTCGCGATTCCTCGACGACCCCGTTCGCGAAGCGGAAGCGGATCGTCCCGTCGCGCTCGAGGGACTCCTCGGCCCAGAACGCCGCGCGGCCTTCGTCCGAGGAGATCGCGCGGTAGACCTCCCCGGGGGGCTTCGGGATGTGGAGCCGCCAGCGGATCGGGTTGCCGGGCGCCTCCATCACGGCGCTCTCCGCCCGACCGTGTCGAAGAACACCGATCGGATGTGGATCTCCGAGGGGGGCGTCCCGCCGCCGAAGGCGATCCAGGCGTCGGGCCCGGGCGCGTAGAAGACTTCGGGATCGACCTGGAACGCGTCGAATTCGAGCCCGGCTCCGACCCGCAGCCTCGAGCCCCCGGCGTCGCTCGTCCAAACCAAGGTCCCGAGACCCTCGGCCGCGTAGGTGCCGCTCGTGGACGATCGCGTCTGCCGGGTGAACCGGCCGAAGGCCCGAGCCTCCTCCGCCCCCGGAAGGCGTCCGGCGAGGAGGTCGACGAGGTTCCGCTCGAGCGTGATCGTCTTCCACGCCGGAAGCGAGGCGCTGCTCACGAAGACCGCCGTCTCGTTCCGATCGCGGTCCCAGAAAACGAAGCTGTGGAAGGCGTTGATGGAGCCGGTGAAATAGCAACGGTTCCCGGAGTCGTCGCAATACCAGCTGAGCCCGTTGATCGGGGAAGGCCGGCCGTCGATCGGCGGGCGTCGCTCCCCCGCGGCGAGCGCCTCCGCCGGCAGGACCGTCCGGTCGGCGTGGGCGCGAGCCCAGCGGCTCAGGTCGGCGGCGGAGACGTACAGGTTCGAGGCGCCGAGGAAGCCCTCCCCATCGAAGACGTCGACCACTCGCCAGGCGCCTCCGTCCCACCGGCTCCCGATCGTCCGCGTTCCCCGCCAGTCGGAGAGCCGCGCGGGGCGGGCGAAGCTCGAGGTCATGCCGAGACGGTCGAAGAAGCGCTCCCGCAGGAACTCTTCGTAAGACCGCCCCGAAACGTGCTCGAGGACGAGGGCGGCGACGTCGTACCCGAAATTCGAGTACTCGAACCGGGATCCGGGACGGAAGGAAGGCGCCGGAACCTCCCGGGCCACGACCCGGAGCATCGCCTCGGTCGTGCGCACCTCGTCCCCCGCAAAGAACGGATCGAAGAACTCGTAGTACGGGGGAAGGCCGTTTCCATGGGAGAGGAGGTGGAGCACCGTCGTCTCCGGGTGGGGGAATTCGGGCAGGTAGCGCTTGACCGGCGCGTCGAGATCGAGCCTGCCTTCGTGGGCGAGCCACTGGACCGAGGCGGCGGTGAAGGTCTTCGCGATCGACCCGCCGTCGGACGGAGTGTCGGGGGTGAACGGAAGGCCGGCCTCGCGGTTCGCCAATCCGAACCCGCGCGCGGCCACGACCGTCCCCCCGCGGGTCAGCACGACCGCCCCCTGGAACTCGTTGGCGGCGACGAGCGGGGCGAGAAGGGCGTCCACGTCGGCCGGCGACGGCGGCGGTTCGACGCTTCCGGAACATCCCGCCGCCGCGGCCGCGAGAAGGGGGAGCCCGAGGAGCGCCCGCGGCCGCCGGCGCGTGGGGGCGGTCCTCACTTCAAGTCCCCCTCGACCCGGATCTTCCCGGTCGCGAAGTGCACCGCTCCGATCGCCCCAATCGGACGCTCGAGGACCCGGGCGTACTCGGGAGCGGCCGTGAGAAGGCGCCTTCGAACCCGGCTTCTTCATGGTCTTCTCACGAGGCGGGCGCCGGCGCACGCCGCCGGAACGAGCGCGACGAGGCCCGCGATCCAGAACCAGAGCGGCGGGGGGAACATCAGGTTGTTCGCGACGCCCGCGAGCGTCAAGAGGACGCCGAGGGCGAGACCGTGTCCCGAGGGAGACCGTCCCGCGAGACGCGCGGCGACGAATCCCCCCGCGAAGCCGCCGAGGATCCAGCCCACGAGGACGACGAGGAAGGCCCCCACGGGGGCGGCCGCGAGGAGGGCGCGGAGGTCCTCGCGGTCGGCGTGGCCGGCTGCGGCGTTTCCCAGGTCGGGGTAGAGCAGGTGCCCGTTGACGAACTCGACGATCATCATCACGACGCTCGCGACGACGAACCCGGCCACGACGGAGCCCGCGCTTCTCAAACCGGACCGCATGGGACCTCCTCTCGGCGGAGCGAACTCCGCACGCGTTGGCCGGATTCTATCCGGGACGGGGCCTGCCCTCGAAGAAATCCCGGGACGTCAACCGGACGATCTCGCGCCCCTCGCAGATCCGGATTTCGGTTTCGAAGGGAAGCCTTCGCCGGAGTCCGGCGTCGAGCTTCGCGCGCGCGACGGGCCGCCGGATCACGAAGGTCCCCGCCGCTCCGACGTTGACGGCGTCGAGGTGCTCGAGCCGCTCCGCGAGGACCTCGGGCCGAAAGATCCGGTGACCGCCGACGTTCACGCCTCGCAGGAAGACCACGAGTGCCATCCCCGCTCCTCAGCGCACCGCCTTCTTCACGAGCGCGGCGATCCTGGCCTCCTCGGCGGGGGTCAGGTCCTTGAGCGCGAAGGAGGTCGGCCACATGGCGCCTTCGTCGAGGTTCGCCGAATCGCTGAAGCCGAAGGTCGCGTATCGCGTTTTGAACTTGCTCGCGCACTGGAAGAAGCAGACGACCTTGCCGTCCTTGGCGTACGCCGGCATCCCGTACCAGGTCTTCGGCGCGAGGCCGGGAGCGCTCCAGCGGAGGATCGCGTGGAACCGCTCGGCGATGGCGCGATCCGGCTCGGGCATCTCGGCGATCTTGGCGAGCACGTCCGCCTCCCCCTGCGCCGCGCCGGCGCGGCCTCGGCGCCCGGCCTCCGAGCGCTGCTCGCGAGCGCGCTCCCTCATCGCGGCGCGCTCTTCGGCCGTGAAGCCTTCCGATTTCCGCGTCTTCTTCTTCGGGCTCATGGAATCGTCCTCCTCTCGTCCCGGACTGTCGGCTCCCGGCGGATCGGTCGGTATGGGCCGGCAAGTCCGTCGAGGCGCCGAACGCGGAGAGCGTCCGGGACCGGCGCGAACGCGCGCGGCCCTATCGCCGCAGGATCTTCTCGAGCGGCTTCCCCCTGGCGAGCTCGTCGATCAGCTTGTCGAGACAACGGATGTTCCGCATCAGCGGATCTTCGATGTCCTCCACGCGCACGCCGCACACGACCCCCTGGATCCGGGACCGGTTCGGGTGCATGGCCGGCGCACGGGCGAAGAAGGTCTCGAAGTCGTTCCCCTCATCGATCTGTTTCTGCAATCCTGCGCGGTCGTACCCCGTCAGCCAGCAGACGATCGTGTCCACTTCTTCCTTCGTCCGGTTCTTCCGCTCCGCTTTCTGCACGTACAGCGGATAGACCTTCGCGAACGGCATCGCGAACACCCGATGCTTGGGTTTCATCGGTCCTCCTCCCGAGAGGCGTCCGTTGCGGCTCCCGGCCGGTGCCTGCGGAACCCGAGTCGGGTGCCGCGGGCGTTGCCGCAGCTTACACCCGTTGTCGTCGAACGTGAGTCGGCGAAGGGCGCGTCTCGTGACGGACGATCGCCGCCCCGGCGGCCGCGAAGAGGAGGAGCAAAGCCCCCGCGACCCACGCGCCGACGCTGAAACTGCCCGGCACGTACATGGCGATGACGATTCCGCCGCCGACGAGCAGTGCCGCCAGCGCCCCGAACATGCGCATCCCGTAGAGGAACATGAACGGCAGGTAGTGGGCGCCGAGGAGGACCATCATCGCCGGATAGAACCAGTTCAGGCGATAGAGGCCGACCGGAAGGAGAAGCGGCATCGAGAGAGGCAAGACGAACGCCGCCTGCATGCCCAGGTACCGAAGCGAATTCGCCGGGCTCAGCGGACCCTTCCTTCCGACGATGCGGACGAGCGCCTCCGTGATCGGGAAGATGAAGAAGCCGCCCGCGATCAAGGTCGTGATGGCGGCCCGGGGACTCCTCCACGTTGCCAAACCCGCGGACACAAGCCAGAGAACCCCCGAGACGAGTTGCCCGTAGAGGCCCCCGACGAATCGGGTCCGCATCTCCCATTGCGCCTTTTCGATGTCCACGGTGTGTCCCCTCGAGCCGCGGCGTCGGTGCCCGCGCGGAGTGTGCGGCGCGAAGCATAATGCACGGACGAGCCGTGGGGGACAGCGGAAGTCGTCTTAACGCTCCCGTTCAGCGGCGGGCCGCGCAGCGGACCGTCCGCTGCAGCCGGTTGTTAGGCAACGCCTTGGCATTTCGCGCGCATCCGACTCGTGCCGCAAGAGTGTCAAGGAGTCGGCCTGTAGCGAGAGGTCTCAAAGCCTCGCACATCAAACTCGAATACCGGCGATCCCTCCTGATAGACTTCGGCTGAAATCCGAACGCGTTCCGCCTTTAGCATGGCCTCAACAAAGCGCGAGTAGTTGCGGATAAACAATGTCTCTGTACTTTTGTCGGACGGACCTGCGGCTGAAAACGTTTGCGGTTCCCTGTCGTCAAATCGGACGAGAACGTTACAACCGTCGTAGGAGTTGCATAAGAACTGGCCGCGCTCGATGCGGAGGATCACGTCCTTGCCATATCTCGGATGCGTGCGGAGCGTAAGTGTTGCGTGCTGCGCACCTGAGTAGGGAAAGTCGAAGCTCACCGTATTAGTGCTCTGAACCGTGGCAGAGTACGTTTTGCCCTTCCCCATGGGGTCTTCGCTTTGTCCGTACATCCATTGCTCGCCAGGCTTCATCGGCGGAGCGGGTGTGGGGGTCGACTGTCGCCCGCTGGTTTGCGAACCGCCGCCGCCTGAATCCGTGCTCCCGATTGCAAGCGCGATTAACGTGGCAAGAACAGCGCCGGAAGCAAGATGGCGCAGCACGTCGCCTCCGTTCATACTCTTGCCCTACAAGATTGCTTAGGACTGCCGTCCATCGCTGTCAGCAGCTGTGCCACGACGAAAGCGGTGAGCACAAGCTGTACAAGTTGAGTAATTCCCCGACACCGGTTCTTCCGGGTTCTTTTCCTACGC
>CAZVOE010000104.1:0-10599 GCA_964628935.1 uncultured Acidobacteriota bacterium
CCGGACCGTCGTCGTCCGGTACGCCCGCGCCTACGCCGATTTTCTCGACGCTTGGAGAGTGCCGCTGATCCCCGCCCACGCCGTTCCCGAAGGGGAGGACTTTCTCACGGGGTCGTTCGCGCGGAACCCGATCGGCTGCGGACCGTTCCGCCTCGTTCGGTGGACGCCGGGAAGCGAGATCGTTCTCGAGGCGAACGCGGAGTTTTGGGAGGGCGCCCCCTCCCTCGATCGACTCGTCTTCCGGATCGTCCCCGACGAACGCACTGCGTTCGAGGCGCTGCTCAAGGGCGACCTCGATCTTCTCGGGCTCACCCCCGATCTCTGGCGCGAGGCCCGGACCGGGAGGCTCGGACCGCGGCACCGGGTCGAGCGCTACCACCGCCTTGCCCTGTGGCACGTCGCCTGGAACGCCGACGGATCGAACCCGTTCTTCTCGGACGCGCGTGTGCGCCAGGCGATGATCCTCGCGCTCGACCGCGACCGCTTCTTGGAACAAGCCCTCGAGGGGCTCGGGCGGCCGGTCGCGACGCCGTGGCTCCCGGGGATCCCCTGGCACGATCCCGAAGTCGAACCGTGGCCGTACGATCCGGAAGGCGCCCGGGATCGGCTCGAATCCGCGGGCTGGCGCGACACGGACGGCGACGGGATCCGCGAACGGGACGGGATCCCGTTCCGCTTCTCGCTCCTCGTGCCGGCGACCGCGCAGGCGGCGACGACCGACCGGATGGCCGCATGGATGCAGGAGCGCCTCGCCGCCGTCGGCGTCCGCATGGAGGTGGAGCGGCTCGAGTGGAAGTCCCACGTCGAGCGGCGCCGCGCGCGCACCTTCGAGGCCGCGATGGCGAGCCTCACCTTTTCGCCGTCTCCCGACCTCTTCGACCTGCTCCACTCCTCGGCGGCGCGGGGGGGGTTCAACTACTCCGGCCTGGCCGACCCAGAGGTCGACCGGCTCCTCGAAGCGGGCCGGGCAGCGTTCGACCCCGAGGAAAGACGGCGGATCTACGGAAGCCTGCAGCGGCGCGTCCACGAGCTCGAGCCGATCGCCTGTCTGTTTCAATTCGTCCAGGTCGTGCTCGTCGACGCCCGGCTGCACGGACCCCGTCCGTCGCCGCTCGGCGTCTTCGAAGCCCGTCCGGGACCGGAACGCTGGTCCTGGACCGGCGACGGAGCCGGGGGGCGGAGGTGATCGGACCGATCCTGGGTCGTGCCGGATCGGCCTTCCTCACGCTTCTCCTGGTCACGCTCGCCGTCTTCGCCCTCGTGCACCTCGCGGCCGGGGATCCGCTCGACACGGCCGGCGCCGAGGGGGCGCGATTGACCCCGGAAATGCGCCGGGCGTTCCGCGACGCCTACCATCTCGACGACCCTCCCGCGGCGCGGTACTTCCGTTGGGTCCGGGACCTCGCGCACGGCGACCTCGGCCGCTCGCTCGTCGACCGACGCCCGGTGGCGGAAAAGATCGGGGAGCGGGTCGGACTCTCCGTCGCGCTCAACGCCTCGGCGCTCGTCTTGATGCTGACCCTCTCGATTCCCATGGGGCTCGCCTCCGCGTGGCGGCCCGGGTCGCGGATCGATCGCGCGACCGCGTTCGGAACCTTTCTTCTCTACGCGGTCCCGACGTTCTGGGCGGCGCTCCTCCTCCAGGGGCTCTTCTCGGTCCACCTCGGATGGCTGCCGCTCTTCGGGCCGGGGGGAGAGATCGCGGGCTCCGCCGCGAGGCGCTTGCTCGACCGCGTCGCGCACCTCGCGCTTCCCGTCGTCTGTTTGAGCTACGGGGGACTCGCCTACCTCGTGCGGTACGTTCGCGCGGGCCTCCTCGAGACCGGTTCCCCGGAGGTCGTGCGCGCCGCGCGCGCGCGCGGGCTCCCGGCCTTCCGAGCCTTCTCCCGGCACGGACTCCGTCAGGCCGCGGTGCCGATGCTGACTCTGGCCGGGTTCCTCCTACCGCGCCTGTTCGGAGGATCGGTCATCGTCGAGACCGTCTTCGCCCTCCCCGGTCTCGGGCGGCTCTTCGTCGACGCCGCGTTCGCTCGGGACCTGCCGACGATCCTCGGCCTCACCGTCGTCTCCGGGGCGGCAACCCTCGCGGGCATCGTGCTCGCCGACATCGGCCATCACCTCGCCGACCCGAGGACGCGCCGTGCGGCCTAGCCTCCGGCCCCGACCGGGCCGCGCCGCGTTCGTCGCGGGAGGACTTCTCCTTCTCGGCCTCGGCGGGGCCTCGCTCACGGCCCCCCTTCTCTGGCCGGAGCCTCACGCAACCGATCTCGACCGGGTGCTCGACCCGCCCTCGCTGGCCCACCCCCTCGGCACGGACGCCCTCGGGCGGGACCTCCTCGCGAGGATCTTCCACGGCGGACGGGTGTCTCTCGCGGTCGGAGGGCTCGCGACGCTCCTCGCCGTCGGCCTCGGGGTACCGCTCGGGGCGCTCGCCGGAGCGAGGGGCCCCATCGCCGATGCGGCGGTCTCCCGGGCGATCGAGGCGGTCCTCTGCTTCCCCTCGCTGATTCTGGCGCTCGCGCTCCTCGCCGCCTCTCCGCCGTGGCTCCGGGAGCTCCCGGATCCGCTCCGCATCGCGGCGGTGCTCGGGGTCACCGGATGGGCGGTTGTCGCGCGGTTCCTTCGGGGAGAAGTCCGCCGGGTCGGTTCGACGCTCGCCGTCGAGGCCGCGAGAGCGACGGGGGCCGGGGAGATCCGGGTCCTCTCCCGCCACGTGCTCCCGGCCGCCCTCGCTCCGGTGCTGGTCACCGCCGCCTTCGGGGTCGGGGCCGCTGTGCTCCTCGAGTCGGCGCTTTCCTTTCTTGGCCTCGGCGTACGAGTCCCCACCGCCACCTGGGGTGGGATGTTGGCGGAGTCCCGGAACGTGATCGGCGTCGCCTGGTGGACGGCCGTGTTCCCCGGGGCGGCGCTCGTCGTGACCGTGGTCGCCTGCAATCTCGTGGGGGAGGGGCTGAGGCGCCGTCTCGACCCCCGCCTCAGCACCCCCGCCGGCCGGGGCCCGGTTCTTTCGGCATCGCAGGACTCTCGATCCTGACAACGACCCCCTGCCGGGGTGCGCCGAGGCTCCCCGAACGGAACGGCTCGAGCTCCACCGCCGCGAAGCGAAACCCCGCCCGTCGGACCCCCTCCGAGAGGGCACGGCGGATCGCCGGATCCGACAGCCGGGAGAACTCGTCGGCGTCGAGTTCGATTCTTCCGATCTCCCCGTGATGCCGCACCCGGAACTGTCGGAAACCGAGGGCGCGGACCGCCGCTTCGGCCCGCTCGACCTGCCGGAGCCGCTCCGGGGTCACCTCGGTCCCGACCGGGATTCGCGAAGAAAGACAAGGGGAGGCCGGCTTGTCGGCCACTTCGAGGCCCGCTTCGCGCGCGAGCGTGCGGACCTCTTCTTTCGTCAACCCCGCCTCGAGCAGCGGGGCTCTCGCCCCGGCGCGCGCGGCTGCCGCCATCCCAGGACGGTCGTCGGAAAGATCGTCCTCGATCGCCCCGTAGACGACCGAGGGGAGTCCCGACTCGGAAGCGATCCGGCTGAGGATCCCGAACAGCTCCTCCCGGCAGTGGAAGCACCGGTCCCCGCGGTTCGCGCGGTACCCCGGCCGGTCGATCTCCTGCGTCGTCACGACGCGATGCCGTGCGCCCAACGCCGCGGCGACCCGAACGGCCGCCTCGATTTCGGGCGCCGCGACCGACTCGGAGCGTCCGGTGACCGCGAGGACGCGGTCGGCTCCCAGGGCCTCGAGCGCGAGCGCCAGAAGGACGGCGCTGTCGACTCCACCGGAGAGCGCGACGACCGCTCCCCCAGTGTTCCTCAGGCTCTCGAGGGCTCGCTCGCGCTTCGCGCCGAGGCTCCGAACGTGCGGCTCCAAGATTTCGCCCTGCCTTCGCCTCTCGAACGACCGTCGCCGGATCGTAGCACGCGGAAAACCGCATGTCCCTGCGGTCTTTCCGACCGCAGCGGTTTCGTGACCGTTCCTTGACAACCCCGACGGGTCACCGTACATCAAGGCGGCTCGTAAACAGGGGGGAATGTGCTTCACATCCCATCGCGTCAAAGGTCCGTTTCTTTTCCCATGCAGGAGGAGGGTATGCACAATCGCTTGCGCGCTGGCTGGAGGAGTCTGACTCTGGCCGCGGCGGCGGCGGCGGTTCTCGCGCTGCCGGCGTTGGACGTGTTCGCATCGGGATTCGGCCCGGTTCGCCCGGGAGACCGTGTGGACGCCGTCGCCACTCCGGAGCCGACTTCCAAGAAGCCGCTGCTCTTTCCGCGGTCCAACTATCTCTGGCCCTTCGAGACCGGCCCCGTGTACGGCGAGGTCGCGGAGTCCCGTCGAAACGAGGCGGGAGTGCTCCACACCGCGGTGGGGTCTTTCGACCTGGCCGCCGGCTGGCCCGCGTTTCCCGCGGCGCTCCGCGGGAGCGTGAAGTTCGACCGTCTTCCTGCGCAGTACTTCGTGCTGCAGGTCCTTCCGGAGGCGTTCGTCGACGGTACGTTCGACGCCATCCGCGGCGCCATCGACGCGTCCGGCGGCGCGATCGTGCAGGAGATGCCGGTCGCGGCGTTCGTCGTCCGCCTTACGGCGAGCGGGTTCGCCGCGATCCAGGGAAGTCCCTCGGTCCTGGCTCTGGAGCCGTACCACCCTGCCCTCAAGCTGAGCCCGACGATCGGCCGCATTCCGCTCGCCGACCCCGTCAAGGCGCTCTCCGACACGTATTCCCTCGAAGTGCAGATCTTCCGGGGTGAAGACGCGAACGCCGCGGCGGCGGCCCTCCAGGCCCTCGGGGCGGTCGTCACGCTCGTCACCCCCGACACGATCTTCGTCGACGCGAACCGGACCCAGCTCGCCGCGATCGCGGCGCTCGAGCCGGTCTCGATGATTCACGAGCGCGTCCCCGTCTTCCTCCACGGCGAGGAGACGACCACGACGATGCAGACCGGCAACTACAACGCCGGCGCGATCCCGTACACCGATGCGGGCATCGACGGCAGCGGTGCCGGGAAGCCCGGAACTTCGGCGCAGGTGCTCGCCGTCGCGGACTCCGGGATCCAGCTCGACGCGGGCGATCTTTCGAACACCCGGACCGACGCCGGCGCGGCGGGGGCGGGCCACCGAAAGGTGCTCCACTACGCTGCGACGAATACGTTCGGCGGCAGCGGCGATCTCCTCGGCTGCGACGCGCCCCAGTCGGGCGGCTACACGCACGGTCACACGGTGTCGGCCGGCGCGCTCGGAAACGGCACGGACGTCCCGGTGACCTACGGCGCCGGCTGGACGATCACCGACTCCGGCGGGAACCCCTGGAAGCTCGACGGCGTGGCCCCCGGGGCCAAGCTCGTCGCCTACGACGCTCAGGTGACCCCCGCGAGCGGCCTCGGCTGCGACGATCCCGGCCAGGGTGGGATCTCCACGGGAGATCTCTACGCCGCCCCGTCGGGCGGTCTCCTCGGCGACGCGTACACCCGCGGAGCGAAGGTCGTCAACTTCTCGTTCGGCGCCACCCAGTCGAACACCTACGGCACCGACGCGACCGACGTCGACCAGTTCCTCTTCGACAAGAAAGACGCCATGGTCTTCATTTCTGCGGGCAACGCCGCCCAGGACACCAACCAGGACGGTCTCCCCGACCCGAGTTCGGTCTCGACCCCCGCGACGGCCAAGAACGCCGCGGTGATCGGGGCCAGCTTCTCCGCCAACGCTTCCGGCACCGGCCCGAACGCGCGCGCCGGCTTCTCGAGCGTCGGCCCGGTGATCGGCGGACGGGTCGCACCCCTTCTGATGGCCCCCGGCGCCGATGCCGGCGGTCTCGGCGAAGCCGCCGAGTACAACTGCCGCAGCCTCGACAACGACCAGTCGAATCCGGTCGAGTGCGACGAGGCGAACGGACTTTCGGGGACGAGTTTCGCATCCCCGGCGGCCGCCGGTGCGGCGCTCGTCGTCCGCGACTACTTCGCGCAGGGCTTCTACCCGGACGGAACCGACACCAACCCGGGGAACGGCACCGACCAGGTCACCTACATGACGGGCGCCCTGGTCAAGTCGATCCTGATCGCGTCGGCCGACTGGATGAACGCGGTCACGAACGTCGAGAACCCGAACCAGCCGGGCGGGAACTTGTTCAAGACCTACCGCTTCAACAACGAGCAGGGGTACGGCCGCATTCAGCTCAACAACGCCCTGCCGCTCGACACCTACCCGTCCGCCCTCGGTCTCATCGTCTGCGACGCCAGTCCGGGGCGGTGCGACACCTCCGGGATCGGCGGAACCGTTCCCGCGAACACGACGCAGACCTACAACCTCGTGGTGACCGACAACGCCGAGCCGCTCAAGATCGCGCTCTCGTGGATGGACACCACCGGCTCGACGCTCGCGCGGAACCTCAACCTCGAGGTCGTGGCCCCCTCCGGCCGCGTCTACTACGGCAACTACTTCACCGACGACGACGACAAGAGCGGGGCCATCGGAACGGGAGAGGGTTGCGACTACGCGGCCGGCACGCCGTGGCCCGGCGCGGGTCAGGGAAGCACCGGCGTCCTCGACTCCGGCCCCTGGAGCATTCCCACCTGCGCGAACTCCGACCGCGACACGGCGAACCCGACCGAGGCGGTCTTCCTGTCGAACGACGCGGCCGGTAACGGCACGGTCGACAACCCGAACACGCCGATCAACGAAACGGCCGACAACCAGATCGAGATCGGGACCTGGCAGGTCAAGGTCATCAACGCGAGCGCGAACGCCACGGACATCGGCCTCGCGATCGCCGGCCCGGTCCAGCTCGGCTCGTCGGTCCGCATCCAGAGACTCCGGCCGGACGGCTCCCTCGCGAGCGGCGCGTTCGTGTGCAACGACTCGGCGCGCCTCATCGTGAACGAGATCAGCGAGACCGGCGACGCATCCGTGAACAACAACGCCACCGAGATCGCCACCCGCGTCACCCTCCAGGTCGTCGATGCCGGGACCGACGGCGAGTTCGGCACCGGCGACGATACGATCGAGGACACGGAGACCGGAATCACGTTCACCGATCTCGACGGAGCGGGGCCCGGCCTCCGCTACGAGTCCGAAGACCTGTTCCTGACCGACGGCACCGCCCCCGATCCGGGGAACGGCGCTCTCGACATCCGCAGCGGACAGCGCGTCCGGGTCACTTACCAGGACGAGCTGAACGGCGTGGCGGATCCCGACAAGAAGCGGACGAGCGAGGCGGCGGTCGAGTGCCGCACCCAGATCGTCTCGGGCGGCGTCGTTTGGGGCCAGTTCGGCCGCGACGCCACCACGTTCATCAACGGCGGCTGCGAGCGAGACCTCCGCGGCTACTTCACGTTCGGCTTCCCCGACAAGTACATGGACGCCGGCGAGCTCATCGGGTATCGCATCGCGTTCCAGTCGCAGGAGACCGAGAACCTCGAGGACGCCGAGGTGACCTTGAAGGCCGTCGCCGTCGACGGAGACAGCCCCGGCGATTGCAAGCCGAACACGGTCGGCCTCTGCGCCGATCCCGACCGTCTGAACAACCCGATCTCGCCGTACGTGACGATCCTCGAGCCCGAACAGACCCTCGGCCGGATCGGCGCGAACTCGGCGGTGTCGGCGAACTTCACCGTGCAGATGGCATCCTCGATTCCGGCGAACACCGAGATCGAAATGGTCCTCGGCGTGTCCGCCCGGAAGTCCGGGAAACCGGTCCAGAGCTACGTCGTCAGCCGCCACCGGCTCGACGTGGACGAGGTCTCCTTCTTCTACTCGACCGACTTCCCCAACTCGGGGAACGAGAACCGGGACATCAACAACGACGAGACCATCGAGGCGATCACGACGAGCGCCGGGGACTTCGATCTCGACTACTACGTCGAGAGCCGCTCCTTCAGCAACCTGAAGGCGAACGGCCGCAACCCCAGCATCGGGTCGCCCTGGAACTTCGACACCGGCCGGCAGGGCTGGAACGTGGGCGTCAGCAACGTCTCCCGCATCACGCTCCTTCCCGCGCAGTGGGGCGAGGACAAGAACTTCAACGGCATCCTCGACTCCGGCGAAGACCGCGATCCGGCGAACGGCGTCCTCGACTACGGCTGGGGCACCCGCGGCGGATGCGGGTGGCAGACCAACTCGGCCGCACCGGGAACCCCCGGCGGGGTCTGGCACACCGGCCGCGTCGACGTCACGACGGCGGGAACGTGCCTGGCGAGCGGGGCGACCGCGGCGCAGTGCCAGCGGTTCGAGACCGTGAGCGGGTTCTTCGGGCAGAACATCTGGTTCGAGCTCGTCGTCTCCCCCGAGTTCGAGAAGGTCAACCAGTGCCCGACCGGTACGGAGCCCGGCTGCAACGGGCAACAGGACCTTCCGGGCGAGCCGGTGTACCAGGTCGAATTCACGAACTGGGCCTGGAACCTCCAGATGGACCTCCCGGATTCGATCTCGGGCCTGGTCTACGAGTTGGACACCGACACCGAGAAGATCCAACCGATCGACCTCTTCAACGATCTCTTCATTCTGAACGCCGTGTTCGGCCCGCAGGGCGCGGTGACCGGCGGCAACGCCCCCATCACCGACGGGTTCAACCTGTTCGCGAACGTGAGCAAGTGCGTGGACACCGACGGAAACGGCGTCCTCGATCGCTGCGGCAACGCGAACGGCCCCGCCTGCACGTCCGACACCCAGTGCACGGGCCTCTCCTACAACGGCTCAGCCGGCAACAACCGTTCCGGGAAGAACGCCTGCTTCTTCGAGGGGAAGACGAGCGGCGTCATCCGCGCCAAACAGCCCTACGGTCTCTCCCTTCCCCCCGACGACGACGTGGCCAACGGCTACTGCCTGCGGAACGACGAGCTGAACGGCATCGACCGCAGCAAGTCGTGCCGCGTCGCCACGCAGGCGGTGGATTGCCCGGTCTCGGCCACGACTCCCTACACCGGCGTTTGCCAGGCGGCCGATGCCGTCGCCGACGAGTACGTGACCGCCAACGGGCCGATCCGCAACTACGACATCGGGGACGCGAACGGTCCCGACATGCGGTTCACGACGCTCGAAGACTTCTATGGCGATTCCGGACGGAAGTTCCAGGCCGCGATGGGCTTCTACACCCAGGAGGGGACGCCCTCCGGCATCCCGTCCGGTGGCTTCGGCGTCGCGTTCGACGACCAGGTCATCGAGTGGCGCGAGTTCCGCCTCGACGCGGACACGACGAACTGCAACACGTCCGGCGTGCCCGAATGCGCCGCGATCGAGCTCGCCCAGACCAACGTGTTCGAGGGGAGCGCCGTCCTGCAGGTGACGGTCCTCGATCGCTCCCCGAAGAACGACTGCAACGACGACGGCGACGTCCTCGATGCCGGGGACGACGCCGACTGCGACAACGACGGAACGCGGGATCTGAGCGTCCGCGCCTTCTCCGAGGGCGAGCCCGCGGGCGAGTTCTTCCAGGCGAACGAGGTGTCGCCGAACGCCGGGCGCTTCACCGTCAACATCCCGACCTCTTTCTCGTACGACTCGCCCAACACCCTCTTCGTGAACCCCGGAAGCCCGGTCGCCCGCATTCAGTACAAGGACTGGGACGACGGGACGGGGGCGGTCTGCAAGAACGCCACCGATCCCACGCAACGGGGAACCCTCGAAGAGAGCACGACCCTCTTCGTCGCGGCGGGCCGCCTCGCCCTCAAGGGCGTCCGGGTCGTGGACGTCACCGGCGATCTCGACGGGTTCGCGGACTACGGCGAGCAGGTCGAGCTCTACCTCACGCTCACGAACAAGAGCGGGGTGGATCTCGAGGACGTGTCGGTGAGCATCCAGGCGGCCGACGCGACGAGCGCCAGCCGAATCGCCTGCATCAGCCGCCCGTCCGTCAGCCTCGGCGCCCTCGCGAACCGCGCCTCCGCCGAGACCCCGGTCCCCCTCAAGTTCACGGTGGGGACCGTCGGCCGGCAGACCAGCGAGGTGGACGTCGCCAAGTTCATCACCTTCAACGTCACGGTCCGGTCGGAACGCTTCGACGCGCTCACCCGGAACGTGGAGTTCTCGATCGACACCGACCTCAACGCGTCGGGCGGAAGCGGTCCCGGAACCTTCGTCGAAGATTTCGAGGTGACGAGCGGGTTCAACCAGTTCACCACGATGTCGATCGACGCCGGCCGCGAATCGCTCGCCGGTTCGAACGGTTACCGCTGCCAGTACAACGACCCTGACTACGTCAACTCCAACAGCTTCGGGAGCACGGAGTGCTACCTGGGGGTCGGCGGAAACGCCTACGACTGGCACCTCCACACCACCTCCTCCGGCGACGGCGGCCGCGCGTACACCGGTTCGCGCTCGCTCCACTGGGGCGTCCACCAAGCGGCCGGTCCGAGCCGCGACACCACGCGACTCGCCCAGCTGGACGCCATTCGCACCAACAACCCGATCAACCTCGGCGTCGGCGCCGTCAATCCGGAACTCAGCTTCAAGCACCAGATCTCTCTCGCCGACAACCGGATCTCCAACACGCCCGACGGCGAAGCGGCCGACCGCGCGGTCGTCCACGTTCAGTTGGCAGACGGGGCTGGGAACGCCCTCGGGGACTGGATCAAGCTCTATCCGTACGAGAACGAGTACGACGCCCGAGGCACCGACC
>CAZVOE010000105.1:0-10495 GCA_964628935.1 uncultured Acidobacteriota bacterium
GCCGCCCGCGGGCGCGCCGCCCCGAGGACGACCACCGCCGCCGCGGCGGCCATCGCGGCGGCCCCCGGGGAGGCGCCGAGGACGAGCGCGCCGACGAGGCCGAGCCCCGAGCCGAGCGCCGCGAAAAGCATCCACGTCTGGAGATGCGGCCGTTCCCGGGGGGGCGGCACGACGATCGGCGCCGACGTGACCTCCCGGCGGTAGAGGATCGTGAGCACTCCGACCGTCGCGGCGAGCCCCAGGGCGGAAACGGGGAGGAGCGAGGCCGCGAACGAGACGAACGGAATCCCCGACCGCACCCCGACGAGGGCGTTTTGCGGATTCCCGACGATCGTGCAGGCGCTCCCGACGTTCGACGCTGTGGCGAGCGCGATCAGGAAGGGAACCGGCGGGAGTCCGAGCCGCCGGGTCACGCGGAGGACCACGGGAGTGAGCATCAGGCAGACCGTGTCGTTCATGAAGAGAGCGGAGAGCGCCCCCGAAGAAGCCGCGACCCAGACGAGGAGCGACCGGGCGCTTTGCGCGAGGGAGAGGATCCTGCGTTCCACGACCTCGAAGAACCCCGAGATTTCGAGATACCCGAGGACGATCATCGTCCCGAGGAGGAACAAGATCGTGTCGAGATCGACCGCCGCCTTGGCCTCCTCGAACGTGAGCACGCCGAAGGCGACCATCCCCACCGCCCCGATCAAGGCCCCCGCCGGCCGGCCGATGTGGACCCCGGGGATCCTCTGGATGCCCAGGAGGAGGTAAGTGGCGGCGAAGACGACGGCGGCTGCGGCCACGGGCGGGGATTCTCCGGCCTCGGGGGGCGCGAAAACAAGGCCCGTTGGACTCGCCCGGGGGAGGGAACCTAGATTCCGGGCGGGATGTTCCGGCACTGCCTCATCGTCGGCGCTGATTCCAAGGCGCGCGAACGCCTCGCGTCCGCGCTCCGGTCGCGGGACGTCTCCGTGACCCTCGCGGAGACGGCCGAGGAGGCCCTGCGGGCGGTGACGGACGTGGCGGTCGACACGGTGCTGGTCGAGGGGATCCCGCCCGGGGTGCGCCTCGAGACGCTGCGGCGCCGACTCGAGCAGGCCCGTCCGGGATGCCGCGTCATCCCCGTCCACGCCGTCTCCCGGATCAAGGGATCGCCCGAGCTGCTGCGGCTCGGAGACGACGACTTTCTCCTGAAGACGGCCGACCTCGCCGGTCTCGTGCCGGGGAACACGGAGACGGACGCCGGGACGTCCGGATCGACCCGCGAGCGGGCGACGACGTCGGCGCTCCTCGGCGTGATCGACGTCCTCGTCGGGCTGATCGAGCTCAAGGACTCCTGGTTCGGCGGGTCGTCCCACCAGGCGATGCGCCTCGCGCGGGCGGTCGCGGAGCGGCTCGCGGTCGACCCCGACACCCCGGACGAGGTGGCGCTCGCCGCTCTCCTGCGCGACATCGGTCGCGGAGACGTCCCCGAGGCGGTCCTCGAACAGAGGGGAGAACTGAACGAAGAACAGCGCCGACTCGTGCGCGCGCACGTCGAGAGCGGCGTACGTCTGCTCGAATCGGTCGAGTTCCCGTGGAAGGTGCTGCCGATCATCCGCCACCACCACGAGCACTACGACGGGACGGGCTATCCGGAGGGGCTCCGCGGCCGCGAAATCCCGATCGGCGCGCGAATCCTCGCCGTCGCCGACGCGTTCCTCGCGATGGTGTCCGACCGGCCGCACCGGAAGGCGATCCCGGTCGGGGACGCGCTCGCGGAACTCGTCGCGAAGGCCGGCACCCAGTTCGACCCCGAGGTCGTCGAAGTCTTCCTCGGCATCGCGGAATCGATGTACCCCCACCGCGCGGGGCACGGACGGTTCCGGGTCCTGGTCGTCGATCGCGACGAGGAGTTCCGGAACCTCCTCCGGATGAGGCTCCTCAACGACGACTACGAGGCGGTCGGGGTCCCCACCTCCGACGACGCTCTCGAGGCCGTGCTCCGGGAGCCGTTCGACCTCGTCGCCGCGGAGGTCGGGCCGGGGGACGAGGGGGCGCTGCGACTCCTCGAAGAGCTACGGCGCGACGAGACGCTCCGGACGGTGCCGTTCGTCTTGCTCTCCGCGTCGGGCGACCGCGCGCTCCGGATCCGGGCGCTTCGCCTCGGCGTGGACGACTTCATGCCGAAGTCCCTCGACCTCGAGGAGATGACGGCGAGGTTCGAGAACGTCCTCGTCCGCGAGACCTCGCGCCGGGAGGGGGCCCCGGCCCGCCGGCGCGGGATCGAGGGACGACTCGAGAACCTCGCGCTCGCCGAGATCGTGCAGATGCTCCACATCGGGAACAAGACCGCGCTCGTCACGCTTTCCCTCGGCAACGACCGCGCGAAGATCTGGTTCGAGCACGGCGCGATCCGCCACGCCCGCGTCGGAAAGGTCGAGGGAGAAGACGCCGTCTTCGCGATGCTCGCCTGGAAGGAAGGGGCGTTCCAGATCGAGCACGGGGTGAGACCGAAGAAGATCACGATCGAGACCGACCCGATGTGGCTCCTGATGGAGGGGTTGAGGCGCCTCGACGAGGCCGGCGCCGCGGCGATGTAAGATCCCCGCCGTGGAGCCCGCCGTCGTCGGCACCGGTCTCGAGAAGACGTTCGTCAAGAAAAGGACCGTCCCGGAACTGGTCCGACATCCGTTCCGCCGCGCCGAGCGGGTTTCGGCGCTCCGCGGCGTCGATCTCGAAGTTCGCGCGGGGGAGATCTTCGGGCTCCTCGGGCCGAACGGCGCCGGCAAGACGACCCTCCTCAAGATCCTCTCGTGCCTCGTCCTTCCCGACGCCGGAGTGGCGAGGGTCGGGGGAGAGGACGTCCGCGCGGAACATCGGGTCAAGCCGAAGATCGGTCTCGTCCACTCGGACGAGCGGTCGTTCTACTGGCGACTGTCGGGCCGGGAGAACCTGAGGTTCTTCGCGACGCTCTACGACCTTCCCCCCGCTCTGGCCGAGCGGAGGATCGAGGCGCTGCTCGGGAAGGTCGAGATGGCGGAGGTGGGGGACCGCCGCTTCGCCGACTACTCCTCGGGGATGAAGCAGCGCCTCGCGATCGCGAGGGCGCTTCTCCACGACCCCCCCATCCTCTTCATGGACGAGCCGACGCGAAGCCTCGATCCCGCCTCCTCCCTGGCGCTGAGGACCTTCATCGGCGAGGAGCTCAGACGCCGCGACGGGAAGACGATCCTCATCGCGACGCACAATCTCCGCGAGGCGGAGGCGCTGTGCGACCGGCTCGCGATTCTCGTGAAGGGGAGGATCCGGCAGGTCGGAACCGTCCGCGAGGTCCGGCGTTGGGGCCTCGACGAACGACACCTCCGGGTCGAGGTCGACGCGTGGCCCGGGGCGGTTCCGGGGCCGTTCCGGGTCGTCCAGGACCTCCCGATCGACGGCTCCGCGAGGCGCCTCGTCCTCGCGATGGACGAAGGCGCCGCCCTGAACGACGTCCTCGCGGCGCTCCTCGCGGCGAGGGTGTCGCTCCGATCCTGCGACCGGGTGGAGCCCGATCTCGAGGATGCCTTCGCACGGATCCTGAACGCCGAACGGCAGGAGGGGTGATGCGTCCCCTCCGCAAGGTTTGGGCCTTCCTGAAGCGCGACTTCCAGTCGGAGGTGTCCTACCGGTTTTCTTTCGTGTTCCAACTCCTCGGGATGTTCCTCTCGGTCGCGGCCTTCTACTTCGCGAGCAAGATGGTCAACCCCGAAACGAGAGGGCTCGAGGGGTACGACCCGTTCCCGTGGCTCCTCGTCGGGATGGCCTTCCAGTTCTACTTCTCGACCGCGCTCTACTCGTTCTCGTCGAAGATCCGCGACGAACAGGTGCTCGGGACGCTCGAGGCGATGCTCGTGTCTCCGACGCCGACGTCGATCGTGATCTTCTCGTCGGCGGCGTGGGACTTCTGCTACGGGGCGTTGCGCGTCGTCGTCTACCTCCTCGCCGCGACCCTCATCTTCGGGGTCAACCTCCATGCCGAGGGGCTCGGGGCGCTCGCGATCGGGATCGCCCTCACCCTCCTCTCCTTCGCGGGAATCGGGATCCTGTCCGCCTCGTTCATCCTCTATTTCAAGCGCGGGAACCCGATCAACTTTTTCCTCTCCGCCCTCACGACCTTCTTCGGGAACGTCTTCTTCCCCAAAGAGCAGCTCCCCGCCTCGGTGCAGTGGATCTCCGACTTCCTCCCGATCACCTGGTCGCTCCGGATCGTGCGCGGCTCGCTCCTCCGAGGGGAGTCGTTCCCCGAGCTGGGGCGGGACCTCGCCCTCCTCGCGCTGATCACGGCGGTTCTTCTCCCGGCGGGGGTCTTCGCGTCGCGGCTCGCGATCCGGAGGGCGAAGAAGGAGGGGTCCCTGGTGCAGTATTGACGGGGGGACGTTCCTCGATCGTCGCAAGAAGCGATCGCAGAGCGCGCAGACGGTCGATTTCTCGCGACGATCGAGGGATGTCCCGCTCCCGTGCTATTCTTCCGCCCCGTTTTCGGTCGCTCTCGAGACACCGGGGAGGCGGACATGCGCAAGAAGATCACCGTGGTGGGCGCGGGGTACGTTGGCGAGCACGTCGCGATGGGCTGCGCCATGAAGGAGCTGGGCGACGTCGTCCTCCTCGATATCCTGGACGGTCCGCCCCAGGGGAAGGGTCTCGACCTGTTCGAGTCGAGCCCCGTGCTCGGCTTCGACTCGATGGTCCGCGGCACGAACTCCTACGAGGACACGAAGGGCTCCGACCTCGTCATCATCACGGCCGGCATGGCGCGGAAGCCGGGGATGAGCCGAGACGACCTGATCCGCATCAACTCCGACATCGTCAAGCAGGTCGCCGCCGAGGTGAAGAAGTCCTCCCCGAACGCGATCGTGATCGTCGTCTCGAATCCCCTCGACGTGATGGTCTACGTGAGCAAGGTCGTGACCGGATTTCCGGCCGAGCGGGTCATGGGGATGGCGGGGATCCTCGACACCGCCCGTTTCCGGTCGTTCATCGCGATGGAGCTCGGGGTCAGCGTCGAGAGCGTGCATGCCCTGGTCCTCGGCGGCCACGGCGATTCGATGGTGCCGCTCCCGCGCCTCGCCTCCGTCGGCGGGATCCCGCTTCCCGATCTCCTCCCGCAGGAGCGGATCGACGCCCTCGTCAAGCGGACTGCGGGCGGGGGAGGGGAGATCGTCGCCCTCCTCAAGACCGGCTCGGCCTACTACGCTCCCGCGGCGTCGACCGTCGAGATGGCCGAGTCCGTCCTCAAGGACAAGAAGAAAATCCTCCCGTGCGCCGCCTGGCTCGACGGGCAGTACGGGATCTCCGGCGTCTACGTCGGCGTCCCCGTGATGCTCGGAGCGAAGGGCGTCGAGCGGGTCTTCGAGATCCGGCTCCACGACGACGAGCGGAGGGCTCTCCAGGCCTCGGCTGCGGCGGTCAAGGAGCTTCAGTCGAAACTGACGCTTTAGGCCCGCGGAGGGACGAGGTCATGACGAGAAAGAGGGATGTCCCCGCCGCGGCCCGAGGGGTCCCGAACGGGTTCGGCTGGGGGCTCGCGGGCGCACTCGGAGTCCTCGCCCTCGTCTCCCTCGCCTCGTGGAACCGGTCCAACGAGGCGGACGAGGCCCTGTCCTCCCGCCTCGCCTCTCTCGAGAACAAGGTCGACGGGATCGAGAAGGCGATGCAGGCGCTCCGCAGCCAGCCGCAGGCGCAGGCCCAACCGCGCCGCGGCGTCGACCCCGACAAGGTCCACGCGATCGACACCGCGGGGGCCCCGGTGAAGGGCCCCGGGGGGGCTGCGGTGACGATCGTCGAGGTCTCCGACTTCCAGTGACCGTTCTGCGCGAGGGTCGGTCCGACCCTCGACCGCATCGCGGACGTCTACGGCGGAGAGGTGAGGTTCGCCTGGAAGCACTTTCCGCTCGAGTTCCACAAGGAGGCGCCGCTCGCCCACCTCGCCTCGATCGCGGCCGCGAAGCAGGGGAAGTTCTGGGAGTACCGGAAGGCGGTCTTCGCCGACCAGAAGAACCTGAAGCGGGAGAACCTCCTCGCCCACGCGCGGAGGCTCGGTCTCGACATCGCGCGCTTCGAGGCCGACCTCGCCTCCCCCGACACCCTGCGCGTGATGCAACGCGACATGGCGGAGGCCCAGGCGATCGGGGTGACCGGGACGCCGGGCTTCTTCATCAACGGGAAGTTCCTCTCGGGAGCGAAGCCCTTCGAGGAATTCGCGAAGAAGATCAACGCCGAGCTCCGGGCGAAGGGAATCCCCGTGCCTCCCGAAGTCGCGAGCCTCTGAGCCGAGCGCAGGGACGGGTGTCAGCGCTCCGCGTCGAACAACCCCCTCGGCCGGTCCCTCCCCGGCGGGCGGAATCGGAGGACGTCCAGATCGAGAGCGCGCCGCGACAGGCCGAGACGGCGGCAGGCGACCTCGAACCGACGGTCGAGCATCGCGACGTAGGGTCCCGATCCGCGCATACGAATTCCGAACGTCGGATCGTAAAGCTTCCCGCCGTGGGCCTCGCGGAGACGGGCGAGGACCCGCCCGGCCCGTCCGGGCGCGTGGGTTTCGAGCCACTCCCGGAAGAGCTCCTTCAGCTCGCGCGGAAGGCGCACGAGGATCCACGAGGCCGCCGTCGCGCCCGCCGCCGCCCCCGCTTCGAGGATCCGCTCGATCTCGTGATCGGTGAGTCCGGGGATGACGGGGGAGACGAGCACGCAGACCGGAACACCCTTCTCCGACAGGGCCCGCATCGCCTCGAGTCGCCTCGCGGGGGTCGAGGCGCGCGGTTCGAGCCGGGAGGCGAGCGCGGGATCGAGAGTCGTGATCGAGAACGCGACCTGGACGAGCCGATCCTCGGCCATCGGCGCGAGAAGATCGAGATCGCGCAGGACCGAGGCCGACTTCGTCGTGATCGCGACCGGGTGCCGGCACTCGCGGAGCACCTCGAGGATCGACCGGGTGATGCGGAGGTTCCGTTCGACCGGCTGGTACGGGTCGGTGTTCGTTCCGATCGCGATCGGCCGCGGGCGGTAGCGCGCCTTCGCGATCTCGCGCCGCAGGAGCTCGGCGGCCCCGGGCTTCGCGAGGATCTTCGTCTCGAAGTCGAGACCGGGCGAGAGGGAGAGGTACGCGTGCGTGGGCCGGGCGAAGCAGTAGGCGCAGCCGTGCTCGCAGCCGCGGTAGGGATTGAGCGACGTGTCGTAGGGGATGTCGGGAGAGTCGTTCCGCGTCAGGATCGATCGGGAGCGGTCCTCGAAGACCTCCGTCGGGATGGCGCGGGGGATCGCGTCCTCGTCCGTGGGCTCGGGAAAGACCCAGCGCGGCTCGAACCGGACGGGCGGGTTCGAGCGGGCGCCGCGGCCCTTCGGAGAATCCGACCTCGCGACCACCCGGGAAGGATAGCGGCGATCCGGCGACCTCGAACGCCGTTCGAGACCGGACCGGACGCCGCTTCTTCCGCCTCAGGGACACGCCGAGCCGGACGCGAGGATCTCGGCGTCGCGAGAGCCGCGCTGTGACGGAGCCTGGCCGTCGTAGGTGCCGGCGGCCGCGCAGTTCACGGCCCGCGAGAGGTACCAGATCCCTCCGAAGGGCGCGGGGTCGGTCGCGTCGAACACCGACGTCGCGGTCGTGTCGTCGGCGACGCATGCGAACGTGGAGGAGGCGTAGTCCCCTCCGCTGCTTCGGAGCTTCGTGACACCGCCGCGGACGACGTCGTAGCGGTCGGCGCCGGCGACGCCCGACCACGACAGGGAGATGGTGAGACCGGTCTTCGACGCGGTCATCGACGGGGTGCTCGCGGGGGGAGCGAAGCCGTCGTCGATCCCCCCGGCGCAGTCGTTGTCCTTGCCGTCGCAGATCTCCGGGTTTCCCGGGAACATCGTCGGATCGGCGTCGTTGCAATCGCCGGAGACCGCGACGTACCCCGCGGGCTGGGTGCACGCGGTCTGCGTCGTGAGAGACGTGCCATAGGAGTCCCCGTCCGCGTCGCGGTACCAGGTGAGCGACGTGCAAGCCGTCCGGATATCGGTCTCCTCGCGGGTGTTTCCGGGAAGCGAGAACCACCGCGTGCGGGGGAAGATCGGGTCCTTCGCGCGGAAGCGCATGCGCCACTTGTAGGGGGTCTCCGGGGAGAGCCCCGTGACGGATCGGGTGAAGTTGATCCCAGCCCCGGTCGAGTCCGTCGGTCCGGTGTCGAAGAAGCTGCCGAGAAGGAGGGTGCCGCTCGAAAGGGCGGAGCCCGTCGGAGCGACCTGGTGGTCCATGGCGACGAGACCGCGGCCCCGCGGCGTTCGACCGCGCGAGCGGATTCGGAAGCGATCGTCGTCGTCGCTCTTCCCCGCGAGCGACACCACGACGTCGGCGGACCAGCGCCAGTTGCGCGGGATGAACTCGAGGCCGTCGCCCCCTCCGCCCAGGTGGACGTAGGCGAACCCGTCGCCGCGCCCCGGTTCGCCGATCACCACGTCGGAGAAGCCATCGCCGTTCACGTCGAGGTCACCCGCGACGCCGCGGCCGAGATTGCCGCCGGCCACCGTACCCTCCCGCACGAACGCGGGAGTCGTCCCGAGGCCGCTCGCCGAGCCGAGGTACACCGCGGCCCTCCCGGCGCTTCCGTTGCCTCCGGCGAAGGCTTTCTCGGACCCGATGATGACGTCCGAGTAGCCGTCCGCGTTGACGTCCCCCGCCGAGTCCATCGCCTCGACCCCGTCGGCCACGGTGAGCGTCTGGTCGGCCGTCGTGTCCGGACCCGTGGCGCTCCCGAGGTACAGACGGATCGTGGCGGAGCTCCCCGCGACGGGATCGCTCGAGGTCAGGACGTCGAGGTGGCCGTCGCCGTTGACGTCTCCCGCCATGGCGACCGCCGCGCGGAACGGACTGTCCGACGCGAACGTCGTCCACGCGGCGGTGTTCGTGTATCCGCCGGGGGCGCCGAGGTGGATCTCGTACTGGTCGTCCTCGGGGTCGCCGATCAGGAGGTCGGCGTAACCGTCGCGATTGACGTCGCCCCCCGAGCACGAGCCGGCGTACGCGACGATGGGGGAGGACGATCGCGTCGGGCTCGAGGGCCCGCCGTAGAACGTCGACTGCGTCGCCCCGCCGACGTAGAAGTCGGAGTAGCCGTCTCCGTTGGCGTCCCCGACGCCGCAGATCGTCTCGCCGAAACGATCGTCGAAGAGGATCGCCCCCGGCTGGCTCGCGGGGTAGGCGTAGTCGTGCGTCCCATCCACGCCGGAGGCGCCGCCGTGATAGACGAAGATCCGCCCCGCGTAGAAGTCACGGCCGGCGTCGTAGTAGTACGCCGGCGCGCCGATCGCCACGTCGTCGTACCCGTCGCCGTTGACGTCCCCGATCCCCGCGACGCCGTACCCGAACTCCGAATCGTCCACCGCGCCGAGGATCTCGATCTGCGGCGTCGCGCTGACGCCGGTCACCGAGCCCAGGTGGATCCAGGCCGCGCCCCCGAGCCGGTGGAACGGCGCGCCGATGATCACGTCGGTGAAGCCGTCGGCGTTCACGTCCCCGGCGCTCGCGACGACCCAACCCAGCGTTCCGGAGCCCGACGGATCGTTGACGTTCATCGTGGCCTGCGTTGCCGTGCTGAGGCCATCTCCCGACCCCAAGAAGAGGTGCGCCCGCCCCTCGTCCGTCTGTCCGTTGTCGAAGCCTCCCTCGCCCACGAGGAGGTCTCCGAACCCGTCGCCGTTGACGTCCCCCGCCGCGAACACGCCCTCCCCGACCCCGGCGTTGCTCTGCGTGCCGGCGTAGGTCCAGGACGGCGTCCCGGGAAGTCCCGTCGGAGATCCATGCCACACGCGGACCTCGCCGGCGTTCGAGACGCCGCCCGGATCGGTGCCGTTCGCCCCCGCGACCACGTCGGCGAAGCCGTCGCCGTTGACGTCTCCCGCCGCGCCCACCGAGTAGCCGAGCTGCGCTCCGGTCGCTCCCCCGTCCCGGGTGTGCGACGCCGAGGCGAGGAGGCCGGACGACGAGCCGCGATAGAGATACACGCGCCCCTCGCCCGTGAACGTGGCCTGGAACGACACCGCGCCGATCGCGAGGTCGGCGTAGCCGTCGCCGTTGGTGTCCCCCACTCCCGCGACCGAGTGACCGAACGATCCCCCGGAGCCGTCCTCCGTCCAACTCGGCGTCGTCGAAAGCCCGGAGGCCGACCCGTAGAAGCCCAGAACGCGCCCGGCCTCGTTCATCGTCCCCGAGTCCCAGTTGAGGACCGCCGCGAAGACGTCGGAGTAGCCGTCGGCGTTCACGTCCACCCCTCCGGCGACCGCGTTCCCCATCGCGGCGGAGGCTTGGTTCGATTCGACGCGGAACGGGGTCCCCGTGGCGATGACGTTCACGGGGTCGCCGAGAAACACGAACGCCGCGCCCTCGTTCGTCTCCCCGCTGTCCCAGTTCGGCGCCCCGACCACGATCTCCGAGTCTCCGTCGCCCTCCACGTCGCCGGCGTACGCGAGGCTGTAGCCGAAGCTCGCGCCCGCCTGATCGGCCTCGAGGGGC
>CAZVOE010000106.1:0-8635 GCA_964628935.1 uncultured Acidobacteriota bacterium
GTCTCCAGGCGACGCTCCCGTGGCGGACGGCGGAATGGGGGGATCTCGCGGCCGATGCGGTCGGCTCGCTCGCCGGGGCGGCCGCTTGGGGGCTCGCACGGAGGGCCTCCCGGGGAAAGGGGATTGCATGAAGAAGCGATACGCGATCGTCCCGGGAGACGGCATCGGCATCGACGTGACGCGGGAAGCGGTCAAGGTCCTCGAAGCCGCCGCCGAACGGTACGGCTTCGGCCTCGAGCTCGAGCACTTCGATCTCGGCGCGGACCGCTACCTGGCGACCGGAGTCGCGCTCCCCGAGGGAACGCACGAACGTTGGAGGAATTCGTTCGACGCGGTCTTCATGGGCGCCTTCGGCGACCCGCGCGTTCCGGACATGGCCCACGCTCGCGAAATCCTCCTCGGGACGCGCTTCGCGCTCGATCTCTACGCGAACGTGCGACCGGTGCGCTGCCTCCACGACCGCCTCTGTCCGCTTCGGGGGTTTTCGGCCGGGGACATCGATTTCGTCGTCTTCCGCGAGAACACCGAGGGGGCCTACGTCGGTATCGGGGGCATCTTCAAGAGGGGGACCCCGGACGAGGTCGCGGTGCAGGAGGACGTCAATACCCGCAAGGGAGTCGAACGCATCCTACGCCACGCCTTCGAGTACGCGAAGGCGACCGGGCGCCGGACGGTGACGATGTCGGACAAGTCGAACGCGCTCCGGTTCGGGCACGACCTCTGGTATCGGACCTTCTGGGAGGTCGCGGGGGAGTATCCGGACGTCCGAGCGAATCACCTCTACGTCGACGCCCTCGTGATGCAGCTGGTCAAGAACCCGCGGCAGTTCGAGGTGATCGTGACGTGCAACATGTTCGGCGATATCGTCACCGACCTCGGGGCTTCGCTGCAGGGAGGGCTCGGGATGGCGGCCTCCGGCAACATCCACCCGGGGCAAGTTTCGATGTTCGAGCCCGTACACGGTTCGGCGCCGAAGTACGCGGGTATGGACGCCGCGAACCCGTTCGGCGCGATCCTCACCGCGGCGATGATGCTCGAGCACACCGGGGTCGCCGAGGCGGCGCGGGCGATCGAGCGCGCGGTTGTCCTCGCCCTCGAGGCGGGAGAGTGCACGCGGGACGTGGGTGGAACGATCGGTACGGCCGCGACCGGGGACGCCGTCGCGAGGCGCGTGCGGGAGGAGAATCGATGAAGGGGGAGCTCGTGCGGTGTCGGTTCGAAGGCGGGATCGCGGTCCTGGAGCTCACCGATCCTCCCGCGAACACCTACTCGTACGAGATGATGCGCGAGCTCGACGAGGCGATCCTTCGATCCCGTTTCGATCCGTCGATCCACGTGATCGTCCTCCGAGGCGCGGGGGACAGGTTCTTCTGCGCCGGCGCGGACATCGCGATGCTCCGGGATGCGGATCCCGACTTCAAGTACGCGTTCTGCCTGCACGCGAACGAAACGCTCCTTCGGATCGAGCACACGCCGAAGCTCGTGATCGCCGCCCTCAACGGCCACTGCGTCGGGGGAGGTCTCGAGGTGGCGATGGCCGCGGACCTTCGCGTCGCGCGGAAAGGGGCGGGGAAGATCGGACTCCCGGAGGTGACGCTCGGCGTGCTTCCGGGAACCGGGGGGACGCAGCGGCTCGCGCGCCTCGTCGGAAAGGCCCGGGCGATCGAGTTGATGGCGAGCGGTCGCCTGCTGACCCCCGAGGAGGCGCTCGGACTGGGGATCGTTCACGAGGTCTTCGACGCAGAGGGGTTCGACACACGGGTCCTCGAGTACGCGAGGTCGTTCCTCCCTCCGGCGCGGGCCTCGAAAGCGGTGGGGCTCATGAAGCGGGCCGTGCAGAGCGGCGCGGAGGCGTCGCTCCTCGAGGGGCTCGCCATCGAGCGAGAGTTGCAACAGCGGCTCTTCGAGAGCGAGGACGCTGCCGAGGGGATCCGCGCCTACGTGGAGAAGCGGAAGGCGGAGTTCCGGGGGCGCTGAGGTCGGTCAGAGCGCGTTTCGCACGAGCGACGATGCCGCGGCGATCCAGCGAGGGTGAGCGTTCAGCGACGGGACGAGGCGGAACTCCTCCCCCCCGTGCTCGAGGAACGAGGCCCGCGCCTGCATCCCGATCTCCTCGATCGTCTCGAGGCAGTCCGCGACGAAGGCGGGGCTGAAGGCCACGATCCGCCGGACTCCGGCCTCCGCGAGGGACACCACGGTCTCGTCGGTGTAGGGACGGATCCATGGATCGCGCCCCAGCCGCGACTGGAAGGTCATCGTCCAGCCGCCGGGGGGAAGGTCGAGTCGGGCCGCGAGCAGGCGTGCGGTCGCGCTGCACTGGGCGCGGTAGCAGTTCCGGTTCTCCGTCACGATCCGCGCGCAGCACTCCTCGGAGGCGAGGCAGTGGCGTCCCGTCTCGTCCGACTTCCGGACTTGGCGCTCCGGGAGACCGTGGAAGCTGAAGAGCACGTGATCCGGCCGGGCCTCCCGCAGGATCGGCTCGCCCACGTCGCGATAGGCCTCGATCAGGCCCTCGTGGTCGTAGTACGGATCGACGACGCGGAGGTGCGGCGTAGCCCAGTAGGTGCCCGCGACGCGATACGCCTCCTCGAGGACGGTCCCGGTCGTCGCGGACGCGAACTGCGGGAACAGCGGGAAGACGACGATCCGGTCGATTCCCTCCCGCCGGAAGGTCTCGAAGGCGGCTCGGATCGACGGGGAGCGGTAACGCATTGCGAGGACCACGCGGAACCCGTCGCCGAGCGCCGCCTGGAGCGCCGCTTCGAACCGCCGCCCGTGAACGAGGAGGGGGGAGCCTTCGGGGGTCCAGACCTTCCGGTAGGCCTCCGCCGACCGGCGCGGCCGGAAGGGAAGGATGACGAACCGGAGCAGGAACCAGCGCAGGGCCGGGGAGACGTCGAAGACCCGGGGGTCCCCGAGGAACTCGTGGAGATAGCGACGGACATCGCGAGGGCGCGGCGAGTCCGGCGTCCCGACGTTCGCCGCGAGGACACCGATGCGGCTCGTGGGGGGGCGGGACATCGTTCGACAGGGTACGGGGCGGGCGGGCACGCGGCAAGGAGGAACGATTCGCGCGTTCGGGTGTACCCTCCGGGGGATGGCGCACCGTGTTCCTCCCGCCGACCTTCGAGAGGTCCGAACCTACCCGATCGCGAACCGCAAGAACAAGGTCTCCATCGCGGACCTCGGGCGCCCGGTCGAGCCGGATGCCCCCCTCGGGGCGTTTCTCGACGCCCTCCCCAAACTCCTGGGGGCGGAAGCGCTCCGGGCGCTGGCCCTCGAGATCGCGCGCGCCCGAAAGGGGGGGCGCACCGTCGGTTGGGCGATCGGCGCCCATGTGATCAAGGTGGGACTCGCGCCCGTCCTCATCCGCATGATGGAGGAGGGGATGTTGACCGCGCTCGCCCTTAACGGGGCCGGCGCGATCCACGACTGGGAGCTCGCGGCGATGGGAGCGACCTCCGAGGACGTCGCCGAATCCCTCGCGTCGGGGCGCTTCGGAATGGCGGAAGAGACGGGACGCGCGCTCAACGATGCCGCCCGCGAGGCGGCGGTCCGAGGCGAGGGGTTCGGCGAGACGATCGGCAGGAAAATCGTGGAGGAAGACCGCCCGCACCGAGCATTCTCCGTCCTCGCGCGGGCGTGGGAACTCGGCATTCCCTGCACCGTGCACGTCGCGATCGGCTCCGACATCGTCCACCAGCATCCATCCGCGGACGGCGCGGCGATCGGGTCGGCGACGTTCACGGACTTCCGCCGCCTCGTGACGGTCGTCGCGGGGCTCACGGGCGGGGTGTGGGTCAATTGCGGCTCGGCGGTGCAGCTTCCGGAGACGTTCCTCAAGGCGCTTTCGGTCGCCGCGAACCTCGGCCACGACGTCGCCGATTTCGCGACGGCGAACCTCGACATGCTCCGCCACTACCGAACGGAAGAGAACGTCTTGCGCCGGCCCACGTCGGGCCGCGGGCGCGCGTATGCCCTCACCGGTCATCACGAGATCCAGGTTCCCCTCCTCGCGGCGGCGATCACACTCGCGGCGAAGGCTCTCGGATGACGGAACGCTCGATCCTCGTCGTTCAGACCGCCTTCGTCGGGGACGTCGTCCTGACCACGCCGCTCCTGCGGGCACTCAAGAGGAGCGCTCCCGCGGCGCGCGTTACCGTCCTGACCACCCCGGCGGGCGCGAACCTCCTCGAGGGCTCCCCGTTCGTCGACGCACGGATCGCGTACCCGAAGAAGGGACCGGAGTCGGGGCCGCTCGCCCTCGCGCGCGTCATGGGGTCCCTCGGAACGCGCGAGTTCGACGTCGCGATCGCGGCGCAGCGGTCGTTCCGGTCCGGGCTCCTCATCCTCGCCTCCAAAGCGCGCCTCCGGATCGGGTTCGCGAAAGCCGCGGGGGCGTGGGCATACACGCGCCGGGTGCCCTGGGAAGGGCTGCGGCACGCCGTTCACCGTTATCTCGCCCTGGCACGACCTCTCGAGATCGATCCGGCGGGGGCGGATCCCCACCCCCAGCTCGATCCCCCGGAGGCGGGGCGCCGGCGCCCTTCTCCGCGGGGCGGGGCTGGACCGGGCCGGGCCTCTCCTGGCCGTAGCCCCCGGTTCGGTCTGGGGGACGAAGCGCTGGACTCCGGAGGGGTACGCGACGGTGCTCGCGGCGTCGAAGAGCCGCCTCGGGCTCGCGCCGTTCCTCGTCGGGTCGGCGGAGGAGCGGTCGCTGTGCGAGGCGATCGCCGCGCGCTCCGGTCACGTCGTTCCGGACTTCGCGGGGATGGGCGACCTTTCCGTTCTCGCAGCGCTCCTCGCGCGGGCGGCGGTCCTCCTGACCAACGACAGCGGTCCGGGGCACGTGGCGTCGGCGGTCGGCACCCCGGTCGTCTCGATCTTCGGCCCCACCGCGCCGGAATTCGGCTACACCCCTTTCGGCGGGGCGAATCGGGTTGTGCAGCGGGACGGACTCCCGTGCCGCCCGTGCCACTCCCACGGTCCCGAACGTTGTCCCCTCGGCCATCACCGCTGCATGACCGAGCTCGACGCGGGCTCCGTGCTCGACGCCCTCGAGTCGCTGCTCGCGGAGACGGGACGCGGGGAGCGACCTCAGGGAACCGAAACGGTTCGGCCCGGGTAAACCCGGAGCGCTTCCGCGAAGGCCCGCATCGCGCGCGCGAGCTTCGCCTCCTCGAGCACGTAGGCGATCCGCACCTCGTCCCGACCGAGACCCGGAGTGACGTAAAAGCCGTCCGCCGGGGCGACCATGACGGTCTCGCCATCGAGTTCGAAATCCCGGAGCAGGAACTCGACGAAGGCGTTCGCGTCGTCGACCGGGATCTTCGCGCAGACGTAGAAGGCGCCCTCGGGCTTCCGGACGACGACTCCGGGGACCGTTTCGAGGGCCGCGAGGACGGAGTCGCGACGGGTCCGGTACTCGTCGATCACGCCACGGACGTAGCCGGGCGGGACCGCGGTCAGGGCGGTGCACGCAACCTGCCCGAGCGTCGGTGGGCACAACCGCGCCTGCCCGAAGCGGAGGACGGCGCTCAAGAACGCTCGGTCGCGGCAGACGATGTTTCCGATCCGGACGCCGCAGAGCGAGTACCGTTTGGAAACGCTGTCCACGACGACGGTGCGATGCTCCATCCCGGGAAGGGAGAGCGCGGAGGGTCGCGGCGGCCCGTCGTACACGAACTCGCGATAGACCTCGTCGGCGACGAGCCAAAGGTCGTTCTGCCTGCACACCTCGGCGAGACGCTCCATCTCGGCGTCGGAGTAGGCCGTTCCGGTCGGGTTGTTCGGGGAGCAAATGAGGATCGCTCGGGTCCTCGCGTCGATCGCGGATTCGATCGCCGCCTGCGAGGGGAGGTGATACCCGTCTTCCGCGCGGGTCGTGACGGCACCGACCTCCACCCCCATCATCTCCGCGAAGCCCCGGTAGTTCGTGTAGAAGGGCTCGAAGACGAGGATGCGGTCCCCGGGGTCGCATAGGGCGCCGAGGGTGAAGAGAATCGCCTCGCTCCCCGCGGTCGTCACGAAGATCTCCTCCGGGGCGAGCGAAAGGCCAACCCCCTCGTAGTACGCGCGGAGGGCCTCCACGAAGGCGGGGAGCCCTTGGGAAGGGCCGTACGGGACGAAGGGCGCGTCGTAGTTGCGGAGCGCCTCGAGGATCGGCCTCGGCGTCGCGATGTCCGGTTGGCCGATGTTCAACGCGTAGACCGTCTTGCCGGCCCGGACGGCCGCGTCGGCGAGGGGAGCGAAGCGGCGGATCGGAGAGGCCGGCATGCGGCCCGCGCGACGGGAAAGGCGCACCGGAGTGTCCACGTCCGACCTCCTCGGGACCTCCAGTCTAGCGCACGACGTTCTGATAGACTCCGCCCGTGTTCCGCAGAGTCTTGATCGCGAATCGAGGGGAGATCGCCCTTCGAATCCTGCGCGCCTGCCGCACGCTCGGAATGGAGAGCGTGGCGGTCTACTCCGAAGCCGATCGTGACGCGCCGTGGCTCCGTCACGCGACGCGGAGCGTTTGCATCGGGCCGGCCCCGGCCGATCGCTCCTATCTCGACGCCGACGCGGTGCTCCAGGCCGCCGAGCAGACGGAGTGTCAGGCGATCCACCCGGGTTACGGGTTCCTCTCCGAAAACGCGAGGTTCGCCGCGCGGTGCGAGCAGCAGGGGATCACGTTCGTCGGTCCCGGCGCGGGGGCGATTCGCCGCATGGGGGACAAGCTCGAGGCCAAGCGCACCATGGCTGCGGCCGGGCTCCCCGTGGTTCCCGGCCCGCTCGCCGCGCTCGCGTCCGCGGAGGAGGCGGTCTCCGTTGCGGCCGGGCTCGGGTACCCGGTGCTCCTCAAGGCCTCGGCGGGCGGGGGCGGGAAGGGGATGCGCCGCTGCGACGACGCGGCGGGGGTCGTGCGCGGCTACGACGAGGCGTCTCGGGAGGCGGAGAAAGCGTTCGGCGACCCCTCCCTGTATCTCGAAAAGATGATCATCGGGGGCCGGCACGTCGAGTTCCAAGTGCTCGCCGACGCCTACGGCGTCGCGGTCCACCTCGGCGAGCGCGATTGTTCGATCCAGCGCAGCCATCAGAAGCTCCTCGAGGAAACGCCCTGTCCGGTGCTCGGGAGCGCGGACCGTGGCGAAATCGGCGCGCGGGTCGCCGCCGCGGTCGCGGCGATCGGGTACCGGAACGCCGGAACGCTCGAGTTCCTCCGGGAGGAGAGCGGCCGTCTTTACTTCATGGAGATGAACACGCGCCTTCAAGTCGAGCATCCCGTCACCGAGGCGGTCACCGGGTTGGACCTCGTCGTCGAGCAGTTTCGCATCGCGGCTCTCCATCCGCTGTCGTTCGCGCAGGAAGGCGTTCGTGCGACGGGCCACGCGGTCGAGTTCCGGATCAACGCCGAGGATCCGGACCACGGTTTCCGGCCCGATCCGGGGACGATCCGCCGATTCCTCCCGCCGTCCACGTCGCGTCCCGGATGCTCGGTGCGATGGGATTCTGCGATCGAAGAGGGGTACCGGATTCCGCCGCACTACGATTCGCTGATCGGGAAGCTGATCGTGCACGGGCCGGATCGCGGTGCGGCGCTCGAGGCGGCCGCCGAGGCGCTCGGCACCCTGCGGATCGAGGGGGTCGCGACCACGATCCCGCTCCACCTCAGAATCCTGGAAGACCCTGCGTTCCGCGCCGGAACCTACGACATCGCCTTCCTGGCGACGCGTGCGGCCGCGCGCGCCGGGCGGTGAGGGGCGAAGAAGGTGGCGAAGGTCCTGCTCGATTCGATCGGCGATCCGCGCGACCGGTTCCTTTCCGACGCCCTCTTCCTCGAGCAGAAGCGCTCCCTCGCGCGGTCGATCGACCTCCTCAACACCCGCCGCGCCGAGGTGCGCGCGGGGTGGGGCCCGAAGTACGAATCGCGCGTGCGCGAGAAGGGGAAACTCCCGACGTGGGATCGGATCGAGCACCTCAAGGATCCCGACTCTCCCGTCCTCGCCATCGGCACGCTCGTGAATTACGGACGCGTCTTCGGGGAGGATGCCCGGACCTCGCCAGGCGCGGGAGTCGTCACCGCGTTCCTTCGCGTGCACGGACGCTGGTGCGTGGTGATCGCGAACGACAACACGGTCGCGTCCGGGTCGTGGTGGCCGCGCACCCCCGAGAAGATCCAGCGCGCCCAGGAAGTCGCGCTGCGGCTGCGCCTCCCGACCATTTACCTCGTCGACTGCTCGGGGCTCTACCTCCCGGAGCAGGTGCGTACCTTCCCGGGCCGGACGGGAGCGGGCGCCATCTTCAAGATGAACGCGCTCTTGTCGAACGCGGGGGTTCCCCAGATCGCGGGCGTGATGGGAGACTCGATCGCGGGCGGCGGCTACATGCCGATCATCAGCGACGTCGTCTACATGACGGAGCAGGCGTACATGGTCATCGCCGGGGCCGCGCTCGTGAAGGGGGGAAAATCCCAGAAGATCACCTCGCTCACGATCGGCGGACCGGACGTTCACGTCCACCTCTCGCGGTGCGCCGATCACCGCGTCCCGAACGACGGGGTTTTGCTCGCGAAGATCCGTGAGGAGGTCTCGCGTTTGCCGGGTCCGGCCTGGGGCTACTACCGCTACGGGGCCGACCCGGCGCGGCGGGGCCG
>CAZVOE010000106.1:8645-10433 GCA_964628935.1 uncultured Acidobacteriota bacterium
CCCCCCCCCCCCGCCGCCGCGCTTCCCCGCGGCGGAACTCGACGGCTTTTTTCCGTCCGATCACCGCATGGCCTACGACATGCGCCAGGTGCTCGCGCGGCTCGTCGATCATTCCCTCTTCTGGGAGGTTCTCCCGGGCGTCGGAACCGAGATGATCTGCGGCGTCGCTCGGGTGGACGGGCTGTACGCCGGTTTCGTCGCGAACAATCCGATGCTGACCGACGACCCGGTCCACGGCGGCCGGAAGCGTCCGGGGGGGATCCTCTACCGTGAGGGGATCGCGAAGGTCTCGCAGTTCTCCCGCGCGTGCAACGACGACGGCATTCCGATGGTGTGGCTCCAGGACATCTCCGGCTTCGACATCGGGGTGGAGGCCGAGGCGCAGGGTCTCCTCGGCTACGGGTCGAGCCTGATCTACACGAACACGACCAACTCCGTCCCGATGTTCACCGTCTTGCTGCGGAAGGCATCGGGAGCGGGGTACTACGCCATGGAGGGGCTTCCCTACGGCCCGGTGCTCCAGCTCGCGACCCCGCTCACCCGTCTCGCGGTCATGGAAGGCCGCACCCTCGCGATCGGCGCGTACCGGACGAAGCTCGACGACGATTTCCGCATCGTCGCCGAGAGCGACAAGGAACGGGAAGAGATCCGGCGGGGGATGGAGGCCGTCGAGGAGCGGATCAATCGCGAGATGGATCCGCTCGTGGCCGCGTCCCGCATGGATGTCGACGAGATCGTAGCCCCGGGGGAACTCCGGCTCTGGCTCGAGGCGATCGTGGCGATGAGCTACCAGGGGGTCGGGTACCGGCGCGTCAAGAATCCGCGAATCTGGTCCCTCCACGATCTGCGGGTGCTGACGCGATGAACGAGCCGATCCTGCACGTCCTCGCGGAGTCCGGAGAACGAGGAACGGTGCGGGTGCTCGCGCCGAAGGTCGGCGCCTGGTCGATGCACCCGCATCCCGGCGCTCTCCTCGGACCGGGGAGCCCGGTCGGACTCCTCGATCACCTGAATCGTCGTTACGCCCTCGCCCTTCCGGACGGGGTGGCGGGGCGGCTTTCGGGGGGGCTCCCGCAGGAACGGGTCGTCGCGGTCGAGTACGGTCAGGTCCTGTTCCTTCTCGAGCCTCTCGCGGCGGGGGATCTCGCGCGTCTCGATCCGGAGGCCGGGGTCCCCGGCGCCCCCACGAGCCAAGGTCTGCCCGCCGGCCACCACGCGGTGGTCGCACCCACCGACGGCGTCTTCTACCGCGCGCCCCGCCCCGGGGCCCCGCCGTTCGTGACGCCGGGCGACACGATCCGGGACGGCCAGCCGGTCGGCCTCGTCGAGGTCATGAAGACCTTCGGGCCGGTCCTCTACGGGGGCCCGGGCCTGCCGGGGGAAGCCGAGGTGATCGAGGTGCGAGCGGAGGACGGCGCCGAGATCCGGGCCGGTCAGGTGCTCGTCGTCGTGCGCTGAGGGCGCGATGGGCGACCGCCGACTCCGGTCCTGCGCGCTGGCGTGCGGAGCTCTCGCCGGCGTCGCGCTCGCTCTCTCGGCAGCCGTCGTCGCGACCGGCGCCTGGTACCTGTTCCGGGAGACCCCGCAGCCTCCCGAAGAGACCTTCCCGCCCCCGACCCACACGCGCTACGTGGCCCTTCGGCTTCGCCCCGACGACGAGGGGATGCGGCGGCTCGCGATTGCCCTTTTCGGTCGCGGCGAAGAGATGCTCTTCGCCGGTCCCCCCCTGCCGCGTTGGCTTCGCGCGAGTCGGGAGGGGGGCTGGCTCGCGCCCCTCCCGGCGGCGCT
>CAZVOE010000107.1:0-10294 GCA_964628935.1 uncultured Acidobacteriota bacterium
AGCGGGCGATCGATCTCCCCGCCGAGGCGCGCGGCGCCGTCGACGTCGCCCTCGCCGGCCGAGGGTCGATCGTTCTCCTCGACGGAGTCGGACGGAAGGTCTTCGTCGCCCGCGCCGGGGAGACGGCGTTCCAGCCGCTCACGGGCTCCCTCGCGGAGGACCTCGACTTCCCCGGCGCCGTCGATGCCGACGCTTCCGGGCGGCTCCTCGTGACCGACGAGCACGGGGGGGGCGTCGTGGTCCTCGGTCCGGACGGGTCGTTCCGGGGCCGCCAGTCGGCGCACGGCTGGAAGGATGGGTTCCTCCGGTACCCGTCGGACCTGTGCTCGAACGGCCGCGGCCTCCTGGCGATCGCCGACCGGGAGAACCAGCGGGTGCAGGTGTTCACGGTTGGCGAGTAGCGCTTCGGGGACCGCGCGGCGGGCCGCGGTCGTCCCGCTCTATCTCCTGTTCTTCCTTTCAGGCGCCGCCGCCCTCGTCTACCAGGTCGTCTGGGTCCGCTCGCTCGGACTCGTCTTCGGGGGCTCGCACCTCGCGGTCACGACGGTGCTCTCCGTCTTCATGGGCGGGCTCGCCCTCGGCGGTCTCCTCCTCGGGGCGCGCGCCGACCGGACGTCCCAACCGCTCCGTCTCTATGCCCTCCTCGAGATGGGGATCGCGCTCTCCGCGGGGGCCTTCTGGCTCCTCCTCGAGGCGTACCCCGCGATCTACGTGCCGCTCGCGCGTGTCGCCGAGACGAACCCGCTCTGGCTCACCGTGGTCCGGGTCGCCCTCGCCGCCCTGGGCATGATCGTCCCGACGACGCTCATGGGCGGGACCCTTCCGGTCCTCTCCCGCTTCGTCGCGGCGCGTCCCGAGGGGCTCCGCGGCCACCTCGCGTTCCTCTATGCGCTCAACACGCTCGGCGCGGTCGCGGGCACCCTGGCCGCCGGCTTCGTGCTTCTGCCCCGACTGGGGGTGACCCGGACCGTCCTCGTCGCGCTCACGATCAACGTCGTCGTGGGCGTCGTGGCGTGGATCCTCCCGGAGCGGATTTTCGGCGAGAGCGCCGGCGAGCGCGCGACGGAGGAGCGGCCCTCGCCCGCGATCCCCGACGGCGTCCCGACCCCGGCGTTCCGTCTGGTCCTCGTGGGGATCGGCGTGAGCGGCTTTTGCGCGCTCGGCTACGAAGTCCTCTGGACGCGCGTGCTCACGCTCGTCGTCGGGACGTCGGTCTACAGCTTCACGATTCTCCTCGCGGCGTTCCTGACGGGGATCGCCGTCGGGGGACAATCCGAGGCGTTCCTTCGCCGGCTGATCCGCCGACGGGACGAGGGCACGCGCCGCTGGGTCCTCGTTTTCGGCGCCTGTCAAGTCGCGATCGGCCTCTCGGCGCTCGCGGTGACCTGGGCGCTCCGGGACCTTCCGGCCCATGCCGTGCGATTGCAAGACCTCTTCCGTCCGGGAGGCGGGGAGTTCCGTGCGCAGCAGGTCGCGACGTTCGCCGTCGCGTTCGCCTTCCTCGCCGTTCCCGCCCTCTTCATGGGGCTCGCGTTTCCCGTCGCGGGGAACGTGCACGCGGCGAGGCGCCGGACGACGGGCCGGGCCGTCGGCGAGGTGCTGACCTTCAACACCGTGGGGGCCATCCTCGGCGCGGCCGCCTCGGGGTTCGTGCTCGTCTACGCCTTCGGCTTCGAGCGGTCGCTCCACTTCCTCATCGTCGCCAACCTCGGCGTGGGGACGATGGTGGCCGCGAGCCTGCTCGGGGATCGCGTGCGACGGAGCGCCGTCGTGGCCGCCGCCGCCGGGACGACCGCGGCGGTCGCGGCTCTCGCCGCCTTCCCCGATTGGGGACGGGCATGGGATCGAAAGTTCTTCGCCGTGTTCCGGAACAACCAGTACGAAGCGTTCAACACGCGCGAGCGCATCCGCGACGCCCTCGCCAACACGGACGTCCTGTACTTCTTCGAGGGCGCGAACGAGACGATCAGCGTGATCCGGCCGAAGGGAGCGCAGCAGGCGTTCATCGTCAACGGCCGGGTCGAGGCGTCGTCCTCCCACCAAGACAAGCAGTGCCAGCGGACCCTCGGGCACCTCCCGATGCTCGCCCACCCGAATCCGAAGAAGGTCTTCGTGCTGGGCACCGGCACGGCGATGACCCTGGGGGCGACGACGATCCACCCCGAGGCGGAGGAGATCGTTCTCGCGGAGATCGAGCCCGGAGTCCTCCCGGCCGCGCGCGCGTTCGCGGAGTGGAACCACGGCGCGGTGGACAACCCCAAGGTCCGCATCGTCTTCAACGACGGCAGGAACTTCCTGCTCACGACGCGGGAGCGCTTCGACGTGATCACCGCCGATCCGATCCACCCGTGGTCGGGGGGCGCCTCGTACCTGTACACGGACGAGTATTTCCGCCTGACCGCCGACCGGCTCAACCCGGGGGGCGTGATCTGCCAGTGGCTTCCCATTTACGAATTGAGCGCCGACGACCTCCGCTCGGTCGTCAAGACCTTCGCCGCCAACTACCGGTACGTCATGCTCTGGCTGACGCACTACGACGCCGAGCTCCTCGGAAGCAACGACCCGATCGAGTTCGATCTCGCGGCCCTGGATCGCCGGATCGACCGTCCCGCGATCCGCGAGGACCTCGAGGCGGTGTTCATGGGCTCGGCCCGCGACTTTCTCTCCTATTTCGTCGCCGGCACCGACGGGCTCCGGGCGTTCTCGCGCGACGGGGTCCTCAACACGGACGACAATCTCCGGCTCGAGTTCGAGTCGCCCAAGTCGCGGATGCTCAAGGGGGTCATGGGCGACAACGTCGCCGCCCTGACGCGCCACCGCGAACCCCTTTTGGGAGATGACCTCGAGGCGGCCCGCCTCTACGACGCGGCGCACGTCCTGTTCCTCCGGGGAAGGGCGGGAAGCGCGGAATTCGAGGAGGTCTTCGAGGAGCTGAAGACACGGTTCCCCGATTACGCGCCCGGACGCTTCCTCGCGCGGGAGGTCGACGAGCGGCTCGCGCGGCAGCCGGTCCTGCGGGGGCAGGTCCGCGTCGAGGTGCTCGGTCGAGGAGCGATCGTCCTCTCCGTCGTCACCCTCACGATCGGTCCGGAGCGCGGCGTCGTGATGGTCGTCGACAACGCCGCGAGGGAGATCTACGGGGAGCGGTACGTCGACGCGCCGCGCGGCGACATCGACACCGCGCTCGAGGCTCGAAGCGGGAACGTCGTCGCCGGCCTCCGGGGGGACTGGCGAGCGCGCACCCCCGCTGGGTGGCGCGACAGGATCGAGACTCTGCTCGGGCCCTAGCGGGAGGGCGCGGCCGCCACGAGCTTTTCGAGCTCCTCCGGCGAGACGAGGATCTTCACGTCGGAGGCGTTCCGCAGCTTCGCCGCGTACTCGTCGAACACCTTCTGGCGCTTCTCACCGACGAGCCGTCCGCGGATCCTCCCCTCCGCGTTCTCGAGGGACAGGGTCGTTCCGGGGAGGAACTCCTTGACGCGGATCACGTAGGTCGTTCCCCCCTCTCCCGCGTAGAGGCGGTACTCGCCCGTTCCGGCTTTCGCGAGCGCCTTGCGCAGGTCTTCCGGGAGATCGCCGAGAGTCACCGGGGCGCCGGGGAAGACGAGGAGATCCGGCCTCGACTTCGGATCGATCCTCCCGGGGGCGTTGTTCCGCACCCAGGCGAGGTCGGCCCCGGCGCGGAGCTTCCCGAGCGCCGCCTCGGCGTCGCCGCGGGAGGAGAAGGCCACGGACTCGAGGCGCGCCATGTCGGGGCCGGTGAAGTCCTTCCGGTGGGATCGGTAGTACGCTTCGACCTCGGCGTCGCTCACCTCGACCTCGGGCTCGATCACCTTGGCGACGAAGGCGCCGAAGACCAGTTCCCGCTCGACCTCCGTCCGAAGGGCGAGAAACTCCGGCTTGGCGTCGAGGCCCTTCGCGCGGGCCTCCTTGAGCACGACCCGCTTGGCGATCAGGTCGTCCAGGACCTCGCTCTTCTTGCGGTTGAGACGGCCCCTCTCGGCGGCGCGATCGGCTCCGTGGAAGAGACGCTTGCGAACGGAGTCCGCGAGGTCTCCGACGGTGATCGGGTCCTCGCCCGCGATCGCGACGAGCGTGCGCGCATCCTTCAGGAACGACTCGAAACCCGGTTTCTCCGCGTCGAAGTCGAGCGAGGCGAGGAGCTTCTCGTCGACCTTCGCGTATTTCGCTTCGAGTTCCTTCGTGTACCGGTCGATCGTCTCGAGCCGAAGGCGTGAGAGCACCTCGGCCTCGGCTTTCGACCTCACGTCGGGATCCGGCGCGTCGCGCCGCTCGAGCAGCTTGCTGACCACGAACCGGTCGCCGATCGTGTAGACGGCGGAGACCCGTCCGGGGGAGAGCGGTCCGACCGCGGCCTGCACCTCGGGAAGGAGCTCCGACATGCGGATGAATCCCTGGCCGGGATCGACGTTCCCCTTGCCGTTCGCGGCGAGTTCCCGCGCGGCCTCGTCGAAGTCTTCCCCCTTCGCGGCCCGGGCGGCGAGTTTCTCGGCGTCGGCCCTCGCGCCGAAGGCCGCCGATCGGATGCGGACCTCGACCACCATCGCGTTCGCCATCGCGTCGACCCGCTTCGGATCGGCCTTGAGACCCGCGACGCGCTCGGCGAAGAGACCGTCCCGGAGCGCGTCGCGCTCGAAGATCCCGAGCTGGTCCCGGACTTCGAGCGTTTCCTCGAGTCCCATCCGGTACCCCTCCTGGATCACGAGCTCGACGCCGATCATCCGGTCCAGGATCTTTCGCGCCTCCCCCGGCGCGGGCCGCGCGTCGGTCGCGCCGAGGACCCGGCTCAGGGGGACGGGGTCTCCGTTCACGGTGGCGAGGACGGGATTCGGGGGGGCGGCAGCGGGTGCCGCGGACGCGCAAGCGAGGAGCGCTCCGGCCGCGAAGGCCGGGACATGGAAACGACGGTTCATCGTGTGGGTTCCTTCTCCGCGGCGGCCCGTTCGGGGCGCCGCATTCGAAGCTCTTCCTCGAGCGTCTGGACGACGCCGCGAACGAGCTCGGAGGTGAGCGTGATCGAGGATCGGATCCGGCCGGCCCCGAACGCGCCCGCGCGGTCGTCGCCCCGGCCGAAACTGAACGACGTGAAGACCGCCTGCCGCGTTCGCGCGTCGATGCCGCGGCTCGAGAACCCCACGAAGGGAGATCCCGGGACGCTTCCCATCGCTTCGAAGTCGGTGACCCGACCCGAGACGACCAGATCGACGTCGAGGAGGGCGCGGAGCGTGTCCACCTGCGGAAGGGAGGGTCCGTCCGCCTGGATGACCCGCCCTTCGAGGAGCGCCTGACGGACCACCCCCGGCTCGAGAACGTCCAGTTCTCCCCCTTCGATGAACCATCGCGCGAATTGGGACGCGACCACCTCTCCGACCTCCCGCCGAGGAGTATCCGTGACGAACGGGAGAACCGCCACGCGAAGACGCCGGCCGGACGAGGTCGCGGCGAGCCACTCCGGATCGACGGTGAAGCTCCGGGGACGGAACGGACGGGGAACGCTCGCCCGGTCCCGTTCCCCCTCGTCCTTCCCCGCCGCTTCGAGGGACCGGGCGACTTCCTCCGCAGCCCGTTCCAGAAGAACCTCGTGGGACGAGACGAATCCGAGGCCGAACGCGCCGGGGTGCTCGTCGCCGTGAAGGGCGATCGTTCCCATCCACGCGACCGGGGCCTCGGGGATCGCCGCGACCCATCGGAAGGTCAGGGCGACTCTCGGCGGCGCCGACGTTTCCCAATCATCCACCGAGGTCAGGAGCACCCCGTCGATCCCCGACTCCGCGCCGATCGCGCCCGCCAGTTCCGAGGAGATTCCGCCCGTGTCCCGGACCCGATGCTTCCGGAAGAACGCCTCGAGATCTCGCTCCGGGAGCAGATCGAAACCGCGTGCTTCGAGCGAGGCCGCCAGGACGGCCTGCACGCGCTCGAGGGGGACCGGCTTCCCGGTTCGGTTGACCGGCGGAAAGACGGCCATGCGGGACCCGTCGGCGGCGAGAGCCGCGACCGGAGCCAGCGCGAACCACGCCGCCGCTGCGAGCCGCGGAAGCGGGCGGTCAGCGGAAGAGCTTGTCGAGAAGGTCGCGAACGGCATCGGCCGTCACCTGATCCATCGGTTGTCCGCCCCCCCCGAAGAGGCGGTCGGCGGCGTCGACCCCGCCTCGTGTGGAGGAGGCGCTCCAGACCACCTTCCCGGTCTGCGTCTCCATCATTTGAACGCTCAGCGAAACGACGCCCGCCGAGGCGTTCCCCGAGCGGACCTCCCCGTATTCCCGGAGGACCCCGGTGATCACCGCGTCGACGCCGACGACCCGCCCCAGGTTCACGACCTCCTCCGCGGTCGGCGCGGTCGGACGCGCGACCGAGGCGCGGTCGATGCCGCGGGCGACCTCGCCGGGAGGCATCACGTAAACGGTCCCGGTCGCCTGCATCATCGTCATGAAGACGTCGCGCACCCGGTCCGCCGCGGTGGTCGTCGTGGTCAGGTTCTCGAACGGAAGGACGGCCACCTTCTGCAGGAGGCTGAAATCCATGTTCGGGTCGTGGTAGGTCACCTCCGCGGGCCTCTTGCCGGCGCACCCCGCAGCGAAGACGAGCGCGGCGAGGGTCGCGATTCCCAGGGTCGTCCGGATGTTCATACCTACGGCCTCCTAGAACCCGATACGCAGCGTCGCCGTGACGAGGTCGTCTTCGAGTCGTGCGAAGTCCGACTCTCGGTCGAGCGACTGGTAGGCGATCTCGAAATAGGAGCGGGGACTGATGTTCCATCTCGCGAAGGGGACGAGGATCCTGTTCACTTCGTCGAGATCCGAGTAGCGCGTCTCGTTGTAGGAAATGCTCAACTGGAGAGACCCACCGGGAAAAGGAGACCAGCTGACCGCGAAGGAATCGACCGTGCGGTCGACTTGATCCGTCCGCTCTTCCTTGCGACGAGAGGCGTAGAAATATACGGAAGGGAGGGGATTGTAGGCAACCGCCGCCTCGCCGCTCCTCGTCCGGTCCGGGCGGGAGGGGCCCGCCTCCGGGGTGACGGTCGCGTCCCGATCGTCGTAGCGGAGCGTCACCGTCACGGTGGGATGGGGGATCAGCGTCGCTCCCGCGCCGATCAGGAAGGCGTCGTTCGTCGCCCCGTCGGTCGTCTCGTTGTAGGAGGTGCCGAAGAGGAGGTTGAGGTCGACCCCCTCGTAGAGGAGCGCCGTCGTGTTCAGGACGACGCCGTGGTTTTCGCTCGTGAATCCTCCGGTCTCGTCGACGTAGCCGCTCACGACCAGCGAGTGGCGGAGCGTTTCGAGGGGGTCGGCCGTCACCGCCGCCGAGTAGACGTACGCGGTCCGGTCCCGGTCCTGGTCGAGTCCGTCTTCCCGTGAGAAGCGGGCGCTCACCCCCCAGACGTCGTTGAAACGGTGCCGCGCCGAGAGCCCGTTCGAAAGCGTCCAACTCGTGGTTCCCCGAGTCGACGTCACGAGGAAATAGGTCGTCTCGTAGTAAAGGCCCGGGCGTTCGAGAATGCGCACGCGCGAGGTCGCCTGGGCGAGGTGCCGCGTGTCGGAAACCTCCTCTTCGAACGCGGCGGCCGACCGCGCGAGGAGCGGCTCGAGCTCGGTGACGAGGATCGTGGGCCAGGAGATCGCGTCGGGAACCGTGGGGGCGAGGGGTCGGACGACGACCTTCACGTAGCGGGCCAGGACGCCGGGGAAGCGCAGCTCGAAACGGTTGTCGAACGGACCGAACGGGGCGGTGGGGACGATCGCCGCCCGCGACCAAAAACGGGCGTCGTCGCTCGTCCAGACCTCCCACGAGAAGGTCGAGGAGATCTCGAACGGCAGGTCCCGGTCGATCCAGACGCGCAGAACGTTGACGTCACGCTCGGTCCCGAGATCGACCCCGAAATTCCGGGGCCGGTCGTCCCCTGCGGGGGGCACGAGCCCGAGATTGACCGCGGTCCCGACGAGCGTGTTCCCATCCGCGACGAGGGGGGCGGGGTCGAGGAGCCCTTCGTCGGGGGTGTCGTCGAGCGCGTAGAGCCCTCCGATCGGCAGGACGGCGAACAGGATCTCGCCGGTGCCCGATGCCTCGACCGAGGTTTGCAGGTACGTGGAGTTCCAGCTTCCGCCGATCTCCCAGCGATCGTCGAAATAGACGTCCGAGAAATACGCCTGCCCGTTGTGCGTGACCGTCCGGAACTCGGTCCCTTCGACGCGGTCCTCGATGCGCTCGAGGGCTCCCCGGTAGTAAAGGCGCGTCGAGTCGATCGGCTCGTACTCGGAAATCAGGCGGACGGCCGACTCCGTCCGGTCCTCGAACGCGCGGGCGCCGTCCCGGTCCTCCGTTCGGTAGAGCTCGAGCCGGACCGACGGGAGTTCCATCGGATTCCACCCGGCGATCGCGAGAAACGTGTCCCGCGTGAGCGTCTGCCGCGCGAGATCGTCGGTGCGAGCCGCCTCCTCGGTGCGGTCCCACCCGATCTCCCCGAAGGCGAGCGGCGAGCGGAGCGTCAGGCGGACGAACGGCCGGAGAAGGCTCCGCTCCGATTCCCGGTCGAATCCGAGCTGTTCGATCGTGTCGTCGAAGCGCTCGTAGTAGGCGCCGGCCTGGGCTTGGAGGTTCGGGAAGACCCGGCGGCTCCACAGGAAATTCAACCGCTGCCGGTACGAGGTCGTGTCGGTCTCGACGCGAGGGAGACCGACGATTTCGCTCTCCGACGCGGCGCACGTCGCGGAGAACTCGAGGTAGCCGCTCAGGTCGTCCGCTCGGGACGGGATCGCGGCGGCGGCGAGCGCCACGCCAAGCGCGGCGAGCCGTTTCAAGGCGCGTTCCCGCCCTGTACGAATCCCAGCGCCTCGGGGGCGGCGCCGAGCGGGGTCCGCACCGCGGTCTTTCCGCCGACGAGCCCGACGATTCTCGCCTCGGCGGGATCCCGAAGGATCATGCCGAGGCCGTTTCCCTCCGATTCCACCGCGAGCCAGGCGATCTCCCCCCCGACGGGGATTTCCTCGACCGGGAGGAAAGACGTCGGATCGAAGACCTCGATCCGCCCGGTCCGCTTTCGCGCGACGAAGACCCGCCCGCTCCTCGGGTCGACCGCGAGGGCGGACGCGCCGGGGCCGACGTAGACGCGCCGTTCGACCTCGAGGGAGGTCGCGTCGATCACCGTCAGGTAGGGCGATTCCGCATGGGCCACCAGGACACGCTCCCCGGCGCGGCCGAGGAGCCGGGCCCGAATCGGACCGGTCTCGACGGCGATCGAACCGAGAGGCGTGCGCGCGGGAACGGACAGGACGGTGACCACGCTCGATCGCTCGGCGAGAACGAAAACGCGCCGGCCGTCGCGATCCATGAGGAGAGACGCGGGCCGTCCCTGCACCGGCACCCGCTCGATCTCGATCGCGGCGAGGGGATCGACGAAGCTGACCGTGTCGGAGCCCGCGTTCGCGACCACGAGGGTCCGGCCGTTCGGGGTGAGCGCGGCGTCGCGCGGGGAGTCCCCCGCGCGGAGGACGACCCGCTCGCGGACGCGCCCTTCGAGGAGATCGAGCACCGCGACGGCATCGTCTCCCGAGACGGCGACGTAGGCGCGGAGGCGCTCGGGGTCGATCGCGAACCCCGCCGGCCCCCGACCGACGGGGAGGACGGCGGCCAGGTCGCCGGTCCGCTTGTCGAAGAGAGCGACCCCGTTCCAGCCCGCGACGGACGCGACGCCGAGGAGTCCCGTCGTCGGCCTCGAACGGGGGAAGCCCTCGAGGACCGGCGCGAACCGACCCGGCTCTCCCGGATCGAGAACCGACCGGAGAGAGAGGGCGACGACGGTGCAGGCGCCCGCAACCACCGCGAAGGGGGCGTCGATCCGGACCGGATCGGACGGAACCTCGAGGGGGACGGGGCGGTCGGGATCCTCGGTCGCCGCGGCGCGAAACGCGATCTCGAACCCCGCATAACGCCCCGCCGGGAGCGGGCCCTCGAGCCACAGCGCCTCCGCGCCGAGGCCCTCATCCCCGCGACGCGGCGGCACGACCCGGAGCTCGAGGGCGGTGCCGTCCTCGCGGATCGCGGCGGCGCGCGAAGTTTCGAACCGAGCGCGAGCCGAAGGGGGGGAGAGGTCCTCGAGGACTGCGATCACGCCCGGCGGGGCGGCGCCCGGCTCCGGTCCCGCCGGACGGACGCGCACGCCCGGAGCCGCGCAGCCGGAAGAGGCCGCGAGCGCGATTCCGGCCGCGAGGAGGAGAGACCGCTTCATCGTCCCGTCCGCTGAATCATAACGAACCGCTGACAAAAAGGGGGCCGGCGG
>CAZVOE010000108.1:0-10213 GCA_964628935.1 uncultured Acidobacteriota bacterium
CCTCGCCTCGACGATTCGGCACCGCGCGACCGCCTCGAGGTCGGCGTGCTCGTACGCGATCCGTGCGGCCTCGTCGAGGAGATCCCGCGCGCGCGCGCGATCGCGCGGCTCCTTCAGGGTGAGAACCTCGGCGAGGTAGCGCATCGCCACGAGACGATTCGACAGATCTCCTCCCGCTTCGAGGCGCTCGATCGCCTCCGCGAGCTTCGCCCGGATCTCCTCTCCGTCGGGCGCGAGCTGGGCCCGGTACAGCGCGATCGAGCCGAGGATCCTCGAGTTCCCGCCCGCGCGGGCGACGACTTCCGCCCGATCGAGCAGCGCGCCGATGGTCGCTCGCTGCGCGTCGGTGAAATCGCCGCGGGCGATGCTCTGGGCGGTCAGAAGGACGAGGTTGGCGAGAGGGGCGGCCGCCTCGTAAAGGTCTCCCTCCGACTCCAGGATCGCCGCTTCCGTGCGGTATTCGGCGAGCGACTCGTCCCATCGTCCGCGAGCCCACGCGAGAGCCCCGCGAGCGGAGTGCCAGGCCGCGCGATCGGCGGCGCTTCCCGACGTCTCGACCCACGATCGCGCGCGCTCGAGGTGCGCTTCCGCCTCGGCGTGGTCCGATCGCCGGAACGCTTGCCATGCCTCCCGGATCGCGAGATCGGCGGCGAGTGCCGCATCGCCGGTCTTCTCCACGAGCTTCCGTGCGGCGGCGAGGTGTCGCGACGCATCGTCCGTTCGGCCCGCGCGTTGGAGCGCCGCCGCCCACTCGAGACGCGCCCGCGCCTCGTAGTGCTCTTGCCCGGCTTCCTCGAAACCGCGGATCGCTTCCTCGTAGAGCGCCCCGGCGCGTTTTCCGCCGAGCGCGGTGTCGAGAGCGGCGATCGTCCAACGCGCGAGGGCGTTTCCGGGGTCGACCGCGAGGAACCCCTCCAGCCGGGACACGGCGAGGGAATGCGCTCCGGTGCGGTTCGAGACCTCCCGGAAGCAGCGGTAGCCGTCTTCGGCTCGCGGGTCCTCGCTCACCCGAGCGGCGCACGCGTCCAGGTCGAACCCGGACGCAAGCGCCGCCAGGGCCATCGCGAAGCCCGCTCCGAGCATGGGACCTCCCTTCTAGGCGTTACCGCACGCGCACCGAGAAGGTCGCCGAGCGGACTCTCCGACCGTTCGCGCCCACCGCCTCCACCTGCCAGAGGATCGCGTCGCCGGACGCGGTCTTGTCGATCACTTCCGGAGGAACGAGGTACTCCGCGCGCTCGAGCCCGCGGACGACGGCCAGGACTTCGAGGTTCCCCCGGGCGATCGTGAGATCGTACCGGGCGCCTTCGATCTCCGACCAGCGCAGGACGACGGGAGCCCCACGAGCGACGGTCGCTTGCGGGTCGAACGCGCGGATCGAGACCTCGACCGTGTCCCGGAACTCCGAAGGAGAGGGGGGGACCACCCCCGGGTCCCGGAGCAGCGCGACGAGCGAAAGGACGACGACCGCGGCCGCGGCGGCCCAGACGGTCCATCGCGCGACGGAGACCCGAGGTGCAGCCTTCGGGACCGCTCCGGCCTCCCGCGCGAGGCGCAGGGCCTCCCGGCACGCGCCGCAGCCAACGGCATGGAGACCGACCGTACGGGCGCGCGCCGCTCCGAGTCTCCCGGAGGCGAGGTCCCACAGAGTCCCGGGATCGGGGCAGTCGCTCGTCGCGGGTGCCTCCGCGTCCCGCTCCGCCAGGGCTTCTCGAAGCCTCTCGTCGCTCACGCGTCGAACCCCTTCTCCCGCAGGCAATCCCGGAGCGCCACGAGCCCCCGGTGCAGGAGATTTCGGACCGTCTTCTCTCCCCAGTCGAACATCCTCGCGATCTCCTGGGCTCCGTACCCCATGAGGTGGAACCCGACGACCGTCCTCCTCGCGTCCGGCAGGGTCCCGAGGCATCCCTCGGTGGCCTCTCCGAGCTCTCGCAACCGCTCATGAGTCTCGGGGTTCTGCGGATCCGGCGGATCGAATCCGCTCGGATCCGCTTCCTCCCAGGAGACTTCCGGCCGCCGCCTCACTTTCCGGATCTCGTCGACCGTGGCCGAGTAGGCGACCTTCCACAGGTAGGACGACGGAGGCGGGGGGTTTGACTCACCGAGGCGTTCCGATTCGAGGACGCGGAGGAGGGCGTTCTGGACGATGTCCTCGCTCCTCGAGCGGAGCCACGGGGGCAAGACCCGGCGGACGGAGCGGATGAGGCGGTCTCGGACTTCCTCGAAGTCGACGTGAGCGTCCGGCTCGCCGGGGACCATCGGGTTCCCCCTCGCTCGTCGTGTCGTCCGAAGTCGATGGTGCGACCGGAGTATACCGCCGCCGATCTTCCGGGGTGAGTCAGTCGGCCCTTTCGGGCGTCGCTCTCGATCGACGCGGATGGCGCGGGAGCAGGCCTGCCCCCGACGCCCGGGACGTGACGGTCCGCGGGGGACCTTCTCGGGTGTACCTTATGCACGGGGCTCCCATGAACGCCGACCTGAGCGCCTTCCTCGAACACGCCCGCTCGCGGGGGCTCGATCACGCCACGATCCGAATGCTTCTCCTTTCCGCGGGGTGGAAGGAAAAGGACGTCGCCAAGGCCCTCGCCGAGCACTCCCTCGCGCTTCCCGTTCCCGCCCCCCCCGATGGGGGGGGCGCCCGAGACACGTTCCTCCACCTGACGGCGTTCGCGGCGCTCTATTCCGCCGCAATCGCCTCCGTGTCGCTCCTCTTTCATTTCATCCACCTTCTCCTTCCCGATCCCGCGTTCCGGCTGGAAGGGATGCAGCAGGTCTACGCGCTGCAAGGAGTGCGGTGGTCCGTCGCGATCGTGATCGTCGCCTTCCCGCTCTTCCTCTTCACGTCGCGCCTCCTCTTGAAGGAAATCCGCGTTCAGCCGGAGAAGTCCTGGAGCGGGGTGCGGCGGTGGCTCACGTATCTGACCCTGTTCGTCGCCGCGACCGCCCTCGGAGCGGACTTCATCACCCTCCTCTTTTTCTTCCTGGAGGGAGAGATCTCCCTTCGGTTTCTCCTCAAGGTGCTCTCGGTGGCCCTCGTCGCCGGAATGGTTTTCGTCTACTACGTGCGGACGGTGCGGATTCCCGCGGCGAGCTTGGCGTCGAGTCGGATGCACCGCGGGTTCGCCGTCGCAGCGTCGGTGCTCACGGCCGGGATCCTGATCGGCGGACTCATCGTGGCGGGCTCGCCGGCCGCCGAGCGGATGCGGAAGCTCGACGAGCGCCGGGTGCAGGACCTGCAGGCGATCGAAAGCGCGATCGCCGGGATCTGTCTGGGTCGCGATCGGGGCGAGGAACCCGAGATGAAGCGGCCCCTTCCCGCGACGCTCGCCGAGATCGTCCAAGAGGCTCGAGAGAGCCGACCGTCGATCGTCGACCCCGAACGCGGAACGACCTACGAGTACACGATCACCGGCGAAACGACCTACGAGCTGTGCGCCACCTTCGACCGGGTTCGCGATGTGTCTTGGGACGCGCGCTGGAACCACCCCGCCGGCCGTCACTGTTTCGCGCTGGACGTGATGGATTAGGGGCCATTCCGCTAGTACCGGTAGTGGTCCGGCTTGTACGGCCCCTCGACGGGGACGCCGAGGTAGTCCGCCTGATCCTGGGTGAGCCGCGTGAGCTTCACGCCGAGGTGGTCGAGGTGGAGCCGCGCGACCTCCTCGTCGAGCCGTTTCGAGAGCGTGTAGACCTTCTTCTCGTACGTTCCCGCGTTCGCCGCGAGATCCATCTGCGCGAGCACCTGGTTCGTGAACGACGCCGACATCACGAACGACGGGTGCCCCGTGGCGCAGCCGAGATTGAGAAGACGCCCCTCCGCGAGGACGAGAATCGACTTTCCGTCGGGGAAGACGAACTCGTCGTACTGCGGCTTGATGTTCACCCGTTCGATTCCGGGGACCTTCCTGAGCCCCGCCATGTCGACCTCGTTGTCGAAGTGCCCGATGTTCCCGACGATCGCCTTGTTCTTCATCCGTCTCATGTGTTCGACACGGATGACGTTCTTGTTCCCGGTGCTCGTAATGAAGATGTCGGCATAGTCGACGACGTCCTCGACGGTCTTGACCTCGTACCCTTCCATCGATGCCTGGAGGGCGCAGATCGGGTCGATCTCGGTCACGATCACCCGGCAACCCTGGCCGCGGAGCGCCTGCGCACACCCCTTTCCGACCTCGCCGTACCCGCACACGACCGCAACTTTCCCCGCGAGCATCACGTCGGACGCCCGGTTCAGGCCGTCGATGATCGAGTGGCGGCAGCCATAGATGTTGTCGAACTTCGACTTCGTGACCGAATCGTTGACGTTGATCGCGGGGAAGAGAAGAGTCCCCGCCTTCATCATCTGGTAAAGCCGGTTCACCCCCGTGGTGGTCTCCTCGCTCACGCCCTTGATCTCCGCGGCGACGCGGGTCCAGAGCTTCGGGTCCTTCGCAATCGACTCCGAAAGGGCGGCGAGGATCACCCCCCACTCCTCCGGTTCCGTCGTGGGATCGAACGCGGGGACCTTTCCCGCCTTTTCGAACTCCACTCCCTTGTGGACGAAGAGGGTCGCGTCGCCGCCGTCGTCGACGATGAGCGTCGGGCCTTTCCCGTCCGGCCAGACGAGCGCCTCCTTCGTGCACCACCAATACTCTTGAAGGGTCTCCCCCTTCCAGGCGTAGACCGGAATGCCTCGTGGATCGGCGACGGTCCCGCCGGTTTCGGGGCGGCCGACGACGACCGCCGCCGCGGCGTGGTCCTGCGTCGAGAAGATGTTGCACGAGACCCATCGGACGTCGGCGCCGAGCTCGGCGAGCGTCTCGATGAGCACCGCGGTCTGCACGGTCATGTGCAGGCTCCCCATGATCCGCTGACCGGCGAGGGGCTTCTGGGGAGCGTACTTCTTTCGGACCGCCATCAGCCCGGGCATCTCGTGTTCGGCGAGGCGGATCTCCTTCCTTCCGAACTCGGCGAGCGAAAGGTCGGCCACCCGGTACGGCGCGCGGCCGACTCTCGCGGCGGCGACGTAGGGGTGGGTCTTCTCTCCCACGACGGTCGACATCTTCGTTTTCCTCCTCCCGCGGCGGGACCTCCCGGCGGGTCTGCGATCATCCTAGAGAAACTCGCGGCTTCACGCCGCGCGCGACGAAAAGCGAAGGTCCCCTCGCGCTCGGCGAGGGAGCGAGCGGCCTCACGAGAACCTCGTGGAGGCCGGTTTCCCGCAAGAGCCCGGCCATCGCCGGCTCCGCGAATCCCAGCCAGACGTGTCCCATGCTCCGGCGGTACTCCTCCCGGTCGTGCGGAAGCATGTCCACCACGAGGAGACGCCCCCCCGGCGCGAGCGCGCGGGCCGCCTCCGCGAGGACGCGGGCCGGCTCGGACACGTGGTGCAAGACGAGGACGAGGGTGGCGGCGTCGAGCGCACCGTCCCCGATCGGAAGCGCTTCGAGCGCCCCGCTCCGCAGCTCCACGTGGGGAAAAGCCGCCAGCCGCTTCCGGGCGGCCCGGAGCATCGCCGCCGAACCGTCCACGGCGACGACGCGCCGCACGTAGGGGGCGATCGCCTCGGCGACTCGCCCCGTGCCGCAGCCGAGATCGCCCACCACGCAACCCGGTTCGAGGAGAGCGGGAAGCGAAGCGAGGAAGAAGCCGTCCCCGAACAGCGCGTCGCGGAGCCGGTCCCACCTCCTCGCCCCGCTTCGGAAAAACCGCTCGGAACGCGAACGGCGCGCGGCGAGCACCGTGCGGAGGCGGCGCGCGTCGCCCTGCCCCGCGACCGATGCGGCGAGTTCCTTCCGCACGAGGAGCCAGAGGGAACGAGCATGGGAGTCCATCCCCCCATCGACGAAGCGGTACTTCCGGCTCGTTCCCACGGCCTCCGCGTCCACCCACCCGGTTTCCGCGAGGACCTTCAGATGCCGGCTCACGTTGGGCTGCGGAAGCTGGACGACCGCGCAGAGCTCCTTGACGGTCAGCGCGGTTCCCTCGAGGAGGAGCAGGATCCGCCCGCGCGCGGGGTCGCCGAGGACGCGCATCTGGTCGAGGAGGGCGGGTCGCCGGGGCATGGGCTCCATTCGTAAATTCGGATGGAGTATTGAATAGGCCCGAGCGTCTGTCAAGAGTCGATGCCAGTCCCCTTCACTCCGCGGGGAGAACCCCCATGAGCCAGGTGTGGAGCCTCCCGCAGGCGTCGCAGTTGAACCCCCAGATCTCCTCGCCGCCTTGCGGGTCGTGGAACGGCCCGCCGGCGACCGCGGCCTCGTCGACCGCAGCGGGATCGAAGGGGCGCGCGCGGTCGTTCCCAAAAAGGAAGGGCGCCAGGTCCGCGCCGCAACGGCAGCGATGCCCGAGGGGCCAGGGCGCCCACGCGATCCCCGACCCCAGAAGTCCGCGCCGCTCCGTGCGCATCCAGTCGGGAAGGCCGGCGCTCTGCGGAGAATCGGCGGGGGGGCATCCCGAATCGGTCTCTTCGTCGTCGCTCGCCGTCAGGCGCCTGAGCGCGGTGACGGTCTCGCGTGCGCGCCGCTCCGCCCGGCCGAGCTCGCCGATCTCGGGAAGGCTCCCCAACCGGTCGCGCGCGGCCCCCTCCCCGACGAGCGCGAGGGCAACCCCCGACGCGCCCGCGAGCGGCACGACGAACCACGTCTCCGCCTTCGGCCTCGCCGATTCCGGCTCGCCGAACGCGCCGCACCTCGAGATTCGCAGGTCTCCGACCTCGTGCCCCCCCTGCGGAAACGCGTCGACGACGAAGGCGAGGGAAAGATCGGGGTGGAGGAGGATCGTCGGGTCGGGGCGCGGGTAGGCGACGCCGCACGGGCAACGGTTCCACGACCCGAGGACCCCGAGCGCCGCGAGCCGGTCGAGAGGGTCTTCGCGCAGCACGACCCCTCGGATCTCGCGGCGGAGCGTGCGGGCGCCGCAGACCGGGCATGCCACCGATTCCTGCTCTCCCCGAAGCAGCATCGCGTCGGGCGGTGGAAACGCCTCCGCGACGCGGCGCAAGAGATCCCCCTGTTCCGGAACGACGCCGGCGTGTTCCTTCCAGAGGAGTCCCGCGACGCGGGTCGCCCGTTCCCGGGCGGGCGGATCGCAGGCGAAATGAAGCAGCGCGACGAGGCCGAGCAGCTCGTCGGCGTGGGACGCCTCGATCCGTTCCGCGGTCCGTTCGGCCGCCTCGGCGGCGCCTTCCTCCAGCTCGACGTTCAGCAGCAGGGCCTTGATCGAGACATCGTCGGGGAATCGCGCGGCGGCCTCGTGGAGGACGAGGCGCGCGTCGGCGTTCCGCCCGAGCGCGTGCAGGCAAAAGCCGAGGTCCTGCCAACTCGAACGCTCCTCGGGAGCCGCGCGCGTCGCCATGCGGAGGAGCGGCTCGGCGCCGAGCGGATCGTCCTCCAGGAGACGCGTGCGCCCGAGGGCCGCGAGCGCCCGCCCGTGCCCCGGGTCGGCCTCGAGGACCCGCGAGAAGACACGCACCGCCTCGTTCCCCTGCCCCGTGCGAAGAAGGCCCACCCCGAACCGGTAGAGACCCTCCAGGTCCTCGGGGTTGCGGAGCACGTACGGACCGAGAAGGGAGAGGGCTTCGACGGCCTCACCCCGCTCGAGGTGTTCGATCGCCTTGCGGACCGTGTCGGGGCCGGGGCGCGGCATGGCCGAGACTATGCCGCGAGCGGCGGCCTGCCGCCAGGGGGAGGCCAGGGCCCCTCGGGGTCACTTCCCGACGGCGGCGACCTCCTTCGCGGCGTGCTCGAGCATGTGCTCGCCGATGTATTTCGCGACGAGGTCGGCGGGCCACGCTTCGAGCGTGATCGTCACCGGAACCCCCACGTTCGCACGACGGACGACGTACGTGACCGTCGAACCGACTTTCATCCGTTCCTGTCGTAGTTTCTTGAGCGCAGGCTCGTTCTCGGGAGACAGCAAGGTGCCCTCGAAGGTCCACAGAACGTCGCCCGCATGGAGGCCGGCCTTGGCGGCGGGGCTGCCCGGCACGACGTTCCGAACGGTGTAGCCCGGCTCGTCCTCCGAGACATCGAGCTCGACCCCGATCCAACCGGTGTTCTTGAAGCGCGTCGCCATCTGATCCAGGCACTCCTGGGCGGTCAGCGGGCACTTCTTCGTCCCATGCTTCTCTTCGCCCGCGAGCGCCGGGAAGGCGAGAGCCAGCGCGAGGGGCGCGATCCAAAATGCGTTCGTCTTGCGCATCGTCCCGAGCCTCCGTCGGAGCGCATTTCGTTCCGACGTGGAGAAAGGTATCGAGAAGCCGGGTAAATGTCCGTCCGAAAAACGTAAAAACCCGTACGAGATGTCAACGTCCTGTAAAAACGCGGGCGAGGGCCCACTCGTAGAGCTGCAGGTACCCCCGGGCCGACGCGCGCCACGATAGGTCCTGCCTCATCCCCGCCGTCTGGATCTCGCGCCAGGACTCCGGGTCAGCGTTCCGGAGGTAGAGCGCGCGGCGGAGCGCCTCCCAGAAGTCCTCGGGTTCGTAGTCGTGGAAGGTGAAGCCGGTGACGCCGTCGCGAACGGTGTCGGCGAGACCTCCCACCGCTCGGACCACGGGAACGCTCCCGTAGCGCATCGCGAGGAGCTGGCCGAGGCCACACGGCTCGAAGCGGGACGGCATCACGAAAACGTCGCTCCCCCCGTAGAGGAGCGGAGCGAGATCGGGGTCGTACCCGAACACCGCACGCATCCGATCGGGGAAGCGGTCCCCGAGGGCGCGGAACATCCGCTCGTACTCCGGAGCCCCCGACCCGAGCACGACGAACTGCGCCTCTCCCGCCCGACGCTCGAGCAGTCGAACGATCACGCTCCCCGCGATGTCGAGCCCCTTCTGCGCGTCGAGGCGGGAGACCATGGCGACGAGCGCGGCGTCCGATCGGACGGGCAGGCCGAGTCGCTCCTGAATCGCGGACTTGTTCGCGGCCCGCGCCTCGGGCTTGCTCCAGTCGAACCGGGCCGCGAGATGTGGATCCACAGCGGGGTTCCAGACGTCCACATCGATACCGTTCAGGATCCCGTGGACGTCGTAGTGCCGGAACCGGAGAAGTTCGTGCAGCCCCTGTCCCCCCTCCGGCGTCAGGATTTCCCGCGCGTAGGTGGGGCTCACGGTGCTGATCAAGGTCGCATGGTAGATCCCCCGGGCCATGAAGTTCACTTGCCCGAAGCCCTCCTCCCGCAATCCGTTCGTGATGAGTCGCAGCGCGTCGAGGATTCCCCATGGGCCGCGCCCCTGGTGCATCAGATTGTGGATCGTGAAGACGGTCGGGATGCCGCGGAAACGGTCGTCGTGGGCTCCGGCGGTCGCGAGCCACGTGACGGCCGGCGCTGCGTGCCAGTCGTGGGCGTGGACGACGTCGGGTCGCCAGCCGAGACGATCGACGAGCTCGAGTGCGGCGCGCGAGAAATAGGCGTACCTCCACGGGTCGTCCTCGTACCCGTAGATCTTCTCGCGGCCGAGGAGGTCCCGGTTCGCGAGGAAGTAGACGTGTACGGCCGCGCGCGGAAGATCGCAGTGCAGCACCCCGGTCGGGACGGCCCCGGGGCCGAACGGGACGTCGAACGTGAGCGGCAGAGCCCGAAGCCCCCACCTTCCGGCCCGGAACGCCGTTTCGATCGAACCGTGCGCCGGGACCGCGACGCGAACATCGTGCCCCATCGCCGCGAGCGCTTTCGGTAGGGCTCCGACGACGTCGGCGAGCCCTCCGGTCTTGGCGAAGGGGGCGGCTTCCGCGGCGAGGAAGAAGACTTTCAAGGGCTGCATCGGCGCACCGGTCGCGCGCAGCATACCAACGGGTCAGCGCTTCGCGAACCCCTCCGTCGGCTTGACCTTCCCTCCGTGCGCATTCATCGTATTCGCGGTGCTCCGCTCGCCGTTCGCCGCCGCCGTCCTGACCGCGATCGGGCTTTCCGTCGTGGGATGCGCCGCCCGCGCCGATCGTGCGGGGCCGTCCTTCTCCGAACACCCGGTCTGCTTCGAGTGCTTTTGGCACGCTCAGCCTGCCGGCCTTCGGGACGAGTTGATCGCGGTCTATTCCGATCGGCGGTACGACGACCCGCTCGCAGAGGCGGAGCGGCGCCTGATCCTCGGGAGAACGAAGCCCGACCCGACGCTCGTCTGCGAGGCCCACAGAATCTTCGCGGACGCGGAGGAGCGCGACCCGGTCCGGAGGCTCCTCGACGCCGAGTCGGCGGCCTTCCTCGACACCCTCGGGGAGCGGACCTTCCGCTGGTT
>CAZVOE010000109.1:0-10204 GCA_964628935.1 uncultured Acidobacteriota bacterium
GCACTGCGCTTCCGCCAAGCGCAGGTACTCGCGCCCGGGCGGGCGATCGGGCCGCTCGTCGGGGGGAATCTCACCCTCCTCGTGAACATGCTCGGAACGCGCGATTTCCCGTCGCTCGACGGGGCGATCCTCTTCCTCGAGGACGTCGGCGAGGAGATCTACCGCATCGACCGAATGCTCGACCATCTCCGGCGATCGAGGAGGCTCGGTGGGGTCGCGGCGGTCGTTTTCGGCTCGATCGACCCGAAGCCGCCGACGCGGCGATTCCCTCCCGACCGCCGCCTCGAGGCGGTCCTCGCGGAGGCGATCGCTCCCCTCGGGGTCCCTTCGGTCTTCGGCCTGCCGGCCGGGCACGGGCGGGGGAAGCGGACGCTTCCTCTCGGGGAGCGCGCCGTCCTCGACACCGGACGCGGCACCCTTCGACTCGGGGGTGGGGCGGCGTGACGGCGGAGCGGAGGGTCCGTCTCGACCTCGCCTACGACGGGACCGATTTCCACGGGTGGCAGTTCCAACCGCGCGAGCGGACGGTTCAGGGGGCCGTCGAGGCGGCGCTCGCGCGCATGACCGGCGGGGGACGTGCGCCGGTCCGCGGCGCGGGCCGTACGGACGCCGGCGTGCACGCGCGCGGTCAGGTCGCCGACGCCCTGGTCCCCGCGTCGCTCTCCGACGAGGCGATCCTGCGGGGACTCGCGTCGATCCTCCCCGGCGATCTCGTCGTCTGCGGCGTCCGCGCGGCAGACCCCGCCTTCCATGCGTGGAGGGACGCGGTGTCGAAGACCTACGTCTACCGCCTCGACCGCCGTCCTCGCCGCGATCCCTTCCTCGTGCGGTTCGCCCTGCACGTGCCGGGGCCGCTCGACGTCGCCGCGATGGAGGACGCGCTCGGCCGCCTTCCGGGACGTCGTGACTGGAGCGGGTTCGCGGACTCCCGCTGCGAGAAGGACGACCGCGTGCGCACCCTTCTCGAAGCCCGCTACGAGGAGCGGGAGGGGGTGGGCCGGTTCGTCTTCCGCGCCGACGGGTTCCTCACGCGCATGGTGCGGAACCTCGTCGGAACGCTCCTCGACGTCGGGCGCGGCCGGATGGCGCCCGAGCGGATCGACGCGATCCTCGCGAGCGGAGACCGGAGACTGGCGGGTCCCACTTCCCCGCCCAAGGGGCTCTGCCTCGAGCGGGTCGACTACGGCGCGGCGGTGGGCGAGGGGGGCGCTGGTACAGTGCCGCCGACGGAGGAGGATCCATGGAACGCATCCTGGTGACCGGGGGCGCCGGCTACATCGGAAGCCACATCGTGCGACGCCTCGTCGAGGCGCGGCGCGAGGTGGTCGTCCTCGACGATCTGCGCGAGGGACATCGGTCCGCGGTGGGGGACGTCCCCTTCGTCGAGGGGGACGTCGGCGACGCGGAACTCCTCGAGCGCGTGTTCGGCGCCGGCGGGTTCCGATTCGTCGTCCACATGGCCGGGTCGTGCCTCGTCGGGGAGTCGGTCGAAGATCCGGCGAAGTACTACGAGAACAACCTCGTCGCGACCCTGCGGCTCCTGAACGCCTCGCGCCGGCACGGAATCGAGGGGATCGTCTTTTCGAGCACGGCCGCGGTTTACGGGGAGCCGGTCGACGTCCCGATCCGGGAGGAGCACCCGTGTGCTCCGACGAACCCCTACGGCGAGACGAAGCTCGCCGTCGAGCGGGCGCTCGCCTGGTTCCATCGCGCGTATGGGCTCCGCTACGTCGCGCTCCGCTACTTCAACGCCGCGGGGGCCCACCCTTCGGGGGAGATCGGCGAGGACCATCACCCCGAGAGTCACCTCATCCCTCGGCTCCTCCGCTCCGCCGCTTCCGGCGCGGAACCCACTCCGGTCTTCGGCGACGACTATCCCACCTCGGACGGCACGTGCGTCCGGGACTACGTCCACGTCCTCGACCTCGCGGAGGGTCACGTGCTCGCGCTCGACGCCATGGCGCGCGGGTCGATCGCGGCGGAGAGCGTCAATCTCGGCAACGGCGAGGGATTCTCGGTCCGCGAGATCGTCGACGCGGTCGGCCGGGTCGTCGGAACGAAGCCTCCGGTCGAGGTCGCCCCGCGACGGGCGGGGGACCCGGCGATCCTGGTCGCCTCGTCCGATCGCGCGCGGCGGCGACTCGGTTGGGAACCGAAGTGGTCCTCCGTCGAGTCGATCCTCGAGACCGCCTGGCGGTGGCACCGGGCGCACCCGCGGGGGTACGACGATCGACCCTGATCCCGCCGGGTTGATGCCCTCCCGGAGACCGCATTACACTTCGCCGCGATCATGATCGATCTCGGCGCGTTCGCCCCTCCCGGCAGCCCGGAAGCCGTCCTTCTCGGGGAAATCGATCCCTCGCGACTGCCGCGGCACGTCGCGATCATCATGGACGGAAACGGGCGCTGGGCGCGGCAACGGCGGCTTCCTCGCGTGGCGGGACACCGGGCGGGAATCGAGGCGGTCCGCGAGACGGTGGAGATCTCCGCCCGGTTGGGCCTCGAGGTGCTCACCCTGTACGCGTTCTCCCAGGAGAACTGGAAACGGCCGCGGTCGGAGGTCGAGTTCCTCATGAATCTCCTCAAGGAGTTCGTGCGCAAGGAGGTCCGCACGCTCGACGAGAACGACATCCGGTTCGGGGTAATCGGCCGGATCGGCGATTTGTCCGCGGCGGTGCGGGAGGAGCTCGAACTGGCGCTGCGCGCGACGCAGGACAACCGAGGGCTCCTCTTCCAGGTCGCCCTCTCCTACGGCGGTCGCGCGGAGATCGTCGACGCCTGCCGAGCGCTGATCCGCGAGGGCGTCGCGCCGGACGCGGTGACGGAAGAGACGATCGGAAAGCACCTCTACACCGCCGGGCTGCCGGAACCCGATCTCCTGATCCGAACGAGCGGGGAGATGCGCGTCTCGAACTTTCTGCTCTGGCAGATCGCGTACGCCGAGCTGTGGGTCACCCCGACGCTGTGGCCCGATTTCCGCACGAGGGACTTCCTCCGGGCTCTCGTCGACTTCCAGCGGCGGGAACGGCGCTACGGGGGTCTCGGGGAGGTCCACGACGGGACCGAGCGCATCCCCGCGTCTCGGAACTGAGGGCCGCGCCTCTCCATGGCCCGCATCGCGACCGCCGTCGTCCTCCTGCCCGTGCTGTGGGGGGTGTGCCGACTGACCCCGTTCCCGCTCTTCGCGGCGATCTTCGGGCTCGGAATCGCGGTCGCGTGCGGGGAGGCCCTCCGCCTGTACGAGGCGCGCGGCGCGCGACCGTTCAAGGCCCTCGGAATCGTCTCTTGCCTCGCGGTGTCGGCGAGCTTCACGCGCGCCGAGGACCGCGGAGCGCTCGAGACGATCCTCGTCGGGGCGTTCGCCGCGGCGCTCGCCGCCGGAATGGCGCGCCGCGACACCGCCTCCGCGATGTGGGACTCCGCGGTCGCCACCTTCGTCCCGGTCTTCTTCGTCGGCTTCGGGCTCGCGCATCTGATCGGTCTCCGGGCGCTCGGCGGGGAGCGCGGAGCGGACGCTCTGTTCCTCCTGTTTCTCTGCGTCATGACCGCGGACACCTTCGCGTACTACGTCGGGAAAACGGTCGGGCGGCGCCGGATCGCTCCCGTGGTCTCTCCGAAGAAAACGTGGGAGGGCGCCGTCGCCGGGCTCGCCGGAAGCGTGATCGGCGCCTTCGTCGCGCGGGTCTGGTTCCTTCCGGAGCTTCCCGCGGCGCACGCGGCTCCTCTCGGCGCCGTCCTCTTCGTGGCGGCGTTCCTGGGCGACCTCGGGGAAAGCGTGATGAAACGGGCCGCGGGGAGGAAGGACTCGTCGTCGTTGCTCCCCGGCCACGGGGGTTTGCTCGACCGCGCCGACAGTCTGATCCTCGCGGCCCCGACCCTCTACCAGTACTATCGTTGGTTCCTGGTCGATCTTCCGTGATGGGGTTTCCTTGAAGCGGCTCGCGATCCTCGGCTCCACCGGGTCCATCGGGCGAAACACGCTCGACGTCGTCGACTCGCACGCGGGTCGGTTCTCCGTCGCCGCGCTCGCGGCCTCGGGGCGCGACCTCGCCGCGCTCGCGGAGCAGGTCCGCCGGTTCCGGCCTTCGCTCGTCGCGGTGCGGGATCCCGAGGCCGCCCGGAGGCTCGCGGTCGAGATCGGCGCCGTGGCGAGGGTCGTCGCCGGTCCCGACGGGATCGTCGAGGCGGCGCGGGCGGGCGACGTGGACGTCGTGGTCTGCGGCCTCGTCGGCGCCGCGGGACTCGAGCCCGCCTACGCCGCTGCGGACGCCGGGAAGGTCCTCGCCCTCGCCAACAAAGAAGCGCTCGTCGCGGGAGGAGCCTTCGTGACCCGGAGGGCCGCGGAGACGGGAGCGGAGATCCTCCCCGTCGACAGCGAACACAACGCGCTGCACCAGTGCCTTCGCGGCGAGCGCACCGAGGAAGTGCGGTTCCTCTGGCTGACCGCTTCCGGGGGGCCGTTCCGCGACTTCAGCCTCGAACGGCTTCGCGAGGCGACGCCGGAGGAGGCGCTCGACCACCCGACGTGGAGGATGGGGCCGAAGATCACCGTCGATTCCGCGACCCTCATGAACAAGGGGCTCGAGGTGATCGAAGCCCACTGGCTCTTCGGGCTGCCTGCCGAGCGGATCCGGGTGGTCGTCCACCCGAAGAGCGTGGTCCACTCGATGGTCGAGTTCGTCGACGGGTCGTTCAAGGCGCAGCTCGGCGTGACGGACATGCGCCATCCGATCCAATACGCGTTGACCTGGCCCGATCGCCTCCCGTCGTCGCTCCCGCCGTTCGATCCGGTGGCGGTCGGGCCGCTCGTCTTCCACGAGCCGGACGTCGAGCGGTTCCCGGCGCTCCGGATGGCCTACCGAGCCCTCGAAGCGGGGGGCGCCGCCCCCGCCGTCCTGAACGCCGCGAACGAGTCGGCCGTCGAGGCGTTTCTCGCGAGGAAGATCGGGTTCCTCGACATCGCGACGCTCGTCGAGCGGGTCCTCGACGAGCACGGCGGCGACGCCGCGTCCTCCCTCGAGGACGTGCTCGCCGCCGACCGCCGCGCCCGGCGTGCCGCCCGCCGCCACCTCGAACAAGGAGTTCCCCGTTGATCGCCACCCTCGAGTACTTCGGCGCATTCGTCCTGGTCCTGGGGATCCTGATCTTCGTCCACGAGCTCGGGCATTTCCTGGCGGCGAAGCGATACGGCATCGGCGTTCCGGTCTTCTCCCTCGGGTTCGGGCCCCGCCTGTTCGGACTGAGGCGCGGTGGGACGGACTACCGGGTCTCCTTGATCCCGCTCGGCGGGTACGTCCGGATGGCGGGCGACGAGGCCGACGAACACCGGACCGGAGCCCCCCACGAGTTCCTTTCGAAGTCGCGCTGGCAGCGCTTCGTCGTGTACGTCGCGGGGGCGACGTTCAACATCGGACTCGCGATCCTCGCGGCCACCCTCCTCTTCCGGGTGTGGGGGAAGGAGGAAGCTCCGGCGGCGACCGTCCACCCGACCGTCGTCGAGGTCCTCGCCGGGTCCCCCGCCCAGGCGGCGGGCGTGCGGCCGGGGGACCGGGTGTTGTCCGTCGCCGGTCGGGACATGCGGGATCCGCGAACCGAGGCGGAGGAGATCCTCCTCAAGCCGGAGACCGTGCAGGAGGTCGAGATCGAGCGCGAGGGCTCGCGTGTGACGGTTTCGATGGCGACCGGGTCCGATCCCCGGTATCACCTCGGGTTTCCGGGCTGGCTCCTCCGTCAGGACAGCCCCGGAACGCCGGCGATCACCTTCGTCGCCGCGGGGAGCCCCGCGGAGAAGGCCGGCCTCGCGCGCGGGGACCGGATCCTGGGGATCGACGACGTGATGAACCCGGGCGAGGTCCGTCTCCGCGCGATGGTCGCCGCGAGCCCTGGCCGAGAGATCGTCCTCCACGTCGACCGGGCGGGAGAGCGGAAGGACGTCGCGCTCATTCCTCGCGACGAGTCCGGCGTGGGAAGGATCGGCGTGGTCTTCCGCACGGAGGGCCCGGTCCGGCGGATGGGACTCGGCGAGGCGTTCGTCGAATCCCTTCGCTTCAACGGGGAGACGTCGCGCGCGCTTTTCCTCGCGCTGAGGAGCATCGGAGGCCGTCTCGTCCGCGGCGAGATCGGCGCGGTGCGCGCCTTTTCCGGCCCGATCGAGATCGCGGAGATGTCGCGCCGTTCGCTCGAAGACGCGCGGGGATTCCTGCAGTTCCTCGCGATCCTCAGCCTGAACCTCGGGATCTTCAATCTGCTCCCGATCCCGGTGCTCGACGGAGGGCACATCCTGCTTCTCACGGTCGAGGGGATCCTGAGGAAGGATCTCTCGATGCGGATCAAGGAGCGGGTCCTCCAGGTCGGGTTCGTCTTCCTCATTCTCCTCTTCGGCGCGGTGATGTTCTTCGACGTCGTCAAGCGCTGGTTCCCCTCCTGAAGGGGGGCGCGTGCGCGACGTCCTCGAAGCCCTGCTCGCGGAGCTCGACCGCGGGAGGCGCGCCGTCCTCGTGACCGTCGTGCGCTCCTCCGGATCGACTCCCCGCAGCGCCGGCGCGCGGATGCTCGTGCGATCCGACGGGACGTCGGTCGGGACGATCGGGGGAGGGGCGTTCGAGGCGGTCGCGCAGGCGGACGCCCGGGACCTCCTCGCGCGCGGGGTCGGTCGGACCGCGATCCGGCGCTACACCTTCACCGAGCGCGGGGAGAACGCCCTCGGCATGGCGTGCGGCGGGACCGCGGAGATCCTGCTCGAGGTCGTCGAGGCGGGCGAGCTCCTCGTGATCTTCGGGGCGGGGCACGTCGGGTGCGCGCTCGCGAAGGCGGCGGCCGCCGTCGGCTTCCGGCCGGCTCTCGTCGACGACCGGCCCGAAGCGTGCGAGGCGGCGGCGCGGCTCGGGGTGGGGGAGGTGCATCGCTGCGAGCCGGACTGGTCCGGGGGCGTCCCGGCGACCGACGAGGGGTCCTACGTCGCCGTCGTGACGCGTTGCCACCGGACCGACCGCCTGGCGCTGCGTCACGCGCTTCGGCGGCCGGCCCGCTACGTCGGTCTGATCGGGAGCCGCCGCAAGCGGGAGGCGATCTTCCGCGACCTCCGCAGCGAGGACGGAATCGGCGACGACGCCCTGCGCCGCGTCCGCTGTCCCATCGGGCTCCCCCTCGGCGGAGAGACGCCCGAAGAGATCGCGGTCAGCATCGTCGCGGAGCTCTTGCAGTTCCGGCACGGCAAGACGGGTCCGCCGGCGGACGGGCGACCGGACGGAGAGTCCGGCCGCGGCGTGTCCTAGACCCCGCGAGTTCGCGAACCCCCCAGGAATTCCAGCCTTCTCCCGGTGGCATCGGGGTTGCCGAAGGGTACGCGCCCCGGCGCGTTCGCCGGGGATCGTTGCGGGCGGAGGCCCGCGGGAGGTCGGAATGAGGATGTGCCGGTGGATTTCCGGAACGATGATGGTCCTGGCGTGCGCGCTCGCGGCTCCTGCCCCGGCGCAAGCCGCCGAGAAGGGGGCGACCGCCGCCGCCCCGGCGAAGGCGGCCGAGGCGACGGTGGACGTCAACACGGCGACGGTCGACGACCTCGCGAAGGTCCCCGGCATCGGGGACGCGCTCGCGCAGCGCATCGTCGAGTTCCGGACGAAAAACGGTCCCTTCGAGCGGGTCGACGACCTGCTCAAGGTGCGGGGAATCGGGGAGAAGTCGCTCGAAAAACTCCGGCCGCACTTGCGCGCCGGCGCGCGGAAGTAGGGAGCCGCCATGGGCCGGGAGCGCGGGGCGAGCCTCGTCGAGTGGACCGTCGCGATCGCCCTCCTCGCGATCGGCGCGGCCGTCGTGCTCCCGGCCGCCTCGAGCCTTCGGCAGGCGGCGCGGGTGGAGGCGGGGGCGCGCACGATGGCGAGCGTTTTCGTCGCCCGTCGCTTCGAGGCCGTCGCGGCCTCGCGGTCCCTCGGGCTCCACTTCCAGCGGGACGCGGACGGGTGGGGTTGGCGCGAGGCGATCGACCGCAACGGGAACGGGCTGCGGACCGCGGAACTGGCGGCCGGGATCGACGCGTACGCCTCCGGTCCCCGGCGGCTCGAAGGGTGGGTCTCCGGGATCCGCGTCGGGCTCCTCCCCGACCGATCGGTGCCGGAAGCCCCGCCGGGAACCGGAATCCTCGCGCCGGGCGGGGACCCCGTCCGCTTCGGCGCCTCCGACGTCGTCTCGTTCTCCCCGGACGGTCGATCCTCCTCCGGGACGCTTTACGTCACGGATGGACGGGAGGGGCTCTGCGCCATCGTGCTGTTCGGCCCGGCCGTCCGGGCGAGGGTCTGGCGATGGAGACCGGAGCAGGGGCGATGGACGCGGTAGGTCTCCGGGACAAGCGGCTCGAGGTCTTCCGCGCCGCGGACGAGTTCGCGGTCGAGGTGTTCCGCGCCACGCGCACGTTCGCTGCCGCCGACGGCGGCGTCCTCGCGGCGGAAATCCGGAGGGCGACGGTCCGCGCCGGGGGGGCCCTCGTCGCGGCCTCTTCGGGGACGAGCGACGCTCGCTCCCTCGACCGCGCCCGCTCCGCTCTCCTCGAGGCGCGGTACTACCTCGCCCTCGCACGGCGGCTGGGACTCGTGGAGGCGCGCTCCTATCGGCAGCTCGCGACGCGGCAGGACGCGGTGCTCCGGGGTCTCGATGCGCTCGTGCGCCGGAGGGGCCCGCACGCGGTGGATTCCGCGGCCGACGGATGGTAACTTCCCACGCCATGGGACTCGTGCTGCTCCCGGGCGGGTTGATTGTGCTCTCGGTCGGGATCTTCCTCGCGTTCGTGGGGATGCGGCACCCGTCCAAGGGCCTGCGCAGGGCCGAGTTCGTGGCCTTCGTTCTCGCATGGCTCCTCGTGACGGCGGGGATCGTGTATCTGGGCATGCTCGCGGGATCCCTCCCGCTCCGGAACATCGAGGAATTCCTGAAGGTGCTCGGATGGGGGGTCCTGACCCTCCACCTCGTCGTGTCCGTCCGCTACCGAATGGAAGCCGCATCGTGGATCCTGCCTCCGGTCGGGTTCCTGTTGGTCGCCGCGGGGGTGATCCTCCCGGCTCCCGAGTTCTCCCTGCCGGAGTCCCAGCAGCGCGGCTGGTTCCTCTTCCACACCTCGATTTCCACGGCGGGGCTCGCCGCCCTCTCGGTCGCGTTCGCGATGGCGGTGATCTACCTCGTGCAGGACCGGGCGCTCAAATCGAAGTGGTCGCTGCGCCTGCTCGAGCTCTTCCCCTCCCTGGATACGGCCGACCGGGTCGGGTTCCACGCGCTCCTGTGGGGGTTCCCGATGCTGACGCTCGGAATCGCGACGGGAACGGTGTGGAACATGGTCGAACACCACGTGTACTGGGTCGGAGGGCCGAAACAGGTCTTCCCGCTCCTCGCCTGGTTCGTGTTCGCGCTGCTCGTCTACGCGCGCCTCGTCCGCGGAACGCGCGGGCGGAAATCGGCCTATCTCACGATCACGGGCTTCGCCCTCGTCTCGATGGTGATCGCGGGGCTGGTCCGCTGAGATGCTCACCCTCCTCGGAGTCAACCATCGCTCCGCCCCCCTCGCGTTCCGAGAGCGGATCGGTTTCTCCGAGAGCGAGATCCCGGATGTGCTCCGCGAGCTCGTGCAGGGGCCGCACTTCGAGGAGGCGATGATCTTCTCGACCTGCAACCGCGTGGAGTTCCTCGCGCGGTCGCGGGACGGGGTCCCCTGCTCCCGCGCGATCCGCGAGTTCCTCGCGTCGCGGCGGGACGTTTCGATCGAGGAGATCGACCGGTACGCCTACGTCCACGACGGTCTGGACGCCGTGCGGCACGTCTTCCGGGTCGCGAGCGGGCTCGACAGCCTCGTTCTCGGCGAGCCGCAGATTCTGGGCCAGGTCAAGCGCGCGTTCGCGCTCGCGCGCGAGAGCGGTTCGACCGGCGCGGTCCTCGAGCACCTGATGCAGCAGGGGCTCGCGGCGGCCAAGCGGGTGCGCACCGAGACGGGCATCTCGCGCCACGCCGTCTCGGTCGCCTACGCGGCGGTGACACTCGCGCGGAAGATCTTCGGAGACCTCGAGGGGCGGAAGGCGCTCCTGCTCGGCGCGGGGAAAATGAGCGAGCTCGCGGCGCGCCATCTCGTCGGTCACGGCGTCTCGCCCCTCGTCGTGGCGAACCGGACGTACTCCCGGGCCGACGACCTCGCGAGGGAGTTCGGCGGGATCGCGGTGCCCTGGGA
>CAZVOE010000110.1:0-10180 GCA_964628935.1 uncultured Acidobacteriota bacterium
CTTCGGCGAGTAGAGGATCCGCCCGTACCCCTCGTTCTCGAGCGCGCTGAGCGCCAGATCGAGAGTGAAGGAGTCGAGGATGTTCCCGAACTTGAGGTTGAGCACGCCGGTGGCGTCCGGCGGAATGAGGTTCAGCGAATAGCGGCCCGACGCGTTCCTCGGGAACGAGTACGGGAGCGCGGTCCCGCGGGAGGCGTCGGCGATTGCGCTCAGGCCCCAGTTGACGCCGAGCTCCCGGGAGAACGACTTCGAGGTCTCGACGATCCGGGCCTCGATCATGACCTGCGGCGTCTCGGCGTCGAGCGTCGTGATGAGCTGATCGAGCGGTTCCACCTTGTTCGGGATGTCGCTCACGATGAGCGCGTTCGTGCGCTCGTCGACGATGACCTTCCCCCGCGGCGACAACACGCCGCCTTCCCGGATCACTTTCTCGACCTCCTTCGCCTTCGCGTAGGAGAGAGTTCGGGTGATCGTGATCGGCTCGACCTCCAGTTCCTTCGCCTCCTTGAGTTGCTTGCGGGCCGCCGCCTCCGCCGCCAGCTTCTGGGTGGTGGCGACGCGGACGACGTTGTTCTCGAACTGCTTGTCGAGTCCGTTGTTCTTCAGGATGATGTCGAGCGCTTGATCCCACGGAACCTGGTCGAGGACGATCGTCACCGTTCCCTCGACGCCAGGGTCCAACACGAAGTTGAGTCCCGAGATCTCGTGGAAGAGCCGGAAGATCTGCTTGATGTCGGTGTCCACGAGATTCAGGGAGATCGGCTGCCCCGAGTAGCTCGCCTCGCCTGCACCGATCGTTCGGGTGTCGAAGGGGCCCGGGGCCTCCGCCGGAGGGGCGGACTGCTCGGAGGCGAAGACCGGCGCCCGGAGGAGCGATTCGAGAGCGTCCGCCGGCACCGCGCGGGTCCCGGCGACCTGCGCCGCGTCGGCCTCGGCCGCCTCCGCGCGCTCCGGCGTTTCAGGAACGCCGAACGCGACGATCAAGTCGCCGTCGACCTCGCTCATCTCCCAGGGAACCGCCTCGGAGAGGTCGAACACCACGCGCGAGACGGGAACCGGCTCCTGGCGAAACTGGGCCGCCCGAACGCGGACGACCGCCCCGTCCTCGACCGCCAGGTGCGGCCTCTCCACGCGCGAGACGACTCCCGCGAAGTCCACGACCACGCGCGGAGGATCGTCGAGGGTGAGGGTTTCGCGCTGGAACGCAGCCGCCCCCTCGAGGACCACCCGTGTACGGCCGGGATCGCCGGGAACCACGGCGATTTGCCGCAGGGAACCCCACTCCGGGCTCGCCGCCTCCGCCGCGACCGGCGCGGCCTCGTTGGGCTGACCGGGCTCGGGTTGATCGGCCACGGCCACGGCGGCGAAGCCGGCGAACGCCAGAGCGGCCAGCGTCGCCGAGAACCACTTGCCGACTTCACTCATTGCCCTTCTCCTCTTCCTGCGGCACAAGACGCTTGACGACGTCTCGATACGGTTTGATGAGTCGCGGATCGTCCACCTGCTGTCGGAACGTCACGGTCCCCGACCCGCTGTCGATCGCCAGGAGGGTCCCGTCGTACACCTCGTCCCCCACGCGCAGGAAGTACCCCTTGTTGTCCGTGCCCGTGAAAACCGCGATATCGCCCTTCCGGGGATCCCGGACGATCCCCGTCAACTCGATTTCCGTGACGAGCATCCCGGAGACTCCCCGCGGGCGGGGCCCCTTCCGTCGCATCGCCTGCTCTTCGAACAGCGAGCGGAAGGGGTCGCGCCTTCCGGCCGGGTCGTAGGAAAATCGCTGACCGCTGAGCAGCTCCTCCTGCTGCCGGAGGATGGTCTCCACGGTCTGTTCTCCTTCCTTCTGCGCTTGCGCTTCGGCCTCGCGGGCGGCGGCATCGGGAGCGGGGTCCTGCGGGAAGGCGGGAGCGCTCCAGGCGGCGACGCCGGCGAGGGCGACCGCGACCAAGAACCATCCGGGGATTCGGCGGGTCATTGCTCGACCTCCGTGGTCGCGCCGACTTCGTCGTACACGAACGTCGTGGCGGTGAACGTCGCGCGGATCGTCTTGTCTCCCCCGCCCGGGTTGGCGTTCATCCGGAGGTTGTCGACGTTGATGATCCGCGAGTACTTGCTGACGCGGTCCAAGAAGATCCCGAGGTCGTGGTACCGGCCGACGACGTCCATGTCGATCGGGAACTCACGGTAGAACTCCCGCGGCTGGAGCTGGCCGGGGTTGAAAACCTTGAGATCGAGGCTCGACTGGTCGGACATGTTCTTGATCCAACGGAGGAGGTCCCCGGTCTCGGTGCCGGTCGGGAGGATCTGCTGGATGTCCCCCAGGCGGCGCTGGAGGGAGGCGACCTCCCGCTCGAATTCGGGGAGCTTACGCTCGATCGCCAGCCCCTCCTGAATCCTCTGGTTCTTCTCTTCGAGATCGGCCTCGAGCCCGGCGATCTCCTGCTTCATGTCCGAGAACACGAACCAGTAGCTCGCCACCACGATCGCGACCGCGAGGGCCGCCATGATCGCGGCCTGGCCCCAGAACGGCAATCTTTCCATCGTCAGGACTCCCGTATTCCCCGCTCCGCCGGCTCAGCCCTGAGGGGCCTGAGGTTCCGGGGCCTGGGGCGGCGCGAAACGACAGCTGAGGCTGAACGAGACTCCTTCGGGGATCTCGGACGTCTTTCCCAGCACGACGTCGGTGAAATACCCGGAGGCGTTCAGGTTGTCGAAGAAATTGGACACCGCGTTGTACGTCGTGGCCTTCCCCGCGATGCTGATCTGGTTGTTCGCGGCGGTCATCGAGTCGAGCCAGAGGAAGTCCGGGAGATTCCTGGAGACCTGGTCCAGGATGTGCACCGGCACCGACTGCTTCTTCTTCAGGTCGGTGATGAGCGTGATCTTCCGCTCGAGAAGCTCCTTCTGGCGCTTGAACTCGTCGGCTTTCTTGCGAATCTCTTCGAGTCGAACGAGTTCCTGCTCGGCCTCGCGGATGTCCTGTTGGAGGCGCGTGCGCTGGCTGGTCAGGGACCACCACCATCCGGCGGAGACGAGGACGCCCAGGAGGACGATCCCCAGTAGAAGGAGGTTCCGGCTCCCGCCGGTGCCCCGGACGGCCACCGGCCCCGTCGCCGCCTTCCCACCCTTCGCCGCCTTGCGCTCGGCGACCAGGTTGATCTTGATCATCGGTTCATTCCCCCAGCTTGCGGAGCGCCAGGCCCACCGCGACCGACGCGGTCGGGGTCATCTCGTGGAGGACATCCAGGGCGACGTCGCGCCCGGAGGGCTCGATCTTCCGAAACGGGTTGAAGATCTCCACCTGCGTCTTGAGACGGCTGGCGAGATGCTCCTTCAGATGGACCGATTGGGCCGAACCGCCGGTCAGATAGAGCCGGCTCAGCCCGTCTTCGGACGGAGAGATCTGCTTGAAGAAATCGAGCGTCTTCTGGATCTCCGCGCCGACGTCCTCGTTCACGGCCGAGAGGATCGGCAGGACCCTCTCGTAGGGGATGCCCTCGACTTCCTCCCCTTTCTTGAGGCGCTCCGCCTGATCCGCTGAGAGGTTGAGTTCCTTCTGGATGGCGTCGGTGTATTGATTCCCCCCGATGTTGTTCATGTCGCGCCAATACATCGCCGTACCGCCTTGAAGGACCGAGATCGAGCTGACCGCCGCACCGACGTCGACGAGCGCGGTCGTCTGGTGTGGCTCGAACTCGTAGTTCGCCTCGAACGCGTTCTGGAGGGCGAACGCCCCGACGTCGACGCAGTCGGCCGAGAGGCCGGCCTGTTGGATCACCGAGGTGTAGTCGCTGATCTTGTCCTTCTTGGCGGCGGCGAGGAGCACGTCCATGTTTCCCTCGCCGGAGAGCGACGAGCTCTCGAGGACCTGGTAGTCGAGCCGCACGTCCTCGATGTCGAACGGGATGTACTGCTCGGCCTCCCACTGGATCGACTCTGCGAGCTCGGCGTCGCTCATCGCCGGCACGGTGATCCGTTTCACGATCACCGAGTGGCCCGACACCGACGTCGCCACGTGGGTGTTCTTGATCTTGAGCCGCGAGAAGAGGCGCTGGATGGTCTCGACCACGAGCTGGGAGTCCATGATCGCGCCGTCCACGATCGCCTCCGGCGACAGCGGCTCCCATCCAAGCTTGAGGAGCTGCCAGCCGCGTCCCCTGCCGAGGTCCTTCAGTTCGACGACCTTGACCGAGCTGTCCCCGATGTCGAGACCGACCAAGTTCCGGCTTCTCCCAAACACCATGTTCGCCCTCGTCGCCGGGCCCCGGGGACTCCGGAGCCGCCAGCGCTGCTGGAACCTAATTCCGCCTTTTCCGGTTGGTCAAGGACGAAACCCTGTGACTCGTTCCGTTAGGCTCGAAACAGGAGTCCCGGGCATCCCCTCCGACCGCCGCCCTTCGACAACCTCGCTTCCTGGCTCTTGACCACCGGCCCCACGCCCCGCCGTCGGGGTTTTACGGACCTTCCGGGTCAATCGTGGCTCTAATATAGAGGCGGAAGGTCCGAAAGCAACCATCCAATTTTCAGCCGGTTCCATAGGTATCCTGGGCATCTCGGGCATGGAACGCGCGGTGCGCCTGCCCCGCCTTGACGCCGAACGGACCCTCCTGTACCATCCGCGGGCTTTTTGTGCGGGTCCGCCGGGGACTCCCGAGGGCAGGACGATGGCCAGGGTTTGCGAATCTTGTGGGAAAAAAACCGTGTTCGGGCGGAACGTCTCACACGCCCACAATGTGACCCCCCGCCGGTTCGAGCCGAACCTCCAGCGGGTACGGGTACGCGAGGCCTCGGGTCAGTCCCGGCGGGTGGTGCTTTGCACCCGCTGCATCCGCACGGGGGGCTTCCGCAAGCGGGTTTCCTGAGCGGAGCCCCGCCTCAGCCCGCGAGCGCCACGGCGTCGATCTCGACGCGGGCCCCTTTCGGGAGTTTGGAGACCTCGACGCACACTCGCGCCGGTCGGTGCTCTCCGAACGCCTCCGCGTAGACGCGGTTCATCGCGTCGAAATCGCGGAGGTCGACGAGGTAGACGGTCGCCCGGAGGACCCGGTCGAGTCCGGAATCCGCCGCCGCGAGAATCGCGGACAGGTTTTCGAGGGCCCGGCGCGTCTGCTCTTCCGTGCCCCCCGCGACGAGCGTTCCGGCCGCCGGGTCGAGACCGATTTGGCCAGACACGAAGACGAACCCGGACGCCCGAATCGCCTGGACGTACGGACCGATCGCCGCTGGAGCGCGATGCGTCGAGACGACTTCCATGACATCCCTCTCCTTTTCCGGGACGGTCTCAGCGAAGCAGACGCGCGACGTCCCGAACGCCGGAGATGCGCCGCACACGAGCGATGACCTTCTGCATCTGCTCGCGATCGGAGACCGCGAGAATCAGGGTGATCCGAGCGTCGTTCCCCTCGAACGTCTTCGCCTCGACGTTCCGGATGTTCGCATTCTCGTCCGCGATCGTCGAGACGATCTTCGCGAGAAGACCCTGGCGGTCCTCGACGTCGAGCGCGAGCTTCACGTCGTAGGAAGTTCCCTGGGCGTCGTCCCTCGCCCACTCGACCTCGATGCGCCGGTCCGGGTCGACCATGAGGGCCGGGAGATTGGGGCAGTGGACCGCGTGGACCGTGACACCGCGTCCCCGGCTGATGTAGCCGACGATGTCTTCGCCCCGCACCGGGTTGCAGCACTTGGACAAGGTGACCATGACGTCGTCGAACCCCCGTACGCGAACACCGCGCGAGCCGAGCCCGAGCGCCCGCTTCACGGCGCGGACGACAGCGCCGTCCTCCTTGGGTTCGAGCCGCTCCTGCGGATGGAGCGCGGCGACGACTTGGGCCGGGGTCACCTTTCCGTATCCGACCGCCGCCATGAGATCGTCGATCTGCGCGTATCCGAGCCGCCTGAGAGCCTCCGCCGACGGCGGACCGTCGGCGAGCTCCTTCAGGGAAAGCCTGTACTTGCGGAGCTCCTTCTCGCAAAGCTCCCTGCCGATTTCCACGGAGCGCTGCCGTTCACTCGCGTTGAGCCAACTCCGGATCTTGCTCCTGGCCCGGGTCGTCTTCGCGACGGCGAGCCAGTCGCGGCTCGGGTGGGCTGCCGGCTGCGTCAGAATCTCGACGATGTCGCCGTTCGCCAATGGGTGGCGAAGAGGTACGATCCTGCCGTTCACCTTCGCTCCTGAAAGGTGATGCCCGACTTCCGTGTGAATCGCGTACGCGAAGTCGATCGGCGTCGCGCCCCGCGGGAAGGAGAGGACCTTTCCCTTCGGCGTGAAGCAGTACACCTCGTCCGGGTAGAGGTCGATCTTGACCATCTCCAGGAACTCGCGCGGGTCCTTGAGGTCCTGCTGCCATTCCAGGATCTGGCGGAGCCAGCCGACCCTCTCCCCGTCCGCGGGGCGGAGCTTTCCACCCTCCTTGTACTGCCAGTGTGCGGCGATTCCCTCCTCCGCCACCTGGTGCATCTCCCGAGTGCGGATTTGCACCTCGAACGGCTGGCCACGCTCCGTCATCAACGACGTGTGGAGCGATTGGTACATGTTGGGCTTCGGCATCGCGATGAAGTCCTTGAAGCGCCCGGGCACCGGCCGCCAGATCGCGTGGACGGCGCCGAGCGCCCCGTAACAGTCCCTCACCGACTCGGTGATCACGCGAAACGCGACGTAGTCGTAAACCTGATCGACCCCGATGCGTTGCTTGCGAATCTTTCGGTGGATCGACGAGATCGCCTTGATGCGTCCATGGATTTCCGCGGAGATCCCGTTCTCCGCCATCGCCTCCTCGAGGCGGCCGCGGATCTCGTGGATGAACGCGTCGCTGATCTTCCGCCTCGCCTCGAGCTCTTCCACCAAGCGCCCGTAGTCATCGGGCTCGAGGTACCGGAACGCGAGGTCCTCGAGCTCGGTCTTGATCCTCCCCATTCCGAGGCGGTTGGCGAGGGGCGCGTAGATCTCCATCGTTTCCCGCGCGATCCGTTCGCGCCGCTCGGGATCCAGGTACTCGAGGGTTCGCATGTTGTGGAGTCGGTCGGCGAGTTTGACCAAGATGACGCGGATGTCGTCGACCATCGCCAGGATCATCTTGCGGAGGTTTTCCGCCTCCGCCTGCTCTTTCGTGGCGAACCGCAGCTTCGAGATCTTGGTGACGCCGCTCACGATGTGAGCGACGTCGTCCCCGAAGTACTCCGAGACCGTCTCGTAGTTGGTCAACGTATCCTCGAGCACGTCGTGAAGGAGGCCCGACACGATGCTTGCGACGTCCAGGCGCAGCGTCGCGAGGATGTGACCCACCTCGAGGGGATGAACGAGGTACGGTTCGCCCGACTGTCGCACTTGGTTGCGATGCTCGCGCGCGGTGAAGACGTACGCCCGCCTCAGAAGATCGAAGTCGGCGTCGGGGTTGTACCCCTCGACCGTTTCCAGGATGTCTTCGAACCGTCGGACCATTTTCGGCGCGCTCTCCGGCGCCGAGGATTATAGGCGGAGCCGGAAGCCGACGCCGATCAGGCTTTCTGGTGGGGACGCACCTTCTTCGCCACCCGCCGGGCCGGCGCGGCCGCTGCGGCGTTCGCCTCGTCCTTCGCTTTCCCCCGGGACGCCACCCAGTCCCGCCACCAGAGCAGGACGGGGGAGGCCACGTAGATCGTCGAGTACGAGCCGACCACAACCCCCACGACGAGGACGAAGGAGAACGGGCGGAGAATGTCTCCGCCGAAGAGGAACAGTGCGAGGCAGGCGAACCACGTCAGCAGAGACGTGATGATCGTCCGGCTCAACGTCTGGTTCACCGACTGATTGAGGAGAATGGCGTAGTCGGTCGGTCCCGACCGCGTGCGCAGGTTCTCTCGGACCCGGTCGAAGATGACCACCGTGTCGTTGACCGAGTAGCCGATCAACGTGAGGAATGCGGCGACGACGGGAAGACTCATCTCGAGCTGGAAGACGGAGAAGAGCCCGAGCGTCACGATCGTGTCGTGCACGAGGGCGATGACGGCCGCAAGCCCCCACTGGAACTCGAATCGCACCCATAGGTAGACGAGGATCCCGCCGAGCGAGCCGAGGATCGCCCAAATCGCCTTGCGGACCAACTCCTCGCCGATGATCGGCCCGATGTACGACTGACTGCGAACCGCGAACGGCCCCGCGAAGGCGCGGGTCTCGAGCGCCCGCACGACCCCATCGGTGACCCCCGGCAACGAGGAGAGCTCGGACGCGTTCCGGAAGAGAGCCCCTTCCCCCCGCTTCTCCACGATCGCCTTCGCCGTCGCCTCGGCGGACTCGGCCGTCATCCCCTCCACCGTGAGGAGAAACGACGAGAGCTCGGAGGCGTTCGCCGCGTTGAGGTCCACGAGCCCGGAAGCCTCCTTCTGCCGCGAGTCGTCCGATCGGAGCGCCTCCACGACCTGCGAGGTGACGTCCGCTCGGTCGTCGTCCGAGCGGAGAGGAACGCGGATGTAGATCTCGTTGTCCTCGGCCTCACCGATCGTGGTGACGACGGCGCCGGGAAACCCGGCCGCGGTGAGGCTCGAACGCACGGAACCGACGTCCGGCCGCTCGGCGAACTGCAGCTGGACCTCGGACCCGCCCGTGAACTCGATCCCGAAGTTGATCCCGCGGACTGCGAGGGAGAGCAGCGAAAGAGCGATCGCGACCGTGGAGATGCCGACCCACAGACGGCGCTTCCCGAGGAAATCGAAGTCGGTGTCCTGCAGAATCTGGAACAACGGGGCCTCCCCTGCTCAGATACTGAGCGACTCCACCCGCCGTGACTCGCCCAGGATCAGCTCGTAGATCGTTCGCGAAACGAATACCGCGGTGAACATCGAGAAGACGAGGCCGACCACGAGGGTCACCGCGAACCCTCGCACCGGACCGGTTCCGTAGGTAAAAAGGAAGAAGGCCGAAACGAGCGTCGTGACATGCGTGTCGACGATCGTGCCGAAGGCGCGGCTGAACCCCTGATCGACCGACGAGCGCACCGTCTTCCCGTGACGGAGTTCTTCTCGGATACGCTCGAAGATGAGTACGTTGCTGTCCACCGCCATGCCGACGGTGAGGATGAGCCCCGCGATGCCGGGAAGGGTCAAGGTTGCCCCGAAGTACGCCATCGCTCCCAGGACGAGGACCACGTTCATGAGGAGGGCGACGACCGCGTTGACGCCCGAGAGCCGGTAGTAGACGAGCATGAAGAGCATGATCGCCACGAACCCTGCGATCGATGCGGCCACCCCGGAGCGGATCGAATCCCGCCCGAGCGACGGACCGACCGTGCGCTCCTCGATGATCGACACCTCGGCGGGGATCGCTCCGGAACGGAGCTGGAGCGCGAGGTCCTCGGCCTCCTGGATGCTGAAGTTCCCCTCGATCACGCCCGTGTCCCGGATCACGTCCCGGATCACGGGCGCCGAGATCACGCGCTTCTCCCTGCTGCTGCCGAGGACGATCGCCATTCGCTTTCCCACGTTCTCGCGGGTCGCGGCTTCGAACCGGCGCCCGGCGTCCTCGGTGAGGATGAAAGAAATGTTGGGACGCCCGAGTTGGTCCGCGTTGCGGCGCGCATTCCGGACGTCGTTCCCGACGACGACGGATACGGTGTTGAGGGGCCACCAGATCGTGGTCGTCCCGCCTCCTTGCGAGACGAAGCGCTCGGGGATCAACTCGGTGTCCGGAGGAAGCTGCCCTCCGAAGGAGGCGAGGACCGCCTCCCGGCTCGACGGCGGAGACCAGCCCGCGTAGTCGGCGACTCCGGGGGGATAGTTCACCGCCTTCCATTCGAGGAGCGCGGGTTCCTGGAGGATCTTCTTGGCTCGGAGCGGGTCGTCGATTCCGGGCAGTTGGACGACGATGCGATCCCCCTCCGCCCCCTGCTTTTGGATGATCGGCTCGACCACTCCGAGCTCGTCGACCCGCTCGCGGAGGGTTTCTAGGGTCGTGTCGACCGCCGGCGTCGCGACCGCGCGCCGGGCGAACTGATGGCGCTGTATCTCGCGCTGTACGGCATCGGCCGCTTCGCGGTCGAACTGACGCGCGGCGACACCGTGCGCGGCCTGTGGCTCGGCGGCGCACTGTCGACGAGCCAGATCATCTACGGGTCTAGCGGAAAGCCAGCGCAGCACAGCGGTGCCGGCGCCTCCTCCGCCGGCGCCCGCGGCCCCTTAGACCAGGCGTACGCAAAGCGGAGTAAGGCGC
>CAZVOE010000111.1:0-6738 GCA_964628935.1 uncultured Acidobacteriota bacterium
GCCCGCCGGATCGAAAAGGCTCAATCCCGAGCGGGGTTGCGCGAGTCGGCGCGCGACGGTCGTTCCGCCCGCGTCAACGGATCACGCCCGCGCATTGCCTTCGAACTCGTCGACGACGTCGGCCACCGAGATCCGGCGACCGAAGTACCCGACGCGCTCCTCGGCCCCTTCGGCACGCAGGAGGTCGCGCACGGCGGCGTGCGCCGCGACGAGCCGGAAGAGCACCCCTTCCCCCCGAAGGCTCGCGTGCAGGCCCGTGAGCATGCGCGCACCGGCGAGGTCCACGAAGGGCGACGTCGAGAGATCGCACACGACCAGTTTCAAGGGCTCGGTGGCCGAGCGGATTCTCTCCCAGACCGCATTCCGCACGTGCTCGGCGTTGAAGTACAGCAGCGACGCCTCGACGCGGAAGAGGACCGCGCCCGGAATGGCCTCGTTGTCCGGGTTGCGCTCGATATCCGAGAACGCTCGCGTTCCGGGAATGCGACCGAGGAAGGCGACGTGAGGGTGCGCCGCCCGCCGGATCAGCAACAGCAGCGACACCAGGACGGCCACCATCACGCCCTTGAGAATCCCGAGCACGAGGACCGCAGCGAACGCGACCATGGACACGCCGAACTCGAAACGGCTGATCCGCCAGACGTGGCGCATCTCCCGAATGTTGATCAGTCCCTTCACGGCGACGAGCACGATGGCGGCGAGCACCACGTTGGGCAGGTTGCTCAACATCCCGGTCAGGTAGATGAGGCAAAGACCGATCGTCACCGACGCGAACACGAGGGCGAGCGGCGACTTGGCGCCCGCCTTGTCGTTCACCGAGGACTGCGAGAGGCCGCCGGCCACCGGATACGCCTGAAAGAACGCGACTCCCAGATTCGCCGCGCCGAGACCGAGCAGCTCCTGGCGTGCGTCGATCTCGTAGCCGTTCGCCTGCGCCAACGCGCGCGCGGCGGACACGCCTTCCACGTACGCGAGCAACATGCACGCGAAGGCCAGCGGGATCACCCCGTCCACGTCGCGCAGCCGGAGCCCCGGCGCCTGGAACTCGGGCAAGCCCGCGGGAAGCGTGCCGACGACCTTGAAGCCGAGCGCGCCCAGGGACGTCAGCGACAGGACGACGATCGACGCCGCGACCACGAAGAGCGCGACCGGGCGGCCCGGGAGGAACTTCTCTCCCAAGAGCAGCACGGTGAGGGCGGCGACACCGAAGGCCAGGACGGCGGGGTTGGTCTCCGGGATCTGCCCCCAGAGGACGGCGATGCGCTCGAAGAAGTGCTCCCCTCCGCCCTTGACCCCGAGCAGCTTGGGAAGCTGCGTCATGGCGATCGTGAGCGCCGCGCCGGCCTTGAAGCCGAGGAGGATGCTCTCGCTGATGAAGTTGACGAGGGAGCTCAGGCGGAAAAGCCACGCCAGAAAACACAGGACCGCGACCAAGAGCGCGGTCAGCGCCGCGATGCTCGCCCACAGAGCCGGATCGCCCTCGGCCATGCCGGCGACGGTGACCCCGACGAGCATCGAGATCGCCGACGTCGGACCGATCGCGAGCTGACGCGACGTTCCGAAGAGTGCGTAGCACACGCCGCCGACCAGGTAGCCGTAGACGCCGTAGTGCGGTGGCAGCCCGGCGAGCGACGCGTAGGCCAGCGACACCGGGATCGCGTAGGCGGCGAGTGTCGCCCCCGCGATGGCGTCTCGAGGCAGCCACCTCGCTCGATAGGTCGGGAGCCACTCCGCCGGGGGAAACGCCGCACGCCACCCGCGGCTCACCTGGCCTCCTCGGTGACCGCTTCCACCGTGCCCTTGCGAACGGCACGAACGAGGGCGGCGTGGTCTTTCTCGTTCTGGTCCGCGTAGGCGACGGCGAACGCCGCGATGGCCCGGTCGAAGGCGTCGCTCTTCCCCATGTACCCGCTGAGCGCGGCCGAACTCCCGGAACGCGCGTGGGAGAGCGCGAGCGCACGGCCGCACCACGTTGCGTAGAGGCTCATCTCGGGAACGCCGAACGTCTCCACGCGGATGCTGATCTTGATGTCGCGCAGCTGGCGGACGAAGTAGTGGCGCTTCGGGCCCCGGCTCCATCCGAGAAACAGGTCGCTGGCGGGCTGCATGAGGCGGTAGCCGTTCACCACGCGCTGGCCGTGGTTGGGAAAGACGCTCGCGCCCGCGAACCGCTCGAGCACCGACGCACGCGCCTCCTTGACCTGGAGAAAGAGGGGGTCGCCTTCTCCGGCCATGAAGAGGAACACCCAGCAGGCGGTCCCGACGCTGCCGATCCCCACCACCTTGATCGCGGCGTCCTTGATCTCGTATCGGTCGAGAAGGGACTGCGACGAGTGCGGTAGGGTGTCGCGATATGCGGCGAGGACGTCTCGCAACGTCCTCTGAATGTCACCCGGAGGGTAGCCCTCGAGGTGGAAGATCGTCGGAAGCTGATCCTTGATCCTGGGCATCTCCCCCTTGCGCTCCACCAGCTTCGGGAAGATGTCCTCCGCGATGCTGCGCGCGCGCTCTTTCTGGAGACGCTTCAGGGCCCTCTGGCGGATGGCGGGATCCTTGATGTCCGCGACGAGTTCGTCCGCCCCCAGCGAGGTGTACCACAGCTCGAGCGTTTTCATCCGGCTGAACTCGGCCATGGACTCGCGATACGTGCGGACGCAGGTCGCGACCACGTCCTTCGCGGCGGCCTCGCCGATACTCCGGTCGCGGCAGGCCACGACGAAGCTCGCTGCGAGCCGCTTGACGTCCCACTCCCACGGGGCCGGCAGGGTCTCGTCGAGGTCGTTGATCGAGAAGATGACCTTGCGCTCCGGCGTGGCGAACCCGCCGAAGTTGCTCAAGTGAGCGTCCCCGCAGCACTGCACGCGGATCCCACTGACCGGCGTCGTCGCGAGGTCCGTCGCCATCGTGAGGGCCGCACCCCGGTAGAAGGTGAACGGGGAGCGCACCATGCGGCCATGGCGCAGGGGGAGAAGCTCGGGCAAGCGACCCTTCTCGGCCTCGAGCACCAGTTCGACCGGGTCCGGTCGGTCTCGGGGAGATTTCCAGCCCGCGTGGGCTTCACGGGGACACGTCTCCCGCAGAGCCTTTCCCGCCGCGTAGCGTTCCTTCAACGTCCCGCCGGAGCGCGCGACCGGAACCGTCGGCTCGGAAACCGGCGCCATGGGCTTGGTGCGTTTCGTATCGGCCATGGGGACCTCTTCCCGTGCCTCGCGCACGACGATTATCGCGCCGAACGCGCCGCTCGGAGGGCGGAAATCGAACGCGTTTCCTGATATTCCTCTCCCTCACCATTCAGCACGCGCGGGCGATGCCGGCGCGGGCACATCCAGGGAGGTCGGCGATGAAGATCCTGGTCTTCGGCGGTTCGGGAAAGATCGGCTCGGCGGTGGCCTGGGACCTCGCGAAGGACCCCGAGGTCGAGCGGATCGGGATCGTGGGGCGAAACCTCGCCTCCCTGAAGCGGGTCGCCTCCTGGATCGGATCCCAAAAGGTCGTCCCCGTGGCGGCGGACGTCGAGGACCGGAGGGCGGTGGTCGAGGCGATGCGGGGTTACGACGCAGGGGCCCTCGCCCTCCCCGACCGCCGGACGAGCTACAAGCTGGTCGAGGCCGCGATCGAGGCGCGGCTCCCGATCGTCGACATGCTCGAGGAGTACCACCGGCGGCCCGACCCCTACGAGACCGAGGGGCTCGAGTTGCCGGAGGGGGTCGATCTCCGCGCCTATGGCGAGTGGCTCCACGCGGAGGCCGTCCGGAAGGGGGTCACCTTCCTCGACGGGATGGGGTTCGCGCCGGGGTTGAGCAACGTGACCGTCGGCGAGGGGATCCGCAAACTGGACTCCGCGACCCGCGCGGTCGCCCGGGTCGGCGGCATCCCGGAGAAATCCGCCGCCGCCAGGCACCCGCTCCGCTACATGATCACGTGGGCCTTCGACCACGTCCTCCGCGAGTACATGATCCGTCCCGAGGTACGCAAGGAGGGGAAGGTCGTCGAAGTCCCGGCGGGGAGCGACCGCGAGACCTTTCGCTTCGACCGCTTCGGCAAGGACGAGATTCTCGAATGCGCGGTCACGCCCGGGATGCCGAGCTTCATGACGAGCCGCCCCCAGCTGACCGACTTCGCGGAGAAGACGGTCCGGTGGCCCGGCCACTGGTCGGGGGTCGATACGCTCAAGGAGTGCGGCCTCCTCGATCTCGACCCGGTCGACTTCCGGGGAACGCGGATCGTCCCGCGTGAATTCCTCCTCGCCGTCGTCACGCCGCGGCTGCAGGCGCGGGACGGCGAGGGCGACGTTTGCGTCATGTACAACACGGTCGTCGGCACGAAGAACGGAAGACCCGCGACGGTCGAGTACCACCTCTGGGACGAGGCCGACAAGGCGAACGGGATCTCCTCGATGATGCGCGTTACGGGGTTCCCCGTCGCGATCGCCGCCCGGATGCTCGCGAAGCGCACCGTGGAGCGGCCGGGGATCGTCCCTCCCGAGGACGCCATCACGGGTCCGCTCTACGATGCGTTCCTCGAAGAACTCGGGAAGCGGAACATCCGCGTCGAGGAGACGCTGAAAGAGGCGGCGGCGGTCTGAGCGGGAGGTCGGGGCTACCCTCCCCGGTTCCCCTTCGGGAAGATTCGCGTCGGATGGCCGTGCCCGTGCGCGAACTCGCGCGGCGCCCCTCCTTCCGTCGACCCGACCGAAGACCCCTCGGCCCCCAGCACTTCGAGTTTTCCTTCCTCGATGAGGCGTGCGACGGCCGGCAGCCTCGGAGCATCGTCGGCGACGTTCCCGGTCTGCCCCGGCCCGAGGTGGAGGACCCGGCCTCCTCCGAGCGGAACCCGGAGCGGCGCGCGGGTCGTGTTCCGGATCGCTTTCATTTCGGACCTCCATACACGCGGAACCGGGAACAATGTAGGCCCCGGCGGGGAGCCGGCACCAGCGGAAACTCCGCCCGCGCCGCAGGGGCCGTTTCAGGGGGCCGGAGAGCAGCGTCGTGGCGGTCGGCAGCCCGACCCGAACGAACGGATCCTTCAGCCGACGATCGCGCCGTAGACCCACCCGGTAAGCGCCGCGAGCACGATGACCAACCCGCAGTACGCGACGGTCTTCTTCGCTCCCAGGTAGGAGTGGAGAACGAGCATGCTCGGAAGCGAGAGCGCGGGCCCCGCGAGCAGGAGGGCGAGCGCGGGCCCCTCCCCCATCCCCGACCCGAGGAGGGTCTGGAGGATCGGGACCTCGGTGAGCGTCGCGAAGTACATGAAGGCCCCGGCGACGGACGCGACGAGATTGGCCTCGACGGTGTTCCCCCCGACGGCGGCGCTCACCCAGGACGACGGGATCAGCCCCGCGTCCGATCCCGGCCGGCCCATCAGCCATCCGGAGAGGACGATCCCGCCGAGAAGGAGCGGAGTGATCTGCTTCGCGAACCCCCACGTCGCCTGCATCCAGGACACCAACTCGTCGCGACGGAACCAGCGGACGACCATCCAGCCCAAGGCGACGAGGAGCGCGACCGTCAGGTGCCAGTGGACCCGGTGCACCGCCGCGAAGACCCCGACTTCACGGTTGGGGGCTCCCCAGTTCGCGAAGACGAGGATCGCGACCATCGTCCCGAAGAAAAGGGCGTCCTTCGCCGGACCGCGTGCCCTCTCCGCCGGGTCGTCCTGGGCGAACGGGTCGGGGCCGCTCGCGAGACGGGCCGCGTCTTCCTCCCGGAAGATCACCGCCATGAGGACGCCGACGACGAGCGCGAAACCCACGGCGCCGATCGCCCGTGCCATCCCGAGTCGAATCCCGAGAACGCGCGCGGTCAGGATCATGGCGAGGACGTTGATCGCGGGACCGGAGTAGAGAAACGCCGTGGCGGGGCCGAGCCCGGCCCCTCGCTTGTAGATCCCGGCGAAAAGCGGGAGAACGGTGCAGGAGCAGACGGCGAGGACGCTCCCCGATACCGACGCGACGCCGTACGCGACGGACCGGGGTGCGCGCGAGCCGAGGTAGCGCATCACCGCTCCCTGGCTCACGAACTGCCCGATCGCTCCCGCGATGAAAAACGCCGGGACGAGGCACAGGAGCACGTGCTCCCGCGCGTACTCCTTGACGAGAAAGAGCCCTTCGAGGAACGCCCTCTGCGTGCGGGGCGCCTCGATCGGGAGAAAGTACGCCGCCCCGAACGCCGCGAGCAGGAGGAGGAGCTTCGTGCGCTCCTTCACCGTGGACCCCGGGCTCAGTCGAGGCCGAGGAGCTTTCGGACCTCCTCGGCCTTCGGAATGCGCCCCGACAGGACGACTCGCCCGTCGAACGCGACCGCCGGCGTGCTCAGCACGCCCAACTCGACCATGCGATCGATCGACGTGCTCTTCTGCACGACGCAGCCGAGCTTGGCTCCGTCGACGACGTGCTGGACCACGCGATGGGTCTCATGGCAGCGGGGACAGCCGGGCCCGAGGATCTCGATGACTCGAACGGGAATGGCCATGGTTCCTCCGTGGGCGAGAACGGAGCCCAAAGATCCTGGTCGCGACGAAACAGGAACCGATTCCGATGGTGAGGAGGCCAATGAGCAGGAGGACGACGACGAGGGATCGACGCACGGTGCAGACTCCGCGCTCACGCGCGGTAACAGGTGCTCAGCTCCTCGAGGTCCCGGCGGCGGACGTCCCGGACCTTCCGGCGATCCTCTGCGAGCCGGGCGTCGCCCCGCGCTTCGTCGTCGGCCACGACTATCGCTGGTATTCGGCCTG
>CAZVOE010000111.1:6748-10097 GCA_964628935.1 uncultured Acidobacteriota bacterium
TCAACCTCCTCGACTACGGCTGCATGCGAACCTTCGCCCCGCGCTTCGTGCAGGATCCAGTCCAGAGCACGGGCGACCGCGGGGCTCGCCGGAGCGGGCGGAAGCCCGTAGAAGCGCCACTTCCCCTCACGGCGCCGCGTGACGAGCCCCGCCCGCTCGAGGGTGTCCATGTGCTTCGACACCGTCGCGGGAGAAAGGCCGAGGACGTGGATGAGCTGGCAGAGACAAAGCTCGCCGTCCTTGACGGCGAGGAGGGCGCGGACCCGGTTCTCGTCGCTCAGCGCCTTCGCGATCGAAACGATTTCCCGCACGGGAGTGCTCCGTTGCTTCGTCGGACATCGAAGTGTAGCGCTTCCCGGAACGCCGCGCAACGGCGCCCGCGTCCGTCGCCGGGTGTCGCCCGCGCGGCGGGCGGATCGTGTTCCTCGGTTCCGTGTGGAGGCGAGTCCGGGGAAGGTCCCCCAGCGTTCACTGAAGGGTCTCGAGCAATCGATCGATCCGCTCTCGGTACCAGTTCCTGCTCTCCGCGTCGAAGCCGTCGGGATGGCGGTCGATGTAGTCGAGACACATCCGATAATGCTCGACGGCCTTGCCGACGTTTCCGCGCGCCTCGTGAAGCTCGGCGGAACGATCGATCCAGTCGATCATGTCGGGGAAACGGAGCTTCAGCTGGAAGCAAATCCGCTCCGCCTCGTCGAAGAGGCCCCTCTCGATTCGATCGAGGACCGCGTTCGAGAGCCTCTCGAGCTCGTCCAGGTCCGGATCGAAGGAATCGCCGAAGCTCGTTTCGAAATCGGCCATGCCCCCCACAGTAGCGCACCTTCCTGCTCGAAGGCGCGACATCGCGCGCCGGCGGGTTTCCGATCCGAAACGGGCTCGGCACGAGGGATGAAACTCCGGGGGTTCGGTCACCCGTCTCGGGACGGCGCCGGATCGTCCCCCGGGTCTTCGCGAACCGTGCCGAATCCGCGGAAGCCGTAGTGCACGACGAGACCCAGGACGAGGCCGGCGGCGAAGCCGTACGGCACGGTCATCGCGACGACCCCGACGAGGAGCGCGATCGCGAGATCGCGCGGGACGGCCGCCTGGTCGCGGACGAAGCACAGCAGCGCCAGCGCCTCGAACAGCAGGATCACGCCCAGGATCGGCTGCGGAAACAACTTCACGACCTCGTGAAGGGGCTCGCTGAGCAGCAGTCCGATCGCGACGTAGAACGACCCGTAGAGGATCACCGAACCGCCGGTGCGGGCCCCGAACGCGTGATGCCCGGCGATTCCCCCGCAGCCGTGGCACACCGGAATCCCGCCGAAGAGCGGGGCGATCAGATTGACGAAGGAATAGGTCAAACCGATCTTGCGAACGCCCACTCGCGCGCGGGGAAAGAGGTCCCGAAGGGTTTGCTCGGTCGCGATGACCGAGTTGGACAAGGACAAAGGAAGCTGGGGAATCGCCAGAACGACGAGACCGGTCAGCACGTCGTCCCACTCGGGCACAGCGAACCGCGGCAACGCGAGTCCGACGCCGTCCGCGATCGTCCCGAAGCGAACTCCGGTCGCGATCGCGTACAGTACGCCCAGGGCGACGAGAACGAGGGCGGCGGGAATGCGCCGGTTTCGCCAGAGTGCGATCACCACGACGGCGCCCACCCCGGCGGCCGCGTAACCGGCGACGCCGTCCGACGGAACGTACTTCCCGAGGGCGACCGCAGCCAAGGACAGGCCGAGCCCGAACTGGATCCCGCGCACCACCGGGCGGGGGATCCAGGCGGCAATGCGCTCCAGAGCGCCGGTCACGGTGAGAATGAGCATCACCGCTCCGATCGCGACCCCGGCGCCGAGCAGAACCCCTCCTCCGATCTTCTGCGTGATGACGAGAACCGCCATGGCCTTGAGCGGCTGCACCGGCATCGGCAGCCCGTACAGGAGCCCCGTGAGAATCTGCAGGACGCCGAACACGACGAAGACGCCGCCGGCGTCCAGTCCCGTGGCAAGGACGATGCCGACGATCAGCGGCAGGTCCGTGCCGATGTCCCCGAAGCTGCCGGCGAGCTCGTGTCGGTCGAAGCGAATGCGGGAACCCAGTCGTTCACCTCCCGCCGGGCGGAATCGGCCCCCTTTTCCTCTTCCCCGTCCTTGGCGCTCGACGAGGGGCGCGTCATTCTACCCGCTGCGGAGGGATCGCCGGGAACGCGGCCGCGCCCTCGAAGCGATCGTCGGTCGATCCACGGCGCGCGGACGGAAAACGGATCCGGACGCTACTTCAGGCTGGCGATCAGTTCTTCGCTCAGGCGCGTGTATTCCGCCTTGAGCGGACCCTGGGCCTTCGACGCGAGCGCGAGGGCCTGCTTGGCCGCCGCCATCGCGCCCTCCCTGTCGCCGGCCTTCTTGAGGATCAGGCCCTTGCGGTAGACGATCCACACCGCGTCGGGTTGCTGGGCGGCCGCGGCCTCGATCCATTCCTTGGCGAGCGCGATGTCGAGGTCATTGTCGTAGTAGAACATCGCCGCCGCGAAGTACGGCTTCTCGCCGCTTCCCGCCATCACGGCTTCGATCTGCGGCTTCAGCCTCGCGACGAGATCGGTATCGATTTCGACGGCTACCTTCGTCTTTTCCCATGCGATGACGAGGTTCGCCTTCCCCGCCCGCATGTCCTGCAGGCCGATTGTCATCGTCTCGAGCGGCTCGGACAGCGGGGCGGGCTTCACCGTGACACGAAGCTGGTCGTCCTTCGGGTCGTAAGCGTACGAGCCCCATTGACCTTCAACCACCCTGCTCAGAATCACGGTCCACTCGGTCTCGCCGGGGATCGTGAAGAGAGCGTAGGAGCCTGCGGGCACTCCCACTCCGCCGATCTTGACGTCGGTGCTGAAGGCGATCTTGGTCGCGGCGTTGGCGCCGGTTCGCCAAACCTCGCCGTAGGGCACGAGCCCGCCGAAGATCTTGCGCCCCCGGACGCTCGGTCGCGAGTACTCGATCGTGACTTCGGTCACCCCGACGCGCTCCGTGACGGACGCGAGCGGGCTGGGTTGCGGGAACTCGATCTTCTTCCCCTCCTGGGCGTGCAGGATGGAAGCGAAGAACGCGGAGACGAAGACGATTCGGGCAATCGGTGTTTTCATGGTTCGCCCATCTTATCCCAAGCGAACTCGCTTCCCATCGGGATCGTCGCTGCCGGAGCCAGGGCTCGAACCTGGACTCCCCGAAGGGAAGGGGATTTTAAGACGTGGCAGAAGGGGCAGCAGCTCAACGTTTTGTTGAGCTGTTGCCTTTTCTCATTACGAGCGTTACGGGCAGCGTGAAGTAGTTCCGTATTTCTCCGACAGTCGGCCGCTGGCCCGCTGAAAAGCGGA
>CAZVOE010000112.1:0-10060 GCA_964628935.1 uncultured Acidobacteriota bacterium
GCTCCGATCCGCGATCGACCGGCCCGTCAAGAACGCCGCTCCGTGACCGCTTACGGCGATCATCGTCGCGGTACTATCCGCGCGAAAGGGTGGGGTTTACCGGACGCTTACAATTGAACGGCGTTCGCAACAAGCGATTTCCGCGAGTTTCCGCGGGTTTCAGTTCTCGGCTGTCAACCAGAGATCACGAGTTTTGGAATGAGTTCGGGTTGGCTCCCCAAGCGAAACGCAGTTCGAACCCGAAGCGGAAAAGTGGGGATTGCGGAACCAAGAGCTTTTTCGCGTCGCCGCGGTTCTCTCTCCTTGAGCCTGGAGAGCTCATCTGTCCCGTAAGCCCAGCTCGCCATCGCCTGAAGCCCGCCGTAACTCCTCCAAACCGCCGGTCCACACCGGTGCAGGGGGAGAAACGTCATGCCTCGAACGCCGCCCGACCCGCGGATTCCACTTCCCAATGCCTGGCCCCGCCGCGTCCGTTCCGCCGTGGTCCATGCCATCGCCGTGGCCCGAGTCGCTCTTTCCGTCGCCCGGTCGAAGGCCGAGCACCACTTCGACGTCCGCGTCCGTCTTCAGGCCGAAAACGACCGCCTCCTCCAGGAGGTCGCCCTCCTTATAGAAGAGATCCGCATCAAGGATGCCCGGATGTCCCGTCTCCCCGCCCAGCGGCGCCCTCACTACCCACCGATCGAGCGGCTGGCGATCCTCGCCCTTCGGGCCGCCCGCGGCTGGTCCGCTGCGGAGACCGCCAGGCGGCTCCTCGTCACCCCACTCACGGTCGCGTCCTGGACCGGCCGCCTCGATGACGGCGGTCCCCACGCCCTCCTCCAGGTCCCGGAGCCCGTGAACCGCTTCCCAGAGTGCGTCGCGCACCTCGTCCAGCAGCTTCGAGCGGTCTGCCCCACCCTGGGCACGCGCAGGATCGCGGACTTCTTGGCCCGCGCCGGGTTGCACCTCGGCGCAACCACCGTTCGTAGGATGATTCGGCCCAAACCGAAGCCCGTCCCGGCCCAACGCTCGGGCAGCGGAACTCGCGTGGTGACCGCCAAGCGGCCGAACCACGTCTGGCACGCCGACCTGACGACCGTCCCCCTCGGCCTCGGGCTCTGGATCCCCTGGTTCCCCTTCTCGCTTCCCCAGCGATGGCCGTTCTGCCGATGGATCGCGGTCGTCGTCGATCACTTCTCCCGGAAGGTGATGGGGATCGCGGTGTTCGCCCAGGAGCCCACGGCGGGAGACGTCGCGGCGTTCCTCGACCGCGTCTGCCGTCGTCGACGCTGTCGGCCGGATCACCTGATCACCGACCACGGGACGCAGTTCACGGCCGGCGAGTTCGAGGCGTGGTGTCGCCGTAGAGGCGTCCGCCAGCGCTTCGGAGCCATCGGGAAGTACGGCAGCCTCGCCGTCGTTGAGCGGTTCATTCGCTCCTTGAAGGACGAGTGCGTCCGGTTGCTGCTCCTCCCCCTTCGGCTTCAGCAGTTCGAGGGGGAGCTGCGCGAGTACGTCGCCTGGTTCAACGAGATCCGGCCGCACACCTTCCTTCGCGGGGCGACACCGGACGAGGTCTACTTCCACAGGATGCCCGCCCATCGGAAGCCACGATTCGAGCCGCGTGCTCGATGGCCCCGGCCGTCGCGATGCGCGAGGCCGCAGGCGCTCGTACGAGGGCAACCCGGTGCCCGGCTCGAACTCGTGCTCGAACGACGCGGGGGAAGGAGGCATCTGCCGGTCGTCTCGCTCCGACGCGTCGCGTAAGAACTCGGCTCCAGCACCGAATGCGTCGGGTCGTAAAGGCGGACGTGTGACTCGGGCGTGAAATCGGCCTTCGAAGGCGACGGACGAGGTCGCGTTCGGCGGTCTCATCGGCGAACTCGAACCGAAAAGACGATCACTTCAAGCCTCTTGAGGTCCTCGATTCTTGCCGGATTTCTCAACATGGTCTCGGTGGCGCCGCACACGCAACGTGGTTTCCCACGTCACGCGTCATCGAATCGACCACTTCGGGAGGTTTACGGACCGCTCTCGGAGTGACGGGAGAACAGAGATCGATACGCACTCGTAGTATTCTGCGCAGACGAGGATCATCGCGGAATCCGACTCGACCCTCGCGGTCGCTTCCCCGTACTCATTTGTGTGTGCAACTACAGTTCGGGCGCAGTCGACTTTGCTGACTACCTCGATCGTCGCACCGACCACTGGCTCTGATGTGCAGGCGTCAAGCACATCGAATTCCGTGAACGACCGCGACGGCTCGGTCGATCCCGCACTGTCGCCAGCTAGAGCCCCACACCCAGTCACGATGAATGCACACAGGAGAAGCGCTGCACTAGTAATGATCGCGAGGATTGGCGATCCGTGCGGACTCCTGACGGCGATCAACCAACTCGGGTCGTAACGAGAACGAGTATCCTCCTTTCGTCCCTGCCGATTCGCCGAACAGCGCCCGACGCGGTCAAGTCCGTGGATCGACACATCTGCCATGACTGGTCTCCTATGCGGCGCGTTCCCGTAGTTCACCGCTTGCTCGTAGCTGCGCCAGACAACATCCGCGCATCTGGTTCTCAGGTCGTCCAGACTCGACCCCGGTCGGTTCGGTGGACACCGTCGGTTTAGCACGGCGCATCGGGGCAAGCGCCACGCCAGAGTCAAGAAGTGTAGCTTGTACATGGCCGCAGTCCTAATGTCCGCCGATTCTGCAAGTAGTCTCCCCGCTACCGGGTGCAGGGTTCACCCGACAGGGAGCTGGAGTGGCTTTGCTGTTCGGGCCATTTGTCGGGAAGTTCGGGTCTCGCTGCGTCGATTGCTGCCCCTCTCGCAGAAGTCGATCGACATACGCTTCTGCTTCGGCCCGGCTTGTCGGAGCTTCCGCCGCTACAAGTCGCCCGGCCTGTTCGGCGGCACCCCGTTCAGAGTCTGGGTCATGGTCACGAGTCGATATTTCGTCCTTCGTCAAGCCGGCATCGACACCGAGTGCGTGGACGTTTTCGTGAACAACCGTTGTGACCCCTGATTTGTCCTGGTGTCGGTCCTTAATGGTGTCGGTGTCAAGACGAATGGTAGCGCCTTCTGCCGTTGGTACGGTCTCTCCAAACGTCAGTTTTTCGTTCTTCGAAACGCCTCGACGGAGATCCCATAGTTTGCGAGCATTCTTCGGGAAGCTGTAGTCGGTGTACGTGTAGAGCTTGGTGCTTGCCGCGAGCTGGCGGAGTTGCTCTCTTCCACCCGGCCGCATCGCACTCTCAACGAGCATGTTGCGAACCGTGTCATACTTCTTCCCGGTCGTACTGATCGCGATTCGCCTTCCGTCCGGGTCCCAGAGCAGGACCGGGCTTCCTCTTACGTACGCATACTTGTTCCAGCTCTGAGGGGCCGACAAACTGGCCCCGGCAGGATCGACGCTGAGAAAGTTCGCGAGCGACGAGGTTGCGTATCGTGCGAACATGTAATCCAACCCACTTGCCTCATCCCTCTCGTGCCCCGTGAACCGCTTCCGGCTTCCACCGCGCGTGTCGGTTCCCCCCGGCACCATCTCCATCCCAAACGGGTAGTAGTCGTGGCCATCCCCGACCTTCCAGCCTGCAGCGTCCGTGACGATCCGCAGGCTCCCGAGATGGTCGCGGTGGTGGAACGTGTTTACCCACGTCGGGCCGCTCGGAGGTGGCGGTGGCGGTTCTTGATCACAGTTCTGGTTGGCCCCGAAGTCCATGCTGGACGCGGCCGGCGGCAGACCTGAAGACGGACTCGGACCGGTCCAGCTCGGACCGCTGATCTGCTGCGTCAGATAGAAATAGCCGCACTCCACCGTCAACGATTGGTTCTGAATCATGAACGTCGTCGTCCCGGCCGCGAGGCCCGCGGGAGTGAGCAAGAGCGTCCCGCCACCGTCCGCTCGCTCGTAGTAGAGCCTCAGCGCCTTCCCGTTCGCCTGAAAAAGCTGCCACCGCACCTGCACGTCCGTCCCAGACCGCGACACCGAAACCGCCCGGACCTGGTTCGCAGATTGCGCGTTCACGTCCGGGTCGTAGGCCACCGTCACCGCGTTCGAGTAGGCCCCGACCTCGCCGTCGTCCCTGCGGACCCTCAGGTAGTTCGTGACGTCGGGGGCGAGGCTCGACTCCGGAAGCCAGATCTTCCCCTCCGCCTCCACCTCGAGACCCGGCACGAGCGAGGCCCCTCCGCCCTCGGGACGGACGTCGACGGCCCACGTCTCGATCGGGTCGGCGGCGCTCACGCTCAGGCCGACGCTTCCGTTCGCGGCCATCGGGGAGGTGTTCGTCGCCGACGGGGCCGAGCCGTCCTTCCAGCGCTCCATGAGCAGCATTCCGGCGCCGTGGACGAAGTCCTTGGAGTGGTTCGGGTGATCGCCATCTGGGCTATCGACGTATTCCGCGAGTGGCTGGCCGGTCGCATCGCGCAGCGTGACGACTCGGAGTCCATCACCCGCTTCGGGGAAACGGAGGACGCGATAGCCCGAGGAGTCGTACGTGTAGCGCTCGACGGGCATGCCGTTCGGTGACTCGGGATCCCGGTAGTACGCCGCCATGCGGTTCTGCGACGTCCAGAGCCCGGCCACCGGCCCCTGATTCGAGCCCAGGAACCGTACCATGTTGCCGTTGAGATCGTAGCGGAATCCGGCATCCACGATCTGGTTGGCATTCGTGTTCGGCGAAGCGCCGAAGCCGTGGTCAAACTCGGCCCCGAGCGGCGGGTTTTGGACGGCCGCGTTCTCTTCCTGCCAGTCCTTGTTCGTCATGTTCCCGAACACGTCGAACGAGTAAGTCTCCACGAAGAAGTTCCCGCTCCCACCAGGGTACGCCTGGTTTCGGACTCGGGCCTGCGTCAATCGCCCGACGTTGTCGTATTCGAAGGACTGGTCACCGATTCCGACGATGTTCCCCGCACCATCGAACCGATAGGCCCCGCTTGACCAGTAGAGGGAGCCCCCCCCGTCACGCTGCACCGAGTACGACGTTGGGCGGCCAAGTTTGTCGACGGCGATTTCGGTGCTCACATGGTTCGCGAAGGGGAGCCCCACGAGCGCGCCGGAGATGTCGTACCGGATTTGTGAGCCGCCGAAGCCGATGAAGTCCGTGTACGTCTGGCTGCCCACTCTCAGTCCCGTGAGGAGCCCGCGGTCGTACGCGTATCCGTAGCGTCGGACGTATTCCGTGCTGGGTAGGTACGGCGCGTCCCACGCGGTGACAAGACCCGTGGGTCCGTACTGCCAACGCGTCACCCACTCGTGATCCTCGTCGTGACCCGTCAGGTCGATTACTCTTCGCGTTCCGGAAAGACGGCCGTTCATGCCTTTGTATACGAGGTCTTTCGCCTCAACGAGGCGCCCGTCTTGATGCGACAGTTGCCGGGTCAGATTGCCCCTGAAGTACTCGGTCGATTCTTCGAGGCTCGCGCAGGCGTCTCCCGCATCCGGGCACACGGGTTGGTCGTACACGAACTCCGCGAGTGTCTCCGTTCCATTTCCTCCGACGAACACGTCGTCGACCACGATGCCGATTCCGAGCCCGGTTGCACTGTTGTCGCCCTTGTCGAATACGATGTAGACGAAGGCGTCCTTCTCCTCGTTCAGCGGCCACTCCGTTGGCGAGAAGAGGTCGCTCAACCGGACCTGGGCCGTCCGCTCCCACCGTGAAGTCGACGCCTGCGAATCGTCGAGTCGGAACACCCGTCTACGGAGCGCGGTGCTCGTCCCCTGGCTTCCGTCGTCCAGCACGACCAGCAGTTCGAAGTCGTCGCGATTCGAGCCGCTCCCTTGCCGCACCTCTCTCCAGTAGGAGATCGAGATCACGTTGCTCCGGCCCACACGTTCGATGAAGTGCCGAGCGGCCTGGGGGCTCGAGCCCACCTCGCTGTACGAGCATCCAGCTCCGAGCTTGAGCCCTGCACCGCCGCTGGCCTCGCCCGGTGGGGGCGGAAGGCAGGTCAGTGTGCTGTATTCCGTCCTGCCCCAGCCGGCGTCCCCCGGAATGAAGTTGTTCCAATCCTCGCTGAGTGTCCCGAGTTGCCAAGCACTCCCGCCAACGTCGGCGGTCTCGTTGAAATCGCCGTGGCCCGAGAGCTTGGTGATGCCGCTGCCGATCTTCTTCGCTCGGATCAGCCGACCCGCCGCGTCATACTCGTTCTCGAAGTGCGAGAACCCACCGGTCCGAGATGCACTCAGCGCGTCCTGGCTCACGAGCGGCTTCCCCCAGACGTCGTACGCGGTCGTCTCGGTGCAGCCATTCTCGGGATTGCACGCCTCTCGGAGCCTGCCGAGCCCATCGTACTCGAACGTCCGGATTTGGCCCTGCGGAAAGCCCGGGTCCTTGGTGACCCACGCCTGGAAGGCGTCGGCCGGGAGGTTCTCCACGAGGTTCACTTTGATCAGGTTGCCGAGCACGTCGTAACGGTACTCTGCGTCCGCGCCGACATACGGGCCCGTGGCCCCCGCGAACGGCTCGACGTCTACGAGGGCGAGTCGGCCGAGCCCGTCGTAGAAGGAACGAGTCTTGACGTCAGGAAGCATCGGGTCCGCACCACTTGCGGACGACCGATGCACGATGACCTCCTTGTGCGGGCCACAATACCGTGTGTCGCTTGACGAGCCGTCTGCCAGTTCCACGCGGCGCACGCGCCCCAGTGCGTCGGCGGTCGCCTGCAGCGGGTCTCCCGGATCGGACGAGTTCGGTACACCGAAAAACGTCACGGTGCCCCACGGCCGACCGTCCTTCACTGGCACCCGGACGAAGTAGTCCGGCGCCGAGTCCGTGTCACTTCCATCGGGGCCCTCCCAGAGAACCGTCTCCGCCATGATCGTCGAGTACTGGTCTCCGGGTAGCCACTCCGACTTGAAGATGACACGTCCCATGGCGTCATATCGGGTAAACTGGAAGGCGAGTTCCCCCTCCGGGATGGCCTTCCAGGACTCAACGAGTCGGCCGAGACCATCGTAGAGTTGTTTGGCGAAAACCTGGCCGGGATCGCCTGAAACATGATCGGTCTCGAACCCGGCCGACTGAATGATCCGGGCTTCGGAAAGAGACGGGTAGACAAGCCTCGTCGTATGTTCGACAGACCCGGGCGGATCGATGGTCGTCAGACGGCCGACCGAATCGAACGCGTAGGTGGTTCGCAACCCGTTTGGATCCTCCGACCAGCCCACGAACCCCGCGGCATCGACGTCGATCCTCCGTGACGGATAGGCCAGTCCCTGGATCGTCACGCTCTCCGCTCTCCCATGGTCCCAGGTGTAGTCCACGCGATAGGAGCGGGTGGGGCCACCCGCCGTATACGGATCGCCTCCGGTGAAATCGATCGATTGGAGATTGCCCGCTGCACTCCACGCGAGGTCGTGCGTCACATCGCCTTCTGTCGCCGGATCGGGATCGCAAACGACCCAGTTGTCCCAGTTCTGCGGGGTGGGTGGATAGGGCGGCACCTCAGGCTGAAGGCACGGACCAGACACCGTCCGAAGGTCCCGCTTCGCTCGCGCCCAATCCAGGCGCCCGAGCGCGTCGAAGGAGTAGGTCGATTCTATCCGTTGATCGCCCTCCTGCGCGAACGTGAACGTGTACGTGTTCAACACGTGCTTGGCTGCGTGAGTCGTGCTGAGTGGGTTCTCGTAGGCGGTGTAGCTGAGGCGCCGACCCACCATCGTCCCGTCAGCGGCCTGCGTGTTGTGTTCCAGGTAGTCGACGCTGCCGGTGAGGGTGAGCCGCCAGTGATTCTGGTCGTCTCGCTGGTGCCATGTCGTGGTCGTCGACCTGGTTCCGGCATCGCCGAGCTCGCCAGGGGACTGGAAGCACGCACCTTCATCATCCGAGAAGACCGTGCGCTCGTACGACTTCATGACCTCCTTGGCGATTCGATCGCTCAGGTCGTTCCCGAGATGATGGTAGCCGACCTCCGACTTCCGCACCGCCCGACGCGTCCCGCTCGCATCCGGGCCCGAAAGCGCCTCGCTGGACATTTCCCATCCGTAGAGCAGATCAGCGGCCGGGCCGTCGTCCGCCGGATGACCGCCGAACGTGGCCTTCCTTTGACTTCCGTCGGGAGCTGTAATCACGAAGTCGTTGATGAATTCCGGATCAGCGGCCCCCCCCTCGCCCACATAGAATTCCCTGTGCCAGGTCCATTCCGACTTTGCGGGCGTCCCCGACTCCGGGATCCCGTCCGGATACACCGTTCGCGTGGTAACGCCGACCTCTCTCTTCGGACGAAGGTACGGGCAATCGCGATCGGGGTCGCGAAGCGGGTTGTCAGGACAGCTCGACCGATAGCCGAGAGTGAACGGACCGTACTCGTACTCCGATACTCCTCCTCCCGGATAGTTTACCCGTGCCACGCGGAGATTCGCAGGGAACGGATTGGTCGCAGAATCGAGGTACTCGTAACGCACGGTCGCGACCGGATCCGAGAGGGCCGCTTGCCCAACATGCACTTCCGACAGGACCGGACGGTCGGTCTTTTGGTCGACGGGGTCGTAGGCACCGCGAACTTCGTACACGAACCGATACTCGACCCACTGGCCGAGCGACGTGAGGGCACGAAGAGTCTTCAGCGTCCCCACGGCTGCGACGGGGCAGTCGTTGTTCGTTGCATCCGCGGTCGACCACGGGATCGTCTCGATCACGACTCGCGGCGATGACTCTGGCTCGCGCTGCACTCGAACGTACCGGATCGCCTCCGGGTACTCGGGATTCGCGCTCCCCCAGTACTCGACTGTCGTCACGTTTCCATGAACGTCCTCGATCTTCGTGGTGTAGAAGCCGGCTCGATCCCCGTTCGATAGCCAGCCCATCGGATTCCGTTCCTCTTGGACAATCTCCTCGAGTGTGTACTTCGTGCCGTCGGGGTAGATGACGATCCATCGCGGTGGATTCAGTTGGACGATTTCCGTGTCACAATCGCAACTGCAGAAAGAACATCCGCCGGGGTGCGACCCGTCGCAGCAGTCGCCGCCGCCACAGTAGGCCGTACCATCAAGGCATCGCTCCGCGTTCTCCTCCGGGTGGAACGTCGCGCTCAAGACGGGGTGCGCATCCACCACATACGGGGACACTTGGTGCTGCGTCCCGACCGAATCTTCAAAGAGGACCTTGTCCGTCCCGTACCCGCTGCAGGCGTCGTGCCAGTTCTGCGTCTTGAGCACCCGGCCGAGATGCATCGTCCAGCCCATGCCAATCCAGCCTCGACCGTGCAGGTAGTGGTGCGGTCCGTAAATCGGATCACATCCGCCCACCACCGTATTCGGTTGCTGGGCGATCTGGACCAGGTCCCTCCGCACTCGTTTGCTATTGAACGAACGGACCAAGCCGATGGAACCACCGCCGTCGAGCGAGTACGTCGGCGAACTGGCGTGGAGTATTGAGAGGTTCCCGTTGTACAGCGAAACACTCTCACCGTTCTCGAACCCCGAAAAGATGCCCGACTCGGGCAGCCCTGGGGCTTTCCCGACGAACGACATGAAGTCGGTTTCGGTGGTGTAGTTTGTTTCGTCGGCCAGGGTGGTCGGGGTTGGAGTGAGAGCGACCAATCCGAGCACGGCGAAGACAGTTACGTGTTGCCCACGGATGCGAACGCCACTTCCGAAGATCGTTCTTACCATGAGACACCCCCCGACGCAGGGACAAGCCAGGAACGCGATATAAAGAGGTAGTCCGTCACTCTCGCTGACCGCTCCGGTTGTAACCCATCGACTCCTGACCGCGGCGGACATCTCATGGGCCCCCGTCCGTGAGGGAGGCGCCCCTTGCTTCCCCCGCGGTGCGGAGTGGCCGAAGGCAGCACGCGCGATCGATACACGGCGCGTAGTCCTCCACGCTCGCAACGGGCGGAACGCGCAACGACTGGACCTCTTGCTCCCGTCTCCGACCGCACCGCTCGCGATGTGCGTGCGTACTTAGCCCAGCCTCCTGCTCGCGGTCAACAGAATTCGACTTGACCGCAGTCAACCCGCGGGGATCGTCACGCGGCCGTCACGTTCCGTCTGGAAGGAGCCGCGGCGCTAGTCACAGAGGTCTTGTCAAGAGATGTGTAAACGAATTCAGGCTGCAGCCTCTCTCTTCGA
>CAZVOE010000113.1:0-10045 GCA_964628935.1 uncultured Acidobacteriota bacterium
AGGTGCGCGTGCTCGACGCGGACGGCAGGCCTGTGCGCGGTCTCGGCCCGGCCGATTTCCGGCTGGAGGTCGAGGGGGTGCCGACGCCGGTCCTGTCGGTCGACTGGCTCGAGGGATACGGCGGCGCGGACGACGCGGCGCAGACGGAGCCCGCGGCGGCGGGCTCGTTCCCCACGGCGGCGCCCCGTTACACGGTTCTCCTCGTCCAGCGCGACCTCCATCCGTCCCGCATCGTCCAGCTCATGCGGCTCGGGCCGCACGTCCTCGAATTGGTCGACGATCTCGCCCCCTCCGATCGGATGGCGATCCTCGTCCACGAGGGGAGGCTCCGGGTCCTCGCGGACTTCACGAACGACCGAGCCGCCCTCAGACGGGTGGCGAACGACGCGATCGTCCGAAGTGCGCCGGTGCCGGAGTTCCCCCCGTCGGGCGAGGTGTCGCTCCGGGAGCGAATCGGCCGGGAAGGACTCGAGGGGGCGGCGCATGCCGAAACCGCCCTCCTCCGGCTCGGCGAAGCGCTTCGCGGTCTCCCGGGACCGAAGACGGTCTTCTTCCTCGCATGGGGGCTCGCGGTTTTCACGGGGGCGGGGGTGGTCGAGCGGCTCCACCAGGAGTGCGCCGTCGATGCCCTGCGTGCGGCGAACGCGACGCTTCTCACGATCGACCTGACGAACGCCGACTTCCATAGCCTCGAGGGACCGCTGATCCGGGCGACCCGGGAGACGGGTGGGCTCTACGTGCGCGGCCACGTGCGGCCTGCCATCGCTCTCCGGCGTCTCCGCGACGCCGCGGCGGGAATCTACGTGCTTTCGTATGAACCGCCCCCCGGTACGGGTCCCGAGCGGCGCGTGCGAGTTCGGGTCCCAGGACACGAGGTGTTGGAGGGAACGGGTGCCGTTTTCTAACCGGGCGACAGACCTCTCTCGCGAATCGCGTCGTTCAGCGCTTCCCTCGGGAGGATCCCGGTCTCCTCGATCAGGCGGCCGACCGCGGCGAGGGCGGCCCCCTTTGCCCCGTTCTCCCTGCGGAACGGAAGACGCCGCACCGTCCCCGGCAGGACCGGGAGGTCGAGCCCCTCGTCCGCGAAGGTGAGGGTCGTGGGCGTCGCACGTTCGAAGTGGCCCGCGCGGGCGAGTTCGCGGACTCCATCTTCCGACGAGGCGAGCAAAGCGAATGGCCTCTCGATCCCTGTGTACTCGATCGGATCCGGGGAGAGCACGATCTCCGAGAGGGAGAATCCCGTTCCCTGGGTGACCGGGTTGTCGTTCTTTTGCGACGCCCGGAGCCCGCACTTCAAGGCCGCCCGCGCCAGGAGACTCGCCGCGGTTTGCACGCGCTCCCCCGCGGAGCCCGCGAGGACGATCCCGACCTCACGATCGAGCGCCGCGCGATAGGACGCGACCGGCGTCTCGGGAGGGGCCGGGGTCACCACGGCGGCGCGCCGCTCCTTCCAGGACTGCGCGAAGCCGGGCCGGGTGTCGTCGCGGAGGACGCCCAGTTCCCACCCCTCCGCCTCCGCCTTCTCGCGGAGCGCTGTTCCGGTCAGCGCGTTCCAGCGGACCCCCTACGCGGTGCAAAGCTCGAGCACCTCGACCAACGCGAAGCCGGGCACGGCGACCGCGCGGGCGATCGTCTGCGCGAGGTCGCGGTCGCTCGCGATCTTTCGTGCGACGAACGGTGCCCCGGCAGCCTTCATGAGCCCCGCGAGGTCGAGGGGAGGCACGGCATTCCCGTCCCGCGTGGTCGCGGTCACGAACCCCGTGGGCGAGAAGGCGGAGTTCTGCCCTCCCGTCATCCCGAAGAGGAAGTTGTCGTGCACGATCACCGTCACGTCGGGATTGAGCGCCGCGCCGTGGATCAGGTGGCTGATCCCGATCGTCGCGCCGCCGTCTCCCATGAGCACCACCGTCTTGAGGCGGCCCGAGCCGAGCACCGCGTCGGCGAGGGAGATCCCCGACGCGAACGCAACGGAGCGGCCGTGCGTGGTGTGAACGGTGTGCGGCCCCTCGAAGAGTTCGTCGGCGAGGCCGACGCAGCCGATGTCGGTGACGATGCAGATCTCCCGTGGGGCGAGCTCCAGCGAGCCGAGCGCCTTCTCCAGGGCGTGCAGGACGACGCCGTGACCGCACCCCTTGCAGTAAGGGAGCTTCGCGTTCGGCTTGAGGATTCCGATCTCGCTCATGGCGTCTCCACCGCCTCACGCACCCGCGAGGGAGGGATCATCCTGCCGATGTCGCCGACCCGCACGAGATCGACGTCGCCGAGGTAAGGCGCAATGACGGACGCGTAGAGGCCCCGGAGGTTCTCCTCCACGATCACGACCCGACGGCGGCCGCGGGCGCGCTCGCGAAGGACGGCTTCCGGCACCGGGAAGAGCGTCTTGAGGCAGAGGAACGCGGATCCGCTTTCCCGGCACGCCTGACGCGCGGCCCGCGCAGAGACCCCGTACGAGATCACGAGGGTCGCCGCCGCCGGATCGGCGATCTCGTCCCAGACCGCCATCTCGTCGGCGTGCGTTTCGACTTTCGACTGGAGGCGGCGGAGGACGGAGAGGACTTCCTCCGAGTTCTTCCTGAGGCGGCCCATCTCGTCGTGGGCAGAGCCGGTTGCGACGACCCGCTCGGCTCCCCCGACGGGGGCGAAGTCGGGCGCCTCGTCTGGGCACGGCGCGCGGTACGGAATGAAGCGCCCGGCTTCCGGCGCGTGGTGGCGGCGCTCCGGAACCTCGACGCGCGGGAGGGCGGCGAGATCCACCGTCTCCATCGTCATCGAGACTTCCTTGTCGGAGAGGAGGATCACCGGGGTGCGGAGCCGCTCCGACCAGGCGAAGGCACGCTGCACGAGATCCCATGCGTCGACGGCGCTCGACGGGGCGAAGACGGGAATCGTGTATCCGCCCGACGTGCAGTGTTCGACGAGGAGGACGTCCCCCTGCGCCCCCTGCGTCGCGCCCCCGGTCGAGGGGCCGAGGCGCTGCACGACGACGAGAACGAGCGGCGTCTCCGTCATCAGGGCGTACTGGACCGTCTCGATCATCAGGCAGAACCCGGGGCCGGAGGTCGCGGTCATCGCGCGCTGACCCGCGAGGGAAGCGCCGACGCACGCGGCGATGGAGGAGATCTCGTCGGGTGCGGCGAGCGCGAGCCCGCCGCGTCGCGGAAGTTCCTCCATCATCGTCGAGTAGATTTCCGAGGAGGGGGTGATCGGGTATCCCGCGAAGAAGCGGCAACCAGCCTCGAGAGCCCCGAGGGCGATCATCCGATTTCCGGAAACGAGTTCGGGAACGCTCATGCGCACCTCGCCACACGACGCGGCATCAAGTTTCGTGCCCGGTTTCCGGAGGCAGTTTTCGGGTGTTCTTTGCGGGATCTCCTCCGCGACCGGAAGGAGAGCGCAACCGTTGCGGCGCCGGGGTCCCGGGTTCCTGTAAAGTGGCCCCATGACGCTGACGATTCGAGGTCCCCTGCACCCCGGTTTCGACGAGATCCTCACCCCCGATGCCCTGGCGTTCGTGGAAGAACTCGTCCGCAAGCATGCGGCGACGATCGATCGCCTCCTCGTCGCACGTCGCGAGCGCCAGGCGCGGCTCGACGCCGGGGACCGGCTCGACTTCCTCGAGGAGACCCGCGCGATTCGTGAATCGGACTGGACGGTCGCACCGCTTCCCGCGGACCTCCTCGACCGGAGAGTCGAGATCACGGGGCCGGTCGACCGAAAGATGATCATCAACGCCCTCAACTCGGGCGCGAACGTCTTCATGGCCGACTTCGAGGACTCGAATTCGCCGACCTGGGACAACATCGTCGGAGGTCAGCTCCATCTCCGCGACGCGGTCCGCGGCACCATCCGGCATGAGGATTCGGCGAGTGGGAAGCGATACGAGTTGGGACGAAGGACCGCGGTCCTCCTCGTCAGGCCCCGTGGCCTCCACCTTCCGGAGCGCCACGTCGAGTGCGACGGACGGCCGGTGCCGGGCTCCCTGTTCGACTTCGGACTCTACTTCTTCCACAACGCTCGGGCGCTCCTCGCGAAGGGGACGGGACCGTACTTCTACATCCCGAAACTCCAGAGCCACATCGAGGCGCGCCTGTGGAACGATGTTTTCGTGCAGGCGCAGCGTGCGCTCGGGATTCCCGTCGGCACCGTCAAGGCGACCGTCCTCATCGAAACCCTCCCCGCGGCGTTCGAGATGGACGAGATCCTCTGGGAGCTCCGAGACCACGCCGCCGGTCTCAACTGCGGACGTTGGGACTACATCTTCTCCTTCATCAAGACCCATCGGAACGATCCGGGGGCGGTTCTTCCCGACCGCGGCGACGTGACGATGGAACAGCCGTTCCTCCGCGCCTACACGCAACTTCTCGTCAAGACCTGCCACCGGCGACGCGCGTTCGCGATGGGCGGGATGGCCGCGCAGATCCCGATCAAGGACGATGCCGAGGCGAACGAGAGGGCGATCGCCAAGGTCCGCGCCGACAAGCTTCGCGAAGTCAGGGACGGCCACGACGGAACGTGGGTCGCGCATCCGGGCCTCGTCGCGCTGGCGAGGCGGATCTTCGACGAAGGGATGCCCGCCTCGAACCAGCTCGACCGGCTGCGCGAGGACTTCACCGCGACGGCCGACGATCTCCTGCGCGTCCCCAAGGGGCGGCGCACCGAGGACGGGCTCCGTCACAGCCTCCGCGTCGGCGTCCAGTATCTCGAGGCTTGGCTCGGAGGCACCGGGTGCGTTCCGATCTACAACCTGATGGAGGACGCCGCAACGGCCGAAATCTGCCGAACCCAGATCTGGCAATGGGTCCGGCACGGAGCGCGACTCGACGACGGGCGGCTGGTTGACGCGCGGCTGGTGTCGGCCCTGCTCGACGAAGAGATGGACCGGATCCGAGGAGAGGTCGGGGCCTCACGGTTCGAGGGTGGGCGTTTCACGGAGGCGCGGGAGCTGTTCGAGTCGCTCTCGACCGCGCGCGAGCTCGAGGAATTCCTGACCCTTCCGGCCTACGAGCTCTTGCCGTAGAGAGAAACGCTCGCCGCGATCGCCGGGAGGACGACGAGCGCGGCCGCGAGGCAGGCCAGATTCCCGACGCAGACGAATGCCCCCGCGGCGCGCAGGCTCGGCACGCTCGAAAACAAGAGCGCCCCGAACCCGGCGCAGGTCGTCAGGTTCGTGAGGACCACGCCCCGCCCCGCGGCGACCGCCGCGTCGCCGAGGGACCGGGTCCTCGCGGAACGGGCCAGATGGAGCACGTGGAGGCCGTCGTCGACCCCGATCCCGATCATCACAGGGAGGACGCAAGCGGAAAAGAGGTCGAACGGGAGATCCGCCCATCCCCAAATCCCGAACGTCCAGACCGTCCCTAGCGCGACGGGGACGAAGGTCAGGGCCGTCTCTCGGAGCCGGAACCGAAACGAAAGCCACACGAGAAAACCCACGACGAGCGCGGCGAGCCCTCCCAACCGGACGACTTCCCTGGACGCCATCGCCCGTATCTCGCGTCCGAGACGCGGAGCGGATGCGACGCACGCGCCGGGGGCGGAGCGCTCGATGTCGGCGACGAGGGCGTCGGAGGGACCCTCCGGCCAGGTGGAACGCGGAAGCCGCACGCGCACCGCCACCGCCGCTCCTTCCGCGTCGACGCGGGCCGCGTCTCGGAGCCACTCGGGCCACTCGCTCCAGGGGATATCGGGGGGAGCTTGCCCGCGGGCGATCGAGCGCAGCCCCGCGAGGAAGGGGGCGAACCCCTCGGGCCGGAGCCCCGCTTCCTCGAACGCCGACTCGAGGCGCTCGGCGGCCCCTCCGAGCAGTCCACCGGAAAGAGAGGCCAGGGCGCTCCGCCGCGCCCGGTCAGAGACGAACCAGTCGGACGGTGACGCGATCTCGGCATCCGCTCCCCCCTCGCGTCGCAAGAGCTCGGTCACGCGCGCCGCGGCGTCGAGAGCGCCGTCGAGATCGGAGGCGGGCACGATGACCGTCGCCGTATCGGCGCCGAGACCGAACGACGTGGCTAGAAGATGTTCCACCGCCTCCGAGGGGAGGTTGTCGGGGCGAAGTCGTCCGAGGTCGGGGTCGAAGCGGAGAGAGGAGATCCCGGTCGCTCCGATCGCGGTGAGGGCGATCGCCGCCGCGACGATGGCCCGGGGGCGCCGGTTTCCGATCGAGACCGCCGCTTCGAGCATGCGTCCGAACCCGGTCCAGGCGCGCCCCTCCCGAGGGATGCTGGAGTGCCGATCGGCCCAGACGAGAAGGGGTGCGGCGACGAGAAACGTCGCGACGAGAAGGGCGGCGACCCCGACGGCGACCGCGATCCCCAGCTCCCGGAGAGGCGGGAACTCCGCGAAGGCGAGGCACGCGAACGCAGAAACGGTCGCGATCGCGGCCGAGACGATCCCAGGGCCGGTTTCCGACACGGAGCGCACGAGGCTCCGCCCGCGTCCGGTCCCACGCGCGCGAAGCTCTCGGAAACGAGCGGCCAGATGGATCGAGAAATCGTCACCGAGCCCGAGCAGGATCGCCGCGAATCCGGCCCCGACCGCTCCGATCGTTCCGAGCTGCGCGCCGACGATTCCGGCGGTCCAAAGCTGGCCGAAGGCGACCGCCGCGAGCGCGACGGCGGGAACGGTCGGCCCCCCGAAAGCGAGAAAGATGAGGACGGCGATGATCGCTCCCGCGGCTCCCAGGACCCGGAGGAGATCCCCGCGGATCGCGACCGCGTCCTGGTGGGCGTAGAGGGGTCCACCGATCGCGTCGAACCGGAGGGAGAGACCGGTCCGCTCCCGAACGGCGGCGTACGATGCCGAAAGCGCGCGGTCGAGGGCCTCGCCGGCGCCGGGATCGACCTCCGAGCGTGCGGGGCGCACGATCACGAGGGCCGCATCGAGCCCGTCCGACAGGAACGCGCCGGTCGCGGGATCGATCGGGACGCGCCCGCCCGCGGAGGCTCCCGCGAGGGAATCCGCGGCGAGGCCGAGCGGGTCGGCTGCGAGGAAGGGGGCGGCGACCGGTCCGAACGGAGAGGCGAGCGTCTCGCGGATCCTCCGGGCCGTTTCGCGCGCCGCATCGGGGGAGGTCCGCGCGGCGATCGTCTCCGCGGCGCGGGCTCCCAGAACGAGGGGAAGTCGGGGCGCGAGCCGCTCGAAGAGGAATCGCTCGTCGTCGGGGTCGAGTCCCGACCTCGCCCACGAAACCTCCTCTCGAGCGGTCAGCTCGAGGGCAAGGGACTCCGCCGCGTCGGCGAGATCGGCGGGCTCGAGCATCGCGCCCTCCGCGGGGCGCACGACCACGAACGCCCGTTCGGCCGCGGAGAAGCGCTCCGCGAACGCGCGATACGCTGCGGCCGCCGGGGAATCTCGCGGGAGGGAGCGGACGAGATCGGTCTCGAACCGGAGGTGCTGGGCGCCGGCCACGGCCACGGTTCCGAGGATGACCGACGCGGCGATGAACGCGGCGGGCCGCCTCGCCACCGCGATGCCGAAACGGCGCAGGGAGCGTCGGATCACGTCAAGCCGAGCTTCCCGCGTCGACGACGAGCGACTGTCCCGTCACCGCGGCGGCCGCGTCGGAAAGCAGGAAGGCGATCACCCGTGCGACGTCGCGGGGTGTCGTCCCTCCCGGAAGACATTCGGCCTCCCGGAGCCGGGCCAGCGCTTCGGGGGAGGCCCCGGCGACCATGTCGGTCATCACGAGGCCGGGGATCACGGTGTTCACACGGATGCCGCGCCGGCCCACCTCGCGGGCGAGGCTTCTGGTCATGCCGATGAGCCCCGCCTTGGCCGCTCCGTAAGCCGTCTGTCCCGCGACCCCCCGGAGGGCGGTGAGCGAGGAGACGTTCACGATGCTGCCGCGGCGCCTCGAAATCATTCGGGGCAGGACCGCCCGGCACAATCGGAACGCGGCGCCGAGGTTCGCATCGAGAACGGCATCCCAGTCTGAGTCGGGAGTTGCGGCGAGGAGGGCGTCGCGCCGAATCCCGATGTTGTTCACGAGTCCTTCGATCGGACCGAGGCTTGCCTCGACCGAGTCGACGAGGGGGAACGGACCCTCCCGGTCGGAGGCGTCGAAACGAAACGGGCGAGCGAGGCCTCCCGAGGCGCGCTCGATCTCGAGGGCGGCGTCCTCGTGTTCCTTCCACGTGAAGGCGACGCACCGACCGTCGGAGACGAGCGTCTCGACGAGGGCCCGGCCGATGCCTCGGCTTCCTCCGGTCACGAGGATCGAGGACTCCGCCAACTCCATCTCTCCATGCGCGCGCGGGTGACCGCGCTGGCGATGCGCGCGCTGTCGACGAATGGCCGATAGTGGCTCGTTGAGGTCCCGTCCACGACGTCGAGGCGGATCGGGACCCGCGCGATGCGGAACCCTCTCCGCGCCGCACGGACGAGCACCGCGCTCTCGGCCTCGAATCGCGGCTCGGGAAACCCGGTCGTTTCGATCACGCGCCGAGTGTAGACCCGGAACCCCGTCTGCGCGTCCTCGAGATTCTCCCCGGCGACGAGGGAGATCAACCCCGAGGAGATCGTATTGCTGACGCGGCGGAGCCTGCTCATCCCGCCGAAGAGATGGCGCCGCGTCCCGAGGACGAGGTCGGCGCCGTGCGCCAGCGGCTCGAGGAGGCGCGGAATCTCCTCCGGCGGGTGTTGTCCGTCCGCGTCGAGAGTGATCACGGCGTCGTAGCCCTCGGCAAACAGAGCCTCGAATGCCGTCCGGAGGGCACGCCCCTTTCCGAAGTTCCGGGGGTGCGTGAGGAGCCGAGCCCCGGCGGCCGTCGCGTTCTCTCCGGTCCGGTCGGACGAGCCGTCGTCGATCACGAGCACCGGGAGTCCGGTCGCGAGGGCGCGCCGCACGACCGAACCCACCACCTCCCCTGCGTCGAACGCGGGGATCGCGATCGCGGCGCGCGCCGCCGTCACGGGCGCTCGAGCACGGCCCAGGCCGCGGCGCCGCCGGAGCCGGCGGACGTCAGCAGAACACGGGCCGGGAGTGAAAGGGGGGCGCCGTCGTACGGAACGAGACTCAATGCGGGGTCGGGCTCCTCGAACCCGGCCGTCGGGCCGAACGCGGAACCCACCGCGGCCAACACGCCGGCCGCAAGCATGCCGCCCCCGTACTCTCCGAGCGCCGCCTTCGGAGCGAGGATCGGAGGGACCGGAGCGTCTCCGAAGAGGGCGCGGAGCCAGCCTCCTTCGACGGCGTCGCCCCGGCGCGAACCGCTCGCCCCGGAGACGACGCGGTCGATCGTGGCGACGCCGATCCCGTGGCGTTCGAGGCACGAGCGCGTGGAGGCCGCGAGCGACGCCGACCCCGAGCCCCAACCCGCCGCGGGAGCGGACGGATCGAAGGCGGAGCCGCAGGCGGCGATGCGCGCGAGGATGCGGGCGCCGCGCGCGCGCGCCGCGCCGAGCGGCTCCACGACGAGAACGGTCGCTCCCTCGCCGGCGAGAAATCCCGTTCGTTTCGCGTCGAACGGACGGGCGCGCTCCGACCCCGCGCCATCGGGTCTCGCGAGTGCGCCGAACCGGTCGAGGATCGCGTGGAGGAGAGGAGTCATCTCCTCGACGGCCCCGGCGAGGACGAGATCGCTCCGTCCCGACGCGATCTCGCGAGCGGCGCGCGCGAGCGCGATCAGAGGGCTCGATTCGGACTGGGTGACCGTGACGTTCGCCCCGCGCGCGCCGAGGGCGATTGCGACCCGCGCCGCGGCCGCGTTCGCGACGCACTCGGTGAAGAGGGCCGGTTGAGCGGCCTCGGGCCCCTCGCGGAGGATCGTCGCCAGAAGCCGCTCGGTGAAGAAGACCGGCCCGAAGGAGGTGCCGAGGACGACCGACGTTCTCGAACCGTCGTACGACGCCGCTACGAGACCGGAGTCCTCGAGGGCCATTTTCGCGGCCGCGACCGCGAAACGCGCCGGGCGCCCCATCCGTCTGGCGGTGAGCGGCGGAATCCAACGGGATGTGTCCACATCCCCGACCAGGACGGCCGTGCGCGCGACGCCCCGAGGACGCGGGAACCCCGAGCGTTCGACGAGGGCGGGGGAGGGACTCCCCGACG
>CAZVOE010000114.1:0-10027 GCA_964628935.1 uncultured Acidobacteriota bacterium
CCGGTGCACAAGGCCGAGACCCTCGCGAAGCCCGCGATCGGCCTCCCCGGCGGGGGGCGACGCGAGGGCCCGCTCGAGGTTGTCGAGCACCGGGAGGAGACGTTCGACGAGCGCCCGCGCCGCGTACTTCCCTTCCTCTTCGCGCTCGCGGTCGGTGCGCTTCCGGAAATTCTCGAAGTCCGCCTGGAGACGGACGAACCGCTCGAGCGCGACCGTCGGGACGGCCGGAGGCGCCGCGACCGCCGGCTCGACCGGCGGCGCCGGGTCGTCCTCGAAGTCGAGGACGATCTCGTCGTCGTTCCCGCCCGGCTCCGCCGTCGCGGATCGCGGCGGCGCGTCCTCTTCGAGGCCGACGACCTCGAGGATCTCGATGTCGTCGTCCGCGTGGACGTCCGGCGGAACCCTCGCGGGGCGCCGGGACGCGTTTCGATCCGCCGGGCTCGCCATCAGTTCTCCGGAATGGTCAAGAGGCGGCTCAGGACCCGCGTGAGGTGCTCCACGAGCGCGATCGCGCGCGCGTACTCCATCCGCGTCGGTCCGACGATGCCGACCGTGCCGAGGACCCGGTCGCCCGCCCGGTACGGCGCGGCGACGACCGAGAGGTTCGAAAGCTCCGGCCCGGGGTTCTCCGTGCCGATGATGACCTGAATCCCCTCGCTCTCGAGGACCCGGTCGAGGAGATCGTGGAGGCGCCCTCGCTCCTCGAGGACCCGGAGCAGTTCCCTGGCGCGGGCGACGTCGCCGAACTCGGGAGAACTCAGGAGGTTCGAGGCCCCGTCGAGGAAGAGGTCGGCCCCGGCGGGATCGGCGGAGACGGCGAGGCGGCCGAGCTCGAGCCCCTTCGCGAGGATCTCGTCGTACGCCGCCCGCGCCTCGGCGATCCGCCTCGACACCGCGTCCCGCATCGCCGGAAGGGTCATCCCGGCGAACTGCGCGGAGAGTTCGCGTCCGATCCGGTCGAGCTCCCGCTGCTCGAGCGGCTCCGTGACCTCGAGGATCCGGTTGTGGACGACTCCCGAGCGGTCCACCAGGATCGCGACGATCCGCGGCCCCTCGAGTCGGACGAATTCGAGGTGCTCGATGACGATCCTTCGGAGCTCCGGGGCGAGCACGACGCCGACCTGGCTCGAGAACCGGGAGAGCTGGCGGCAGGCCTCCGCCAGCAGTTCGGGAATCTCTCCGCGAGCGCGCAGGAGCGCCTCGTCGATCGCGTGCAGGTGGTCGGACGGGATCCGCCCCGGCGCCATCAGGCGGTCGACGTAGAGCCGCCACGCGCGGTCCGTGGGGAGTCGGCCCGCCGAAGCGTGGGGTTGCGACAGGAATCCCCGCTCCTCGAGGTCGGACATGATGTTGCGGATGGTCGCGGGCGAGAGATCCAGGCCCCGCTCGCGCGAAAGGGTGCGGGAGCCGACGGGCTCGCCGGTGAGCACGTGCTCTCGGATGACCGACTTCAGGATCTCCATCTCGCGGGGCGCGAGATCGGCGTCGCCACGGTCGTGGGGCGGCTTGACCATCACGCCGTCTTGGCCGAACCGGCCACTCCCTGGTCGCGGCCGGAGGCGAGCCACGCCCGAATGAACCCGTCGAGGTCGCCGTCCAGGACCCGGTCGGCGTCCCCGACCTCCACTTGCGTCCGGTGGTCCTTGACGAGCCGGTACGGGGCGAGCACGTAGGAGCGGATCTGGCTCCCCCATTCGATCTTCTTCTTCGAGCCGACCTCCTTTTGGAGCTTCGCGTCGGCCTCCGCCCGGGCGAGGTCGAAGAGCTTCGCCCGCAGGATCTGCATGGCGACCTCCCGGTTCCGGTGTTGCGACCGCTCGTTCTGGCAGGTCACGACGATTCCGGACGGGAGGTGGGTGATCCGGACCGCCGAGTCGGTCACGTTGACGTGCTGCCCGCCGGCGCCGGACGACCGGTAGGTGTCGATCCGCAGGTCCTTCTCCTCGATCTTGATCTCGACGTCGTCCTCGACCTCGGGAATCACGTCGACCGAAGCGAACGACGTGTGCCGCCTCGCCTGCGCGTCGAATGGCGAGATTCGGACGAGGCGGTGGACTCCCCGCTCGGCCTTCAGGTAGCCGTACGCGTTCGGCCCCTCGATGGAGAGAGTGACGCTCTTGATCCCCGCCTCGTCCCCCGCCTGGAAGTCGAGCGTCTCGACCCGGAAGCCGCGCCGCTCCGCCCAGCGGACATACATGCGCATGAGCATCTCGGCCCAGTCTTGGGACTCGGTCCCCCCGGCGCCGGGATGGATCTCGAGAAGCGCGTTCGAGGCGTCGTGCTCTCCCGAAAGGAGGGTCTCGAGCTCGGTCGCCTCGACCTTCGCCTCGAGGTCGGCGAGCGAGGTCCGGAGGTCCTCGAAAACGTCCTCGCCCTCCCGGGCCAGTTCGAGGAGAGTGGTCACGTCGTCGAGGCCTCGCGAGAGGGTCGAGGCGGCGGAGATGCTCTCCTGGAGACGGGAACGCTTTCGCTGCAGATCCCTCGCCCGGTCGGGGTCCCCCCAGACCTCCGGCAGGGTCAACTCGTGCTCGACGCCCCGAAGCTCGTCCTGTTTCCTGTCCACATCAAAGAAACCTCCGGAGCGCCCCGACCTTCTCGGCCAGAGATGCGACGCGCTCGGAAAGTTCCTGCAGATCGGGGACGCGCACGGGAGCCTCCATGCCTGTCAATGTAGGGCCGCCCCGCCGGGGCGCAAGCCGCGGGCCGTTTCACAGTACCACGGTCAGCGGGGGAGCCGCGTCACCCACGCTCCGGAAGAGCCCTCCTTTCGGAGGACCTCCGCAGCCCGCTCGGCCTCCTCGCGGCTCCCGTAGGCGCCGACGCGCACCTTGAAGAGCGACCCGGAGCCTTCCCGCTCGGCGTCGAGGCGAACGGGGTGGTTGCGTCCGCGGAGCTGACGGGCGACCAGCTCCGCCGCTTGCCGGTCACGCCCGGCAAAAACCTGGACGAACCACTCCCCGGCGGGGCTCGCGGGCGCCGCGGGGACAGCGGCGGTCGGAACGCGCGCCGAGGCTTCCCTTCGGGGTTCGGCGACCTGCCCTCCCCCTTCGGAGCGATCGAAAAAGGAAAGGGTCTCCTCGACGGGAACATCGGTCGGAGGCCCGAGCGTCGCGCGTTCCCCCGGGGAGCCACCGAGTTCCCCCTCCGGGGCGGGGGCCGGGGAGGTCCAGCGCCCCGCGAGGAAGGCGAGCACGAGCGCCGCCCCGAGCAGGCCGAGGACGAGCCAGAGGGTCGGCCCTTCGAGCCGGATCTCGCGTCCGCCCTCCGACGCCGGGACCTCATCGACGGGAGGCATCGCCCATCTCCGCGACCGCGATTCCGTTCTTCGAGGACCGCTTCACCGACTGCATCGCGCGATCGGCCGTCTGCACGAGATCTTCCTTCGAGGAAGCGTGAAGCGGATAGGAGGCGATCCCGAACGAGGCGGTGATCGCCACGCCCTTCCCCTCCCCGAGAGGCTCCTCGAGCATCGGCCGCGCGGAGATCGCCTCGCGGACGCGCTGGGCGACCTCGAGCGCCCCGTGCCACTCGGTCTCCGGAAGCACGATGCAGAATTCGTCCCCGCCGAACCGGAAGAGTTTGTCGAAGCGCCGGATACGCCCCTGCACCCGGAGGGAGACCTCGAGGAGGGTCCGGCTCCCCATCGCGTGCCCGTGCCGGCTATTGACCTCCTTGAGGTTGTCCAGGTCGAAGAAGATCAAGGAGAGCGCCGACCGGAAGCGCCGCGCGCGCGCGAGCTCCTCCAGGATGAACTCCTCGAAATGCCGCCGGTTGAAGCACTCGGCCGTGTCGTCACGGATCGTGAGGTCTCGGATCTCCGCCACGCGACGGGCGTTCCTCAGAACGGGTTCCGCCGCCCGCGCCAGGGCGGCGAGCCGTTCTCCGCAGGCGTCGACGGCGTCCGCGAGCACGAGAACCGAAACCGGCGCCTCGCCGTCGAGGGAACGCAAGGGGACGACGACGACCCCCCCGCGAGGGAGCCCGCCGGACGGCTGGAGCGGTACGGGAACCCCTTCCGCCCATCCCGTCGGCCCAGGAGGAAAGCCCGGGGCCCCCGGCGCCGGAAGCGCCAGACCCGCGGGATCCCACGACGATTCGCCCCCGGCCGGAACGCTGCGCGCGGCGACCCAGACGTCGCGTTCCTCCGACGGAACGAGAGCCCAGCCGCGCGCCGCGCTGCACCACTCGGCCGCGGCGCGGAGCAACTCCCCGACCGCCCCGTCCCGCTCCAGGCGCTCGAACGCCCGCAAGAGGACCGCGGCGATTTCCGCGTCCGGGACGGCGCGCGGCTCGCTCGGGCGACCGATGGGGCTCGACGTCATTTGACGAACGGCTTCAGGATGTCGAGCGGGAGCGGAAAGACGATCGTCGAGTTCTTCTCGGCCGCGATCTCCGTGAGCGTCTGGAGATACCGGAGCTGAAGCGTGGTGGGGTTCGCCGTGAACGCATCGGCCGCCTCCGCGAGGGCCGTCGCGGCCTGCCGTTCGCCCTCGGCGTGGATGATCTTCGCGCGCTTCTCGCGCTCCGCCTCCGCTTGGCGCGCCATCGCCCGCTGCATCTCGACGGGAAGATCGACATGCTTCACCTCGACCGCGGACACCTTGATCCCCCAGGGATCGGTGTGCTTGTCGAGGATCGTCTGCAATTCGTGGTTGAGCTTCTCGCGCTCGGCGAGGAGTTCGTCGAGTTCGACCTGCCCGAGAACCGAGCGGAGGGTCGTCTGGGCGAGTTGGCTCGTCGCGTAGTGGTAGTTCTCGACTTCGACGACCGCCTTCCGCGGGTTCATCACCCGATAGTAGACGACCGCGTTCACCTTCACGGATACGTTGTCCCGCGTGATGACGTCTTGGGGCGGCACGTCGTGGACGACGGTTCGGAGCGAGATCCGGATCATCCGATCGACGATCGGGATGAGAAAGAAGATGCCGGGCCCGTAGTCGGCGTGCCGCAGCCTCCCGAGCCGGAAAACCACCCCCCGCTCGTACTCGGGAAGGATCTTGATCGAGTTCACGAGGATGAAAACGACGACGACGATCGCAAGCAGGATTCCCGCAGGGAGCTCGAAACCGATCATCCTGTCCCCCTAGTCGCGCGAGGGCGCCGGGGAATCTCCCCCGAGCGCCTCCACGCGAAGCGTCATGTCTTCCACGCCCGTGACCCGGACACGCGTTCCTCGACCGAGCCGCCCTTCGCCGGCCACGGCGTCCCAGATCTCTCCGTGCACGAACACCTTCCCCGCGGGCTCGAGCGGGTCGGTCACGGTGCCGACGGCGCCGACGAGGCCCTCCACGCCGGTCGCCACGGGGGCCCTCTGGGCCCGCACCGCGAGACGGACGGCCACCGCGCAGAACGCCGCGAAGGTCAGACTCGCCGGCAAGACGACGGCCAGAGGAAGCCGCAGCTCCGGAACCGGCCCGGGGAAGAGCAGGAGCGAACCGAGCACCACGCAGGCCGTGCCTCCGAGGCCGAGAAGTCCGTAGGAAGTGATCTTGATCTCGAGGACGAACATCACGATCCCGAGCAGGATGAGGAGGATGCCGACGGCGGAAAACGGGAGCATGCGGGCCGCGAACGCGAAAAGGATCAGGGCGAGCGCTCCCACGACCCCGGGGAGGACGAGCCCGGGGTTCGTCAATTCGATATACAGCCCGCCGAGTCCGACGAGAAGGAGGAAGAACGCGACCACGGGGCTCGCGAGCACCTCCGTGAACCGCTGGGTCCACGACCGCTCGCTCTCGACCCAGGTGATGCGGTCGAGCGAAAGGGTCGTCGTGGTTCCGTCGAGCCGCCGGATCTCGCGGCCGTCGAGGAGCGCCATCAACGCGTCGGGATCCTTCGCGATGAGATCGACGAGACCGGCCTCGAGCGCGGTCGCGTCGGTGAACGCCTCCGCCGAGCGGATCGCCTTCTCGACCTGTTCGAGGGGACGACCTCGGTGCTCCGCGATGCTGCGCCCCGCGGCCGCCATGTCGTTCGTGATCTTCCGAAGGCGCACGTCGTCGTCCTTGCTCTCGCCGAATGCGAAGACGACCGACGCCGCCCCCGTCCGCGTGCCGGGCGCCATCGCCGCGACGTCTGCCGCGAGGAGGAGGAAGAACCCGGCGGAGGCGGCGCGCGCGCCGGACGGACCGACCCAGGCGACGATGGGAACGGGGGAACCGAGCATGCTCTTGATCGCCGATTCCATCGAATCGACGTCCCCCCCCGGCGTGTCGAGCCGCACGAAGACGAGCGCGTCTCCCGCGACCCTCGCGTCGTCGACCGCACGCACGATCCGCTGCACGCTGGCGGCGGTCACCGGCTGGTCGAACTCGACGCGCCGGACGGTCACCTCGGCGGCGAGGGGGTCGGCGGCGACGACGGCGAGACACGCCGCGAACGGGAGGAGTCGTCGCATGCGGGGCGAGTATAGGAGGGGGCTCGGAAGAGGGTCAAGCGACGGGTCAGCGCTCGACGATCCGTTCGATCTCCCGCCGTGCGGCGGCGACGTCGGGGTCGCCGGGACGTCGCGCCTCCGCCTCGGCGAGCGCTCGGAGCGCCTCCTCCCGGCGGCCTTGCCGCCCGAGCCATCGCCCGAGGTGGAGGAGCGAGGCGTGGAACCGCGGATCGGCGGCGGATGCCTTCGCGAAGGCCGCCCGCGCCCCGGCCTCGTCGCCGCGTTCGAGGCGGATCACGCCGAGGTAATGCTGCGGCCTCGGGTCCCGTGGAGCGAGACTCGCCGCCGCCTGGAACGCCGCCTCCGCCCCCTTCGCGTCTCCCGAACCGAGACGCGCGGCCCCGAGCCGACCGAGGAGTCCGGGGTCGAGGACCCGCGACTGTTCGAGGGCGACCTCGAAGCAGGCGGCGGCGCCTGCGGGGTCTCCCTCTTCGAGAAGGAGCCTTCCCGCGCGATCGAGGACCGGAGCGTCGCCGGCGCGCGCCTGGGCGAGCGACCGCGCGGTCGCGATCGCGTCCTGTCGGCGCCCGGCGTTCCACTCGATCAAGAACCTCGCCGCGAGCGCCATCCCGTTCGCCGGCTCCCGCGAGAGAACGTCGCCGATCAGGGCCGTCGCTTCGTCCGTGCGGCCGAGATCGATCAGGAGCCTCGCGAGATCGACCGCCGCCGCCCCGTTCTGTGGGTCGTCGCGGATCAGACGCCGGTACTGGAGCTCGGCCTCGGCCGAACGTCCCTGGAGCCGATAGACGCTCGCGAGGAGCCCGCGGGCTTTCTCCGCGAGGACCGCAGAGGCCTCCGCGTCGGTTTCCGCGGCAGCGAGACTCGCGAGGGCCTCTTCCTCCGCCTCCGCGAGGCGGCCCAGCTCGACGAGCGCCAGGACCTTCGTCGAGCGCGCTTGGTGGTTCTTCGGGTTTGAGGCGAGAACGTCGGCGACGGCGGCGAGCGCGCCCTCGGCGTTCCCCCGGGCGAGGAGGTCCCGCGCGTCGTCGAGACGGCGGATCTCCGCGATCCCGTCCTTCGGATCGGTGCGGCTGCCCTCCCCCCCCGACTTGAAGTAATCCCCGCCGAGGTACCCGAGCGAGCGCAGGCGCGCCTCCTCGTCGGGGTCGAGGGTGCGCGCCGCGCCGGCCTCCGCGGCCGCGTCGGTCGTCGCGCGCACCCAGGCCTCGAGCGTCGTCTCCATCTCCGCCGCCCGCTCGGCGTCGAACGCGGCGACGTCGCGCTCCTCCCCGGGGTCCTCCCGGAGGTCGTACAGCTCCGGGCGCGGGGCGTCCACGTACTTGAACCGACCGTCGCGCACCATGCGCAGTTCCGACCACCCGAACTCGAGCCGCGGCATCAATGACTCGGCGTGGGCGATCGCCCCGTGTCCGTCGTCGGTCCCCTCGATCCGCGGGCGGAGGCTCCGCCCTTGCGCCGCGGGGAGCGGCGGGGCGCCGATCCAGTCGAGCACGGTCGGCGCGACGTCGACGAGCTCGACCGGCCCCTCGACTCGCCGCCCCGAGGGGACGAGCCCCGGGGCTCGGAGGATCAGGGGCACACGCACGCTCGGCTCGTAGAGGAAGATCCCGTGCGTCTTCTCGCCGTGCTGGCCGAGGCTCTCGCCGTGGTCGCCCGCGACGACGAGGACCGACCGGTCGAGACGATCCGCCGACTCGAGGGCACGGAGGAGATCCCCGAAGCAGGAGTCCATGTAGGAGATCTCCCGGTCGTACCCCTCGCCGCGGAGGGCGCGGCCGGGGCTCTCGGGAGGCTCGTAGGGGTCGTGCGGGTCGTAGTAGTGCACCCAGAGGAAAAAACGCTTTCCCGGCCGCACTCCAGCGAGCCAGCGGATCACCCGCTCGTTGACCTCCTCGGCGGATCGTTGCGCCGCGTAGAGCTGATCCTGCCCTCCCTCGTACCGGTTTCCGGGCACGTCGTCGTAGACGGAGAACCCCTGCTCCGCCCCGAACCCCCGGTTCATGACGAAGGCGGCGGCGAACCCCGCCGTCTCGAACCCCAACCCTCCGAGGTGTTCGGCGAGCGTCGTCTCCGCTTCCCGCAGCCGGTAAATCCCGTTGTGACGAACGCCGTGGCTGGACGGATAGCGCCCCGTGAAGAGGCTCGCGTGGGAGGGGAGAGTCAGGGGGACCTGCGCGATCGCCTCCTCGAAGACCACGCCCTCGCGGCCGACCCGGTCGAGGTTCGGGGTGAGCCCCCCGCTGTGTCCGTAGATCCCGAAGCGGTCGGCGCGAGTCGTGTCGAGCGTCACGAGGATGACCGACCGCTCCTCCGGCGCGACGTGGGGCCCGCACGAGGCGGCGAGCGAGACCGCGGCGAAACCGGCGAAGACCCGTAGGGCGGGCGTCATCTCTTCAGCGGGTCTCGCGCGCCACCCGTTCGAGCATCGCGCGCTCGACGGCCGGGGAAACGAGTCCCGAGAGGTTCCCGCCGAGCCGCGCGACCTCGCGCACGAGACGGCTCGAGACGTACGAGTAGGCCTCGCTCGGCATCAGGAACATCGTCTCGAGCTCGGGGGAAAGACGGCGGTTCATCATCGCCATCTGCAGCTCGTACTCGAAGTCGGACACGGCCCGCAAGCCCCGGAGGATCAGGCTCGCCCCGACCCGCTTCGCGTAGTCGACGAGGAGGCCGTCGAAGGCGTCGACTTCGACGTTGTCCCATCTCGCGACCGCCTCCCGGAGGAATTCGGCGCGTTCGTCGACCGTGAACATCGGCTTCTTGTCCTCGTTCCGGAGGATCGCGAGGATCAGCCGGTCGACGTGGCGCCGGCCGCGCTCGACGAGGTCGAGGTGGCCGTACGTGACCGGATCGAAGGTGCCCGGATAGACCGCGATACGACTCACGCCTTCCTCCCCTCGGCGGCCTCGGCGAGGAGGGCCTCCGCGTTCCGGCGCGAGGCCGGCGTCGTCGTGGCGCCTCCCAACATCCGGGCCAGTTCCTCCACGCGGGCGTCCCCATGAAGCGGCGCCACTTCGGTCCGGGCGCGGCCTTTCGCCACGTCCTTCCGCACATGGTAGTGGCGCCCCGCATGCGCGGCTACCTGCGGAAGATGGGTGACGCAGAGAACCTGGTGCGAGCGCGCGAGCCCCGCGAGACGCGCGCCGACCGCCGAGGCGACCGCTCCTCCGACCCCCGCGTCGACCTCGTCGAAGACGAGGGTGCGCCCCCGCCCGGCCCCGTCGAGGACGACGTGGAGGGCGAGCATCGTGCGGGACAGCTCGCCGCCCGAGGCGACCTTCGCGAGGGGCTTCGTCGGCTCTCCCGGGTTCGCCGCGAGGAGGAACTCCGCCCGCTCGGCGCCGCGGCGATGGAAGAGGATGCCTCCGAACGCCTCAGCACCTCGGGGCTCCCCGAACGCCGTCTCGAAGCGCGCCTTCGGAAGGGAGAGGGCGCGGAGCTGACTCTCGACCGCGGGGCCGAGGCGCTTCGCGGCCCGGCGACGGCCGCGCCCGAGCGCCTCCGCGGCCCGCGCGTAGGCGGCGACCGCTTCATCCACCGCCCTCCTCGCCTCGCCCGTCGCGTCGTCGAGGCGATCGAGCGCTTCGATCTCGTCCTTGGCCCGGTCGCGCGCCGCGAGGACCTCGACCT
>CAZVOE010000115.1:0-9981 GCA_964628935.1 uncultured Acidobacteriota bacterium
AGGAATCGCGCGATCGGCGAGGCGGGGTCGGTCGCCTCTAGGAGCTCCACGCGCGACTCCCCCGCGGGGAGGAAGGCGACGCGCACCGTTTCGCTCGGGACCTCTTCCCGCCCCTCGACGCGCATCCCGAGGGCGTCGCGCCAGAAGCGGAGCGCCTCCTCGACGGAGCCCACCGCAACGCCGACGTGGTGGATCCTGAGGATCATCGGACCTCCACATGCCGCAGGACCCGCTCCGCGGCGGTGTACGGATCGATCTTCCGCTCGGCGATGTCGCGGATCGTCCGCTCGTAGGCGCCGTCCGAAAGGACGGTCCCGCGGACGGTTTCCATGAGGCGGTCGGCGAGGAGGGAGAGGAAACGCGATTCCGCCCGTTCCCGCCTGCGCGCGGCGCGGCGCGCCGGCCCCGATCGCTCCAGGAATGCGGCGACCGCCTCCTTCACCTCGGCCACCCCCTCGCCCCGGATCGCGACGGTCCGAACGATCGCCGGCCGCGGCGCCGCGTCGCTCGGAGCGAGGGACAGCATGTACTCCAGATCGGACTGGACCCGCTCGGCTCCGGGGCGGTCGGCCTTGTTGATCACGAAAAGATCGGCGATCTCGAGGATCCCCGCCTTGATCGCCTGGATGTCGTCCCCCATCCCCGGAACGAGCACGACGGCGACGCAATCGGCGGCCCGGGCGACCTCGATCTCGTCCTGCCCCACGCCGACGGTCTCGATGATCACCGGGTCGTAGCCGGCGGCGTCCATGAGGTCGACCGCGTCGTTCGCGGCGCGGGAGAGCCCTCCGAGGTGGCCGCGGCTCGCCATCGATCGGATGTACACGCCGTCGTCGGTCGAGTGGCCTTGCATCCGCACCCGGTCCCCGAGGATCGCCCCGCCCGAATACGCGCTCGACGGATCGACCGCCACGACCCCCACCCTGCGGCCGTCGGCGCGGAACGACGCGATGAGCCGATCGACGAGGCTCGACTTCCCCGCCCCGGGCGATCCGGTCATGCCGAGCACGGTCGCACGCCCGGTCCGAGGGAAGACCTCCCGGAGAACGTCGGCCGCGGAGGGGACATCCTCCTCGACCATGCTGATCGCCCGCGCCAGCGCGCGGACGTCGCCGTCGGCGAGGCGGCTCACGAGATCCATCGTCACAGCTTTCCGAGGATCTCCCGGGCGATGACCAGGCGCTGGATCTCGCTCGTCCCCTCCCCGATCGTGCAGAGCTTGACGTCTCGGTAGTACTTCTCCGCGGGGAAGTCCTTCACGTAGCCGTACCCCCCGAAGATCTGCAGCGCCCGGGCGGCGGTGCGGACCGCGACCTCCGACGCGTAGAGCTTCGCCATCGACGACTCGCGCGTCGTCTTCTTCCCCTGGTCCTTGAGCCACGCGGCCCGATAGGTGAGCAGCGACGCCGCCTCGATCTCCGTCGCCATGTCGGCGAGCATGAACTGGATCGCCTGGTTAGCCGCGATCGGCCGGCCGAATTGCCTGCGCTCCTTCGCGTAGGCCCGGGCGGCGTCGTAGGCGCCGCGCGCCATTCCGAGCGCGAGCGCGGCGATCGAGATCCGACCTCCGTCCAGGATCTTCATCGCGTCGACGAACCCCTCGCCGCGATTCCCGACCAGCTGCTCTTTCGGAACGAAGCAATCCTCCATGATCACCTCGGAGGTGTCCGACGCTCGAAGCCCGAGCTTGTTCTCCTTCTTCCCCGCCCGGAATCCTGCCGTCCCCTTTTCGATCACGAAGGCGGAGATCCCCCGCTTCTCCCGCCCGGGGTCGGTGACGGCGAAGACGACGACGACGTGTCCCACGGAGCCGTGCGTCGTGAACGTCTTCGACCCGTTGAGGATGAAGCCGTCCGCGGTCTCCTTCGCGACGGTCTTCGTGCCCCCGGCGTCGGACCCGGCCATCGGTTCCGTGAGGCTCCAGGCGCCGATCCACTCCCCGCTCGTCAGCTTCGGGAGGTACTTCCGTTTCTGCGCTTCGGAACCACATTCGAAGATGTGGTTCGTGCAGAGCGAGTTGTGGGCGGCGATCGAGATCCCGATCGACCCGTCGACCCGGCTCAACTCCTCGACGATGGTGACGTACTCCACGTACCCCAGCCCCGCGCCGCCGTACTCTTCCGGAAAGAGGACGCCGTAGAACCCCAACTCCCCGCACTTCCGGGCGATCTCCCAGGGGAATTCCTGGGCTTCGTCGTACTGCATGACCTTGGGGGCGATCTCCCCCTCCGCGAACTCGCGCGCGGTCCGGCGCAGGAGATCCTGCTCTTCGGTGAACGTGAACTCCACGGTGTCCTCCTGCTCTTCGGGGGGACGGGGATTATAGACGACGGGCTCTCCGGACGGCCTCGATCGCCCGGTCGATCCCTGCGTCGTCGACGTCGAGGTGGGTCACGAAGCGGATGCGGCCGTATCCCATCGTCCCCGCGAGGATCCCTTCCGCCCGGAGCGCCGCGATCACCTCGGCGGTTCGCTCGGGAGGCTCGACCCCCGCGATGACGATGTTCGTCTCGACCCGTTCGGGATCGAGCCGGAAGCCGGGGACCGCGGCGACCGCCTCCGCGAGCCGCCGTGCGCGCCGGTGGTCTTCCACGAGGCGGTCCACGTGATCGCGCAGCGCGATCCGAGCGGCCGCGGCGAGGACTCCGACCTGGCGCATTCCCCCGCCCATCCGCTTCCGCACGACCCGCGCCCGGTCGATCGTCGCCTTCGATCCGCACAGGACGGATCCGACCGGAGCGCCGAGCCCCTTCGAAAAGCAGAACATGACCGTGTCGAACCCCGCCGCCGTCTCGCGGACATCCACCCCTTGCACGAGCGCCGCGTGGAAGATCCTCGCCCCGTCCAGGTGGGTCTTCAGGCCCGCTTCCCGCGCGACCGCGAGGAGAGCGCGCTGCGCCTCGAGAGGGATCACGAGCCCTCCCAGGTGGTTGTGCGTGTTCTCGAGGAGCAGGAGCGTGGCGGGAGAGTGGTAGTACGGGCGGGGCGCGGCCTCCCGCCTCACGTCGGCCGGATCGAGGACGCCGTCGCGCCCCGCGACCAAACGGGGCATCACCCCGGACCAGGCCGCCATCGCTCCCAGCTCGTAGTGGTAGACGTGGGAGTCGGCCTCGAGGATCGCTGCGGTTCCCTGCGGCGCGTGGAGGTTGACCGCGATCTGGTTTCCCATCGTCCCCGTCGGGACGAACAGGGCCGCCTCGAAGCCGAGGCGCTCCGCCGCCTCCTCCTGGAGGCGGGCGACCGTCGGGTCCTCCCCGTAGACGTCGTCGCCGACTTCGGCCTCCGCCATCGCGCGCCGCATCGCTGCGGTCGGCCGGGTCACCGTGTCGCTTCTCAGGTCGACGATCACACGAACTCCGCGAAGAGGTCATTCGAACAGAGGCGGCCGCGCGCGGTCAACCGCACGGAGGTCCCGCGGCGCTCGACGAGCCCCGCCGCGACCCCACGTTCCCACGCCTCGGCCCACGTCGCCTCCGGATCCTCCCCGTAGCGCTCCGCGAGCGCGGCGAGGTCGACCCCCTCGCGCAGGCGCAGTCCGAGGAAGATCGCCTCGCCGAGCCGGCGTCTCGTGTCGAACGGGTCCCGCCACTCGACCGGGTCCTCGCCCCCCGCGACCGCCTGGATGTACGCATCGACTCCGCGCACGTTCGCGCGGCGGACGCCGTCGACGTAGCCGTGTGCGCCGTTCCCGAAACCGGCGAAGGGCGCGTCGGTCCAGTACTTGACGTTGTGGCGTGAGCGCCGCCCCTCGCGCGCGAAGTTCGAGATCTCGTAGAGGAGGTGCCCCCCGGCCTCGAGGACCTTCACGGATTCTTCGTAGGCCGCCGCCAGGAGATCGTCGTCTTGCGCGGCGAGTCTGCCGGAACGGATCCCGCGTGCGATCGGGGTGTCCTTGTCGGTTTCGAGGAGGTAAACCGACACGTGGTCGGGGCCGGCCCCTTGGACCCGGCGCACGGTTTCGCCCCACGCCTCGAGCCGCTCCCCCGGGAGCCCCGCGATCAGGTCGGCCGAGACGTTCCGGAAACCCGCCGCGCGCGCGTCGGCGAGCGCGCGGAGCGCTTCCCTCGCGTCATGGGCGCGTCCCGCGCGGCGCAGGACGGCGTCGTCGAGCGATTGCACGCCGACGCTGATCCGGTCGACGCCGGCTTCGAGATACCCTTCGAGCCGTTCCCGGGTCAGGCTCTCCGGGTTCCCCTCGAGCGTGACCTCCGCCGCGTCGTCGAGATCGAAGCGCGCGCGGACGGCGCCCACGGCACGCGCGACCTGGCCCGGCTCCATCCGCGACGGCGTTCCGCCGCCCAGGAAGACGGTGTCCGCCCGGCGCGGAAGACCGGGTTGCCCCTCTCCGATCTCCCGCTCCAGGGCATCGAGGTAATCGGACACCCGGTCTTCGCGGCCCGTCACCGTCGGGAAGTCGCAGTAACCGCACCGGGTCGAACAGAACGGGAAGTGGACATAGATCCCGAGCGGTTCCGGCGCCGAGCGTTCAGATGCGTTCGACGGCATCGGCCGGCACCCATCCCGTGAGCCCGTTCGGGAGAACGACGCGGGTCCAGCCGCCGCGGGACTCGCGGAGCCCGACGCGGGTTCCCTCGTGCATCCGGAAGACGGTCGCGTTCGCCGGGGAAGGTCCCGCGAGGACCTCGACCGAGGGCGCCATGACGATCCCGCCGTCCCCGCCTTCCACGCGATCGAGGGTGGCGGCGAACGACCACCCCGCGAGGACGAGGGCAAGCGCGAGCGCCGCCAGGGTCCAGCCCCAGGCGGGGCCGAACCCTCCGGGTCTCCTCAGGCACCACGCGACGACCGCTGCACAGGCCCAGAAGAGCACGAGCACGATGGCGGCCTGAAGGTCCGGGCCGATCCTCCCTTGCGCCCGCGCGAGGGCGCGCGCGAAAGGACCCGGGTCCGGGACCTCGATCCGGTCGACGAACCGTTCTCTCGCGAGTGCGAGGTTCGCCTCGATGTCCGGGTCCCCGGGGGCGAGGCGGAGCGCGCGCTCCCAGTGGAGGATCGCCGCCCCGATCCGCCCCGCGCGGAACTCGGCGTTGGCGAGGTTGTACTCGAGCCGCGGATCGCGAGCCCCCTCCGCCAGAGCGCCGCGGAACGCTTCGACCGCCTCGTCGAACCGGCCCGCCTCGTAGGCCGCGTACCCCTCGTCGAAGCGCTCTTCCGGGGTCGCTCCGGCCGGGGCCGCGGAAAGGACGAGGAAGATGGCGAGCCAGGGCCTCATTTCCGTCGCTCCAGCGCTTCGAGGATCTCTTCCGCCTCGCGGGCGATCGCCTCGCGGCTCCCGGTCTCGCCCGATCCGGGAACGTACCGGGCGAAGTCGCATCGCTCGAGGCACGCACGCAAGCGTCCCCGGAGCGCCGGGTCGACGCCGTCGGCCGCGAGGAGCTGGTCGACGAGGTCGTGGGTGAGCCCGGCCGCGGAGCGATTGTGGCGGTCGGCGACGTACTCGACGAGCGCGCGGGCGACGGTCTCGTGAAAGTCGCCGGCCCCCTTCTCCGCGGCGCGGAGGGTGCGGCGGGCACGCTTCAGGGCGCGCGAGGCGCGAAGGCGCCCGCGGTCTCCGAGCAGGCGCGCGCGGCGGCGGGCGAGGACGACGAAAAGCGGGGCTGCGATCCACGGGAGGATCGCGAGGAGACGGAACCATCCGCTGCGGTGCCAGCGCGATTCTCCCCGCTCGAGGTTCCCCTCGCGGCTCTTGAGAAAACGAAGCTCGCGACGCTCCGGAACGAGGACCGACCGCGCCGTCGTCGCCTCCGGGGCCGCCTCGCCCCGGCGGACGGTGAGGGTTCCCGGCTCGACCGACTCCGTGCGGTACCGGCCGCTCTTCGGCTCGAAGTAGGAAAACCGAACGGTCGGGAGGGCCGTCTCCCCCGGGACGAGCGGAACGAGGACCCACTCGTAGGTCCTCTCCGACCGGAGCACGCCCCCTCGCACGCTCGACGATCCTCGCGAGGTCGCGTCGAACACTTTGAACCGGTCGCCGACCGCGAGGGCGGGGGCGCGTCCCCCCGCGAGCCAACCCTCCCCGCGCACCGTGACCTTCAGTGCGACCGCGTCGTGAACCGAAGCCTCCCTGCGGTCGACCGATGCTTCGAGACGGAACGAGCCCACATCGCCCCCGAAGTCGGCGGGCCTCCCGGCCTCCGGAAGGGGCTTCGCGACGACCTTCACCGCGGGGCTCTTGCGGACCATCGATTCGACCGCGCTTCGCCCGAGGAACTCGGAAAAGAGATCGCGCGCGCGACGGGGAACCTGGACTTCGGCGACGTACGAGCCGATCTCGATCTCCCCCGCCGCCGTCGGAACGAGGACGCGTCGGACGAGCGGGTAGACCACGTACTCGCGTCCGCCGACGGACGACCGGAATGCCTCCTCGCGCGGATCGGCCCCGAGGTCCTCCGACCAGAACCCCTTCAGGTCCGGGGTCGCGGACCAGTCGGCGCCGGCGACCTGCCGCGCCGAGTAGAGACGCACCTCTAGGGTCAGGGGCTCCCCGACCCAAACCTCGCGCGCCGACGGCTCCGCCCGGAGGAAGACCTCCTGCTCTTCCGCCGCGGGGGGCCGGGTTGGGGCGCCGGGGGCGGGAGTCGCCCCCGCCGCCGTCGCCGCCGAAACCTCGAGCGTGAGGGGGGCGGTTCGATGGATCTCTCCGTCCACTCGGATCTCGATCGGCGGGACCTCGGCCGGGCCGGGGCGCTCGGGGAGGAGGGTGTACACGAACGCCGCCTCGGTGGAAGTGCTCGCCCGGCCGTTGATGAATTCGAACCGGCTGCTGCGGGAGGTCGACGGCCCCGAGAGCACACGCAGGTTCCGGAGGCCCGGGAGCTTCGGCGCCTCGATCGCGTCTGCGAACGACCCCTCGACCCGGACGATCAGGCGGACCGCCTGGTCTTCCGCGACGCGCCCCCGCGGCTCGATCGACGCCGACACGCGGACTTCCGCCGGGGCGACGCTCGCCGAGACGAGGAACACAAAGGCGGCGATGGGGGTCGCTCGCTTCACCAGTCCTTCTCCTTGGGAGGCTCGCCTGCCGCGGCCTCCGCAGGGCGGCGCTTCATCGCTTCTTTCTCGAGCTCGGCGATCCGGTCGAGGAGGCGTTCGGCGTCCTCGGGGCTCATCCCCTCCCCGCGCTCGGGACGCGGCTGCGGACCCGGTTGCCGCGGTTGCGGCGACTCGTTCGGTCGCGGTTGCGTCTGTCCCCGCGGATCCTGCTCGCGCTCTCGCTGCTGCGGCTGCGGCTCCGGCCGGCTCTCCTGTTCGAGGGCGCGCAGGGCGAGTTCGAGGTTCCGCCTCGCGTCGGGGTCGTCGGGTCGGAGCTCGAGCGCGTGACGGTAGGCCTCGGCCGCCTCTCGGAATCGCCGTTCGCGGAAGTGGGCGTTCCCGAGATTGTAGGCGGCGTCGGGGAGCAGGTCCGCCCGGTTCCCGACGAGCGCCCGCCGGTAGGCCTCGACCGCCGCGGCGTAGTCCTCCTTCCGGTAGAGGACGTTCCCGATGTCGTAGTGGAGCTCGGGAGCGTCCGGCGCCGCCGTCTGCGCCTCGGTGTAATGGGAGAGCGCCTCGTCGTGGTTTCCCGCTTCGTACGCGCGGTTCCCCCGCTCGCTCTCGCGGTGCGCCTTCCCGCCGAAGAGCCCCGAGAGGAAGGAAAGGACGATGGCGGCGACGAGGGCTCTCACGGCACGGTCCTCCGGCGCCGGCGGTCGGAGACGAGGGCCTCCGCGGCGAGGGCGGCGAGCGCCAGGGCGAGCGGCAGCTGGAACCGCTCCTCCCAGCGGGTCCGGAGGACGGTGCCGGCCTCGCCCGCCTCCATCTCGGAGATCGCGCGCGCGAGGTCGTCGAGTTCCCCTCCCGCGGGGGTCGCCCGGTAGAATCGGCCGCGCGTCTCGGTCGCGAGGGCCCCGAGCGTTTCGCCGTCGAGGCGGCTCGTCACGATCCTCCCCTCCCGGTCGCGCTTGTACGCCGCTCCCGAGCCCTCCGCCCCCGGGTCGGGGATCGGAGCGCCCCGGTCGGTTCCGAGTCCGAGCGCGTGCAAGACCACCCCCGCCTCACGGAGCCTCGCGGCCGCCGCCGCGACCCCTCCCTCGTGGTCCTCCCCGTCGCTGAGAAGGACGACGACGCGGGAGCGCGGTTCGCGCCCCGCCGGCCCGAACGCCTCGACGGCGAGGGCGACGGCGTCCGCGAGGGCGGTTCCCGGCACGGGGACTTCCTCGATCTCCGTCGCGTCGAGGAGCAGGCGCAAGGCGCCGTGATCGAGGGTCAGCGGGCAGGCGATCGCGGCCTTCCCCGCGAAGGTCACGAGGGCGACCCGGTCGTTCGCGAGACGGTCGAGAAGCGATGCGGCGGCCGCTTTCGCGAGCGACAGCCGGTTCGGGGGAACGTCCTCCGACGCCATGCTCCTCGAGGTGTCGAGGACCAACACGACGTCGACCCCGCGCCGCTCGAGCGCTTCGAGGCCCGCCCCCCACTGCGGCCGCGCCGCCGCGAGGCAGCCCATGGCGACGGCGAACACGAGCAGGATCGCCTTGACCGCCCTCCGGTGCGGGCTCGCGTCCCCCGCGAACCGCCCGACGCGCGAGAGGCCGCCCGCGAAGCGCGCGAGGGCGGCGCGCCGCCGAGCCGCCGCGAGCAAGAGGACCCCGGCCACGGACGGAACGACCGCGAGCCACCAGAGAAGGTCGGGGCGCGCGAAGCGCATCAGGGAATCCTCCGCAGGCGCGTCGCCGTCAGCAGGACCTCGACCGCGAGGAGGATCGCCGCGGGGACGAGCGGCACGTGGAACCGCTCGGCGTAGACCGTCCGGACGCGGCTTTCGATCTCCGTCTTTTCGAGGGCGTCGATCGAGCGCATCGCTTCCTCGAATCCTTCCGCGTCCACCGCACGAAAGTACCGCCCGCCGGAGCCCTCCGCGATCCTCCGGAGGAGCGGCTCGTCGAGGTCCACCTCCTGGGGAATGAGGCGGCGCCCCGCGGGGGTGTCGACCGGGCACAGGGCCTCCCCTTCGGAACCGACCCCCACCGTGTAGACCTTGAGACCGAGCGCCTTCACCGCCTCGGCCGCCTCCTCGGGGGCGATCGGACCGGCGTTGTTCCGTCCGTCCGTCACGAGCACGACGACGCGGCTCTTCGCGGGGGAGGAGCGCAGCCGGTTCCCCGCCGCGGCGAGTCCGAGCCCGAGCGCCGTCGTGTCCTCCCCCGGAGGCGCAAAATCGGTCTCCTCGACGAAGCGTTCGAGCAGCGCGTGGTCGAGCGTCGGCGGGCATCGGGTCGTCGCCGAGGAGCCGAAGACGACGAGCCCGATCCGGTCTCCGGGGCGGCCGCGGACGAACCGGGTCAGGCTCTCCCGCGCGACCTCGAGGCGTCCCCGCGGAGGAGAGTCCTGGCAGCGCATCGAACCCGAGATGTCGAGCGCGACGACGACGTCGATGCCGCTCGACGTGACCACGTCTTCCTGTCGCCCCCACTGCGGCCGGGCGAGCGCGAGAAGGGCGAGAAGGAGGGCACATGCCCGCATCCACGGGATCGCGCGGTCGGCCCGTTCCCAAGGGCTCCGGATCGAGAGGCCGAGGCGCCCGATTTCGGGGATCGGAAGGCGGGGGTCCCGCATCGTCCGCCGTCGCGCGAGCCACCATCCGACGAGCGGGGCAAGCGGGGCGAGGGCGAGGAGCCACGGAGAGGCGAAGCGGAACATCACGCCGCCTCCCCGGGTTGCGTTTCCGCCGGGCGACTGCGCGTCCGGTCCACGATCCCGTACGCCGCCTCGACCGCGAGGCGGCACCCCTCGGCCCCGCTCACCGCCCGAGCGAACTTCGCGAGATCCGTCTTCTCGAGGAGGGCGATCGCCTGCGCCGCGGTCTCCGCATCGACGCCGGCCTGTCGGAGGGCGGGTCCGATCTCGAGGGTCGTCCGCTCCATCAGGTCCACCCGGTAGCGGCCGGAGAGGTAACGCCGCACGATCCGCGCGAGCTCCTCGTGG
>CAZVOE010000116.1:0-9966 GCA_964628935.1 uncultured Acidobacteriota bacterium
CCGGTCCCCGTTCCTATTACAATGTCCGGTGGAGGACCCGCCATGATCCCCGCCGCGGTCGAGTCGTTCCGAGCCTCGATTCTCGAAGGGATTCCCGAGGATCTCCCGGATCCGAAACCGCTCGATCCGAGCGTGAGTCACGCCCCCGCTCGCCGACCCGTGCTCGACCGCGCGGGGAAGGAGCTCGCGCTCCGGAACGCCCTCCGCTACGTGCCGCCCCGCCATCACGAGGTGATGGCCCCGGAACTCGCCCTCGAGCTGGAACGGTACGGCAGGATCTACATGCACCGCTACCGCCCCGACTACCCGATGCACGCGAGGCCTCTCGATGCGTACCCCGCGCGGAGCCGGCACGCGGCGGCGATCATGCTGATGATCCAGAACAACCTCGACCCCGCCGTGGCCCAGCACCCGCACGAGCTGATCACCTACGGAGGGAACGGGACGGTCTTCCAGAACTGGGCCCAGTACCGACTGACGATGCGCGCCCTCGCCGAGATGACCGACGAGCAGACGCTCGTTCTCTACTCGGGTCACCCGCTCGGCCTTTTCCCGTCGAGGCCCGAGGCGCCGCGTCTGGTCGTGACCTGCGGGATGGTGATCCCGAATCACTCGACTTCGGAGGACTACGAGCGCCTCGCCGCGCTCGGCGTGACGTCGTACGGGCAGATGACGGCGGGCTCCTTCATGTACATCGGCCCCCAGGGGATCGTGCACGGGACCACGATCACCCTCCTGAACGCCGGCCGAAAGTACCTCGGGATTTCCGAGGAGGAAGGGCTCGCCGGGAAGGTCTTCGTGTCCTCCGGCCTCGGCGGGATGTCGGGAGCGCAGGCGAAGGCCGCCGTGATCGCGGGGGCGGTCGGGGTCGTGGCGGAGATCGACCCGCGCCCCTTGAGAAGGCGCCTCGACCAGGGCTGGCTCATGGAGGTCGAGACGGACCTCGACCGTCTCCTCCTCCGGATCGAGAGGGCGCGGCGCGGCCGCGAGGCGGTCTCCGTCGGATACCTCGGAAACGTCGTGGACCTCTGGGAGCGACTCGCGCGCGAAGGGGTCGCGATCGACCTCGGCTCCGACCAAACCTCGCTCCACAACCCCTTCGCCGGCGGTTACTACCCGGTCGACGTCTCGTTCGAAGAGGCGAACCGGATGATGACCGAAGATCCCGCGGGGTTCCGGGAACGGGTGCGCGCGTCGCTTCGCCGGCACGTCGCGGCGGTGAACGCCGTCGCCGCGCGGGGCATGCGCTTTTGGGACTACGGGAACGCCTTTCTCCTCGAAGCCTCGCGCGCCGGCGCCGACGTCCGGACGGAGTCGGGCGCCTTCCGTTACCCGTCGTACGTCGAGGACATCATGGGGCCGATCTGCTTCGATCACGGATTCGGTCCCTACCGCTGGATCTGCACGAGCGGGCGGGAGGAGGACCTCCGGGAGACCGACCGCGTCGCCGCGGTCGTCCTCGAGGCGCAGGCCCGGGAGGCTCCGGACGAGATCCGCCGCCAGATCCTCGACAACCTCCGCTGGATCCGCAGCGCCGGCGACAACCGGCTGGTCGTCGGCTCCCAGGCGAGGATCCTCTACGCCGACGCGGAGGGGCGGATGCGGATCGCCCTCGCGATGAACGCCGCGATTCGGGAAGGTCGCGTGTCGGCCCCGATCGTCCTCGGCCGCGACCACCACGACGTTTCGGGGACCGACTCCCCGTATCGCGAGACGGCCGACATCCGCGATGGCTCGAACCTCACGGCGGACATGGCGGTCCAGAACGCGATCGGAGACGCCTTCCGGGGGGCGACCTGGGTCAGCCTCCACAACGGGGGAGGGGTCGGCTGGGGAGAGGCGATCAACGGTGGGTTCGGAATGGTGATCGACGGGAGCGTCGACGCCGACCGGCGGATCCGCGACATGCTGTTCTGGGACGTTCACAACGGCATCGCACGCAGGGCCTGGGCGCGGAACCCCGGCGCCCTCTCCGCCATCGCCCGCGCGATGGAGCGCGAGCCGCGCCTTCGCGTGACGATGCCTTGGGTCGCCGAGGATGCGGTCGTGCGCGGCGCGCTCGCACCCGCCTCCGGGCGGGAGGAGCGGAGATGAACCGACCGAAGACTCCCGCGGCAAGCGTGTTCGTTCTCGCGGCGATCGCCGCCGGTTGCGGGGGCGGCCCCCAGCCCGGACCGGGATCGCCGGGAGCGGAGAGCGGCGAGGGCGGAGCGCCCCGCGCCTCGGCCGAGGCGGTCCTCGAAGCGAGGAGCGATTCCGGCGTGACCGGCCGCGCCGTCTTCCGCTCCGAGAACGGCGCGGTCACGATGCGGATCGACGCGAGCGGGCTCACCCCGGGCGAGCACGCCATCCATCTCCACGAGATCGGGGACTGTTCCGCCCCCGACGCGATGTCCGCCGGGCCGCACTGGAACCCGACGGGTCACGATCACGGCCAGTGGGGGCGCGAGCCGTTCCACTTGGGCGACATCGGGAACCTCGTGGTGGGGAAGGACGGCAAGGGGTCGCTCACCTTTTCCACCGACCGCTGGACGATCGGCGGCCCGGCGGAGACGGACATCGTCGGCCGTTCGTTGATCGTCCACGCGGCCGCGGACGACTTCAAGACCCAGCCGACCGGAAACGCCGGAGGCCGCGTGGCGTGCGGGGTGGTGCGGGAGATCGAGTGAAGGGGAGCGGCGCGGGGCTCGCCCGCCGCGCCGTCGCGATCGGCCTTCTCGCCGCGGCGGTGCTCCTGTACGAGATCGGCGTCACGCGCGTCCTGAGCGTCGTCGTCGGCTACCACTTCGCCTTCCTCTCGATCTCCCTCGCGATGCTCGGGCTCGGGGCTCCCGGGGTCTGGTTCGCGCGCGTTCCGCCCTCCGCGCGGGCTCTCCGCCGAGTCCTCGTCGCCGCGGGCATCGCCGTCCCCCTCTCGATCACGGTGCTCTTCGGGGCGGGCCGTTTTCTCCCGAGGATGGAGGCGGCCGCCCCGGCGCTCTCCGGAACCCTCGAGCCGGGGGTCGCGCTCGCGGTCCTCTGCGTCCTGTCGGCTCTCCTCGCCCTCGGCGCGGCGGTGTGCATTCTCCTCGTCCGCGCGGAGGCCGCGGAGGTCGCGAAGCTCTACGGCTCGGACCTCCTCGGCGCGGCGCTCGGGGCGATCGCCGTCGTTCCCCTCCTGTCGTTCGTTCCGACACCGTCCCTTCTCGCGGCGGTGGGGTTCCTTCCCCTCGCGGCGGCCGCGATCCTCTTCCACCCCCTCCCGCGGGCGGCCTGGGTCGCGGCGCTCGCCCTCGCGGCGGCCCTCGCCTGGGGATCGCCGTTTCGCCTGACCTGGACGAAGCATTACGTCGAGCGCGACGTCCTCTTCGAGCGCTGGACGCCGACCGCCCGGATCACGGTGTTTCCGACCGCCTTCTGGCGACGGGATCCGACGCGGGCGTTCGGGTGGGGAATGGGGTCGCGGTGGGTCCCTTCCTCCGCAGAAGCGCTCTGGATCGAGCAGGACGGTTCGGCCGGCACGCCGATTTTCCGGAGCGACGGCGACCCGCGGTCGCTCGAGCACCTCCTGTACGACGTGACCACCGTCGGCTACCAGCTGCGGCCGGCGCGGCGCGCCCTGATCCTCGGATCGGGCGGGGGTAAGGACATCCTCGCGGCGAAACGCACCGGGAGCGTCGAGGTCGACGCGGTCGAGCTGAACGGCGCGATCGTCGAGGCGGTCGCCGAGCGATTCCGGGACGAGGCGGGAGGGGTGTACCAGCTCCCCGGAGTTCGCGCGCACGTCGCGGAGGGCCGGAGCTTCCTCGCGCGTTCTCCGGCTTCGTACGACTCGATCCAGATCGCGCTCATCGACAGCTGGGCGGCGACGTCCGCCGGGGCGTATGCGCTCAGCGAGAACTTCCTCTACACGGTGGAAGCGCTGCGCCTCTACCTCTCGAGGCTCTCCCCCGAGGGGATGCTCTCGATCAGCCGCTGGACGGCCGGTCTCCCGCGGATGGAGTCGGCGCGGCTCGCGGTCATCGCGGTGCGGGCCTTGGAGGAGGAAGGCGTCCCCGACCCACGGGCGCACGTCGCGGTCGTCCAGGGGGACAAGGTCGCGACCCTCCTCGTCTCGCGCGCGCCGTGGCGGCGCGACGAGATCGACCGGCTCGACGGGATCTGCGCCGAGCGCGGCTTCGTCCGTCACTGGCCCCTCTCCCCGGCGACGCCTCGCGATTCGGTCGTGGCGCTCGCCCTCGCGAGCGGCCTCGCATCGATCGAGGAGCACGGGTACGACCTCTCCCCCTCGACCGACGACCGCCCGTTCTTCTTCCAGTCGCTCCGGGTCTTCGGACGCATCGACCCCGGGCTGATGGAGGGGCTGTCGATGAACGAGCACGCGGTTCTTCTCCTGAGACGGCTCCTCGTCGTCGTCGGCCTCCTCGCTGCGGCGCTCTTCTTCGTGCCGTTCGTCGTCGCGAGGGACGTTCCGCGCGGAGCGGGCTTCGCGGCCGGATCGGCGTACTTCGCAGCGATCGGCGCCGCGTACATGCTCGTGCAGGCGCCCTGGGTCCAGCGGTTCGTGCTCCACCTGGGGCACCCCGCCTACGCCACTCCCGCCGTCCTCGGTTCGATGCTCGTCGGGACGGGTCTCGGGTCGCTCGCGGCCGCGAAGGCCGGAGCGCGACGTTCGCGCTTCGCCCTCGTCGCGATTCCCTTCCTCCTCGCCGCGATCCATCTCGCCCTCGCCCCCCTGTTCGAAGCCACCGCCTCGGCGCCCGCCGGGCTTCGGGTCGCCGTCACCGTCCTCGCCGTCGCTCCCGCCGGATTCCTGATGGGGTTCGCGTTTCCCGCGGGAATCGCGCGCTTCGGGCAGGAGCGGATGGCGTGGTTCTGGGCGGTGAACGGTTTCGCGGGGGTCCTCGCAAGCGTCGCCTCGCTCGCGCTCGCGATGGCCTTCGGGCTCCGGGCGGTGGTCTGGCTCGCCTGCGCCCTCTACGGGCTGGCGGCGGCGCTCGTCGCGATCCCCGAGGCGGCGAACCGGCGCCAGGCATGAAGCCACGGTTCCCACTCGTGGCCGCCCGGAAGACGGTCGACGCGCTCGCTCGGTATTGCCGCCGCGAGCACCTCGTGCTGCGGCGCGAGGGCGTCGTCGGTCCCGAAGGCGAGGAGGACGGTGGTGTCCCCCCGGAGGACCTCGCGCGCGGCGGCCCAGATCCGCTCGGAGAATTCCATTCCCTCGCGCGCGACCGGGGGAGGAGTCCATCTCTCGAGCCCGCCCGCCGCGAGAACCGCCTGGGCCGCCTCCGCCTCGCCGAGGTACGGGGCGATCAGGAAGATCCCGTCCACGCCCCAGGGGTAACGCTCGGCGTAAATCAGGGCGCCGAGCCCTCCCATCGAGATCCCGGCGAGCCAGACGCGGCGGTATCCCGCGCGGCGGGCCGGGAGCACGACGTCGTCCTCGAGACGCTCCGCGACCTGGCCACCCGCGTACGTGCCGACGTGCGCGTCGACGGCCGTCACGTCGAAGGTCGCCCCTTCCTCCCGCGCGATCTCGGCGAACCGCCGTTTCCGGAAGTCGTCGGCGTCGTCGTAGCGGCCGGGGAGGAGGACGATCAGGGTGTCGGAGCCCGCGCGGGCGAGGGGCACGACGCGCAAGGGATCGCGGGCGGAACGGACGCAGCCGAGGAGCGGGGCGAGGAGGAGCGCCGCGCCGGGCAGCAGGAGACTCAGCCGCCGATCGCCCAGCGTTCGCTTTTCGGCGCGAGGTCGAAGGCGATCCCGTGCTTGAAGCCGCGGCTTTCGAGCGCGACGGCGCCCGTGCTCCGCATCGTCCGCTCCCAATGGAGCGCCTCGGCCGCGTTCTGGAAGGTCCTCTCCGTCCACGACGTCGCGTCCGTGATCGAGCGTCGCGCCTTTTCGGGCTCGTCGGTGAGAAGAACGAATCGCGTCATCGCTTTCTCCGCTTCGAGCGAAGACCACGTTACGGGGGAACCGTTTCGCCGGCGTTACGTTCCCGGGAAATCGGGATGAAGTCCGGATCAGTACCCGAGCGCGCATCCGTCCTTCCGTGACTCGCTCGCCCCCGAGAGGATCCCGGTGACCGGATCCCGCGCGACCGCTTGGTACCCTCCGAAGGCGGCCGCGGGCTGCTCGACGATCCGGTGGCCGCGGCGGAGCAACTCCTTCCGCACGTCGGCCGGGACGCCGGATTCGAGCGCGAGAGAGCCGCCCCGCTCGATCCGCGAACCGTCGGGATCGCTCGAATCGGTGTGGTAAAAGCGCGCAGCGTCTCCCGCCTCCTGGAGGTTCATGCCGAAGTCGAGGAGGTTCACGAGGACCTGGGCGTGCCCTTGGGGCTGCATGTCCCCCCCCATCACGCCGAACGCGATCCAGGGCTTCCCGTCGCGGATCACGAACGCGGGGATGATCGTGTGGAAGGGGCGCTTTCCCGGCGCGAGCGAGTTCGGGCGGCCGGGGGCCGCATCGAACTGGCCGCCGCGGTTGTGGATCCCGAACCCCCACTCGGAGACGACGTACCCCGACCCGAAGCCGGTGTAGTTGCTCTGGATGAGCGACACCATGTTCCCCCTTCCGTCGGCGACGGCGAGGATCGTGGTGTCCGACCCCGACGGAACTCCGGCGGACGGGGAGGCGGCGGCGCGGGACATGTCGATCGCCCGGGCCCTCTCCCTCGCGTACTCCTTCGACAAGAGCCCCTCGACCGGGACCTCGGCGAAGGCGGGGTCGGCGTAGTAGCGGGCGCGGTCTTCGAACGCGAGCTTCTTCGCCTCGACGAAGAGGTGCCAGAAGTCGGCCGAATCACGCCCCATCGCGCGGAGGTCGTACCCCTCGAGGAGGTTCAGGATCTGGAGCGCGGCGAGCCCCTGCCCGGGGGGCGGAATCTCCCAAAGCGTCGCCCCGCGGTACGAGGTCCCGATCGGCTCGACCCAGTCCGATCGGTGGGCGGCGAGGTCCTCCTTGCGGAGGAACCCGCCCTCGCGCTTCGAGAAGGCGTCGATCGACTCCGCGATCGGCCCCCGGTAGAAGGCGTCGCGTCCGCCCTCCGCGATCGCGCGGTAGGCACGCGCGAGCGCCGGGTTCCGGAAGACCTCTCCCTCGCGCGGCGCCCGACCCCCGGGAAGGAAGACCTCGGCGAACCCCGGCTTGTCCGCGAAGACCCGCGCGGCCCGCGCCCAGGCCCCGGCGATCACCTGCGGAACCGGCTCGCCCCGCTCGGCGGCTTCGATCGCGGGGGCGAGGACCTCCTTCATCGGGAGCTTCCCGAACCTCCCGTGGAGGGCGAACCAGCCGTCGACCGCTCCGGGGACGGTCCAGGCGAACGGGGAGTGGAGCGGGATCCTCCCGTCCGGGTCGAGCGGGATCTTCGCCGCGTCGGCGAGCTCGGGAGCCCGCCCGGAGGCGTTGAGGCCGTAGAGCCTCCCCGTCTCCGCGTCCCACACGAGGGCGAAGAGGTCGCCTCCGATCCCGCAGGCGACCGGCTCGAGGAAACCGAGCGCGGCGTTGACCGCGATCGCGGCGTCGACCGCGGAGCCGCCCCGCTTCAGGACGTCGACGCCGATCGCCGTCGCGAGCGGGTGCGCGGAGGCGACCATCCCGTTCCGGGCGTGCACGACCGAGCGGGTCGCGAAGGAGCGTCCCTCGCCCCGCTCGGAAGGGACGGCGGAGGCGGCGACGAGCGTGCAGGCGGCGACGGCGACGACGGGGCGAACGATCATCGGGCGGCCTCCCGCGCCGATTCTACCCTTCCCCTCGAGAAGACCTCGTCCCAGCGGATTCGCGCGGTGAGCTGCATGAGGGCGAAGAGGGTGAGGATCGACCCGACCGTGACGAGGAGGCCCGTGAACCCTTCGAAGAAGTGGGCGTAGGAGAAGAGCACGAGATAGACGAGCTGGCTCCCGCCCGCCTCGACCGCGGCGAACCGCATCCCCGCGACCAGGCGCAGGTAGCTCACGACGAGGAAGACGGACACCGCGGAGGCGAGGAGGAACGCGGGGACGAGGTCGATCCGGTCGACCGTGTACGCGAGGAGGAGATGGAAGGCGAAGAAGGCCGCGCCGAGAAAGAGGTAGTGCATCGGATGGAGATCGACCCGTCTCATGAGGGAGATCGCGAAGATCCAGACGAAGAAAAAGCCGAGCGACACCGGCGCGAAGAAGGCGATCCGCGCGGCGAGGGGGCCGGGGTTGAGGCGCCGCGGCATGTCCATCCCCACCTGGAAGCCGGAGATGAGATTCTCGGATTCCCACCGGAGGATCCAACCGTCCGAGGTCCTCTCCTTCGACGTCGGGGAGATCGTGCCGGCGGGGAAGTCGACGGCCTCGAAGTTCGTGGTCATCTCGAGGGCGAAGTCCTTGACCCGGTTGACGTCGGATCCGAACGAGTAGCGCCACTCGTCGAGCCCCTGCGAGCGGTAGGAGATCGCGAAGGGGACGCGCGTCCCGCGGGCGACCGGCACGCGCTGCTTCACGATCTTCCCGTCTCCGTCCGCGACCGGAGCGAGGGAGGGGTCGATCGTTCCCGCGACCTCGAAGCGGAAGTCTCCGTACACCGCCTGGGTCGTGGGGAAGCGGTAGGTGATCCAGAGGGAGCCCTCGCGATCGTCGTCGTGGACGTAGGCGTACTCCCCCCGGAAGTCGACCGTGTAGGTCGCGTACCAGAGGAGCCCCTTGCGGCGCTGCTCGAGGTCGAGGGCGACGTCGATCGCGGATCGGTCGAGGAGGACCGGGCGGCTCTTCACGACCGGCTTCTCGCGGACGACGACGCGCTTTCCTCCCGTCGCGGGGTCGGCGACCTCCTCGGTTTCCGCGACGATCTCCTCCCACTCGAAGGTCAGCTCGGGGGAGGCCTGCGTCTGCGGCGCGCCCCACAGGGCGGCGACGCGCTCGGAGAGCTTCTTGTCGCTGTTCCAGGTCCGGAACTGGAGGCTCCCTCCCAGGACCGACCAGGCGGCGGAGAGGAGCACGTGGATCAGGACGATCGCGGCCATCTTCTTTCCCATCGGTTCCTCCTCGAAGGCGCGGGAGCCCGTTCAGGCGAGGGCCCGCGCGAATCGTTTCGCGAAGCGGGCGAGGGTGACGGAGAGGACCGCCGAGAGCGCGGCGAGAGGGCAGGTGTTCGCGATCACGGAGTTCTCGACGCACGGGAGAAGGAGGGGCAGGACGGCGCCCGCGACGATCCCCGAGAGCAGAGCGCGGAGCAGGGAGACCTCGGCGATCGGTTTCCCCCGTTCGGCGATCGAGAGAAAGAGACCGAAGACGATCCCGGTCCCCCCTCCGACGCTTCCGAGCTTCCGGGCGAGGTCGACCGGCCCCTCGCCGGGGTCGATCGTCGCGGGATCGACGATCCCCGCGACGATCGAGAGTGCGGCGCCGAGGGCGCCCCACGCCGCCATCCAACCGATCCCGAGCGCTCCGAACTCGATCGCGCGTCGCTTCATCGCCCGTCCTCCGTCGGCGGAGAATCTCCCGCGCGGAAGGGGCCGATCCGCGCTCGATCGAAGGCGTCCCGGAGGAAGGCCCGTGCAATTCCGGTGCAACCGGCTCCGGCGCCCCGTTCGGGGCCTAGAATTCGACCCGATGCCGCGCGTGCTGATCGTCGACGACGACCCCGGGATCCGGGAGGTGGTCCGGATCGCCCTCCGCAGGGAGGGCTTCGAGACCGACGAGGCTGCCGACGGCGCCCAGGCGGTCCGCAGGGTCGCCGTCGATCCTCCCGACGCCGTGATCCTCGACATCCGGATGCCGGAGATGGACGGCACCGAAGCCTGCCGCGCGATCCGGAAGACCTCCTCCGTCCCGATCGTCTTCCTCTCGTCGAAGGACGAGGAGATCGACCGGGTTCTCGGACTCGAGATGGGAGGGGACGACTACGTGACGAAGCCGTTCAGCCCGCGCGAGCTCGTCGCGCGCCTTCGCGCCGTCCTCCGGAGGACGCGGCCGCGCGACGATGCGCGCGACGCTCCGCGGGTGCTGCGCCACGGAC
>CAZVOE010000117.1:0-8007 GCA_964628935.1 uncultured Acidobacteriota bacterium
AGACGGATCCTGGCACGGCCTCCAGATGCGCCTCCCCGCCTCGATGGGGCTTCAAGGAGCGAAGGGTCTTTTCGTCGAGAGCTCCCCGTTCGCGCGCGCCGTCTTCGAGGCGGAACGCTCGGCGAGCGGGCCCGGCTCGTCTCCTCGGTGGTGGGGGATCCACATCGCGACTGCCGAGGAGTCGGGAACCTCCACCCCGTCCGGCCTCGCGCGCCGGCTCGCGGGACTCGGGGTCGGCGCCGTCGTCGCCCGCGAACCGATTTCCGGTGGGCTCGCCGCCGTCGCCGCCGCGTCGAAGAACCTCGGCGACGGATTCCGGCTCTTCCGGCTCCCGCCTTGGTCGGATCCAGGATCCTCGGGCTGGGAGCGGTTCCCCCCGTTCGACGGTTCCCCGATCCCGGCCCGAGGCGAGGCGATCGAGTCGATCGAGGCGTCCCTCCACGGAGATCGGATCCGGATCCGGTTCGCGGAGGGAGGCGGGCGCGCCGTGCTCCACCTCTTCGCCCATTCCGATTGGGAGATCGCGGAGGGGCGCGGGTCGATCGGGACGCTGCCGCTCGACCCGCAGGCCGGGATCGTCGCGCCGCTCCTCTCCGTGGAGGGCGCGGGCGCGGTCGAGATCCGCCACGCCCCCCGGTTCGAGGAGTGGGCAGGACTCGCGATCGGAATCGCGACTGCCGCCGCCGGCGCCGCACGCTCCCGGTCGCGCCGACTCGGGAGCCGCCGGTGAGCGCGAGGCGCGGGCGACGCCGGGAGAGGATGGCGGCGGCCGCGCTCGCCTGCGGGTCCCTCGCCATCGTTTTCCTCTCCCTCGAGGGGGTGCTTCGCTTCGCGCTTCCCGAACGCGGGGATTGGTACGCGGCGGGACCGCGTCGGGTCGCGTTTCTCCGGGAGCACGTCACGCGGAACGCCGACGGGTTTCGGGACGGGCCGTTCGACCGGCCGAAGACGCCCGGCGTCCGGCGGATTCTCGTCCTGGGAGATTCGTTCACCTTCGGGGATGGCATCGCCGATCCGCGCGACCGGTGGCCCGAAGTCATGGAGCGGGCGCTCGCGGAGAAGGGGATGCGGATCGAGGTGTTCAACGCGGGGATCCCGGGGACGAACACCGCGTGGCAGCTCGACCTCCTCCGGACGCGAGGGTGGCGGTGGTCCCCCGACCGGATCGTCGTCGGCTTCGTCCCGAACGACCCGGAGCCGCCCGGGGCGAACCGCGAGGCGATTCCCGCGCGTCTCAACCCTCCCCTGCTTCCGATCGGCGCCGCGGACACCTTCCTGACCCGCTCGAGCTACGCGTACGCATGGCTGCGGGGACGGAAGAACGCCCTTCTCGAGCGGTTCGGGCTCAAGGAGACTTACGCCGACTACGTGGCCTCCCTGTACCGGCCGGGGCCGGACTGGGACCGGTTCGTCGCTGCGGCACGCGGCCTCGCAGCGGAGGCGCAGGAACGTGGGGTCCCCCTCACCGTCGCGGTCTTCCCGCTCTTCCACGGGCTCGAGGCCGACCCGTTCCGGGAAGAACTCGACCGGGTCGTCGATCTCTTCGCGCGGGAAGGGGCGCAGATCGTCGACCTGCGCGAGGCCTACCGCGGGATCCCGACTTCGGAGCTCTGGATCGCCCCGGGCGACGCCCATCCGAACGAGCGGGCGCATCGCCTCGCGGGCGAGGCCGTCGCCGCCGCGCTCGCCGCCTCAGAAGACCGTGTAGATGAACGGGGCGAGGGCGCTCTTCGCGGTCAGGACGACGAGCAGGCCGAGCAAGAGGAGGACGATCACGATCGGAAGGAGCCAGAACTTCTTCCGCACCTTGAGGAAGTCCCAGAACTCGCGGACGAGCGAAACGTGTCCCATGCGTTCCCCTTCAGAACTGCTTCCGATAGCGCTCGAGGCTCGGCTCGACGGGCTCGCGGGCGACCCAGTAGGACTCCTTCTTCCGCCTCCACGAGGCGTCGAGCGCGTCCCGCCCCGCGACGCGCATGACGAGCCCGACCGGCGTGAAGATCAGCCCGTAGCAGAGGCCGAGGATGACGACGGTGATCACCGACGACACCGCCATCGCGACGCGCATCCAGACCCGCCAGATCGAAAGCCAAAGCGCCGGGGCGGCGAAGACGACGCCGAGCGAAAGGGCGGAGGCGATCGCCCAGAGCGTCGCGCGGTCGGGGCGACCCCGCGAGAGAGCGAACGCCGCGAGCGCCGCGAGCAGCCCGACGAGGACGATCCCCGTCCGCCGCGCCTGAGTCGATTCCGTCACGCCGCGTCGCGCCACCCCACCCTCAGTCCAGCGCGAATTCGCGCTGCCACGACAGGTCGATCTCTCCGAGATTCTGCCGCTCCCGCTCGACCACCCACGATCCCAGCACGAGCGCGTCCATGTGGGTCCGCGTGAAACACCTCCACGCGTCCTCGGGCGTGCAGACGATCGGTTCTCCCCGGACGTTGAAGGAGGTGTTCACGATCACGGGGCAGCCGGTCTTCTCGGCGAAGCGCTCGATCAGCCGGTGGTAGACCGGGTTGTCCTCTCGCGACACCGTCTGGATCCTCGCCGAGTGGTCGACGTGCGTCACGGCCGGGATCGTCGACCGCAGCTGTTTGAGGAGATCGAGTCCGGTCGCGCCCGCCCGGTCGGTCTCCCGCCGCCGCGACGGGTGGACGCCCGCGACGAGGAGCATGTAGGGACTGTCGACGTCGAGCTCGAACCACTCCGAGACCCGCTCCCGGAGAACGGACGGGGCGAACGGTCGGAACGATTCCCGGAACTTGATCTTCAGGTTCATGACCGACTGCATGGCGGGGGAGCGTGGATCGCCGAGGACCGACCGCGCGCCGAGCGCCCTCGGGCCGAACTCCATCCGGCCGTGCATCCACCCGACGACCTTCTCCGCCGCGAGGAGATCGGACACCCGCTCGACCAACTCTTCGGTCGAGGAGCATCGCGTCGCTTCGATCCCCTTTCCCGCGAGAAATCGGCCGATCGAATCGTCGTCGAAGGCCGGCCCGAGGAGGCTCGCGCGCTGCAGGTCCCGCTTCCCGTCCACGACGCGCGGCGCGTCGAGCAGCTGGTGATGGACGAAGAGGGCGGCCCCGAGGGCCCCTCCCGCGTCCCCCGCGGCCGGCTGGATCCAGAGGTTCCGGAACAGGCCCGAACGGAGCAGCCGCCCGTTCCCGACGCAGTTGAGGGCGACCCCGCCGGCGAGGACGAGGTGGTCCTCGCCCGTGACCTCGCGCGCCCGGCGAGCGAGGCCGAGCATCGCCTTCTCGGTGACCTTCTGGACGGACGCCGCGAGATCCATCTCCCGCGACGTCAACGGGCCCTCCGGCGGCCGCGGCGGGCCGCCGAACAATCGCGCGAAGCGGCCGTTCGTCATGCGAAGGCCGACGCAATAGTCGAAGTAGTCCATGTTGAGCTTGAACGATCCGTCGGGGCGGAGGTCGATCAATTCGCGTTCGATCGTCTCGGCGTAGCGCGGCTCCCCGTAGGGGGCGAGGCCCATGAGCTTGTACTCGCCGCTGTTGACCTTGAAGCCGCAGAAGTACGTGAACGCCGAATACAGCATGCCGAGCGAGTGCGGGAAGTGGATCTCCTCGAGGATGCGGACGCGGTTCCCCTCTCCGATCCCGACGCTCGTCGTCGCCCATTCGCCCACGCCGTCCATCGTCACCACCGCGGCTCGTTCGAAGGGGGACGGGAAGAAGGCGCTCGCGGCATGAGCCTCGTGATGCTCGGTGAAGAGAACCTCGACGTCGGCGTCGAGGGCGTCCCGGATCTCCTCCCGGAGCCAGATCTTCTTCTTGAGCCACAGCGGCATCGCTTTCAAGAACGACGGAAGTCCCCTCGGGGCGAAGCGGAGATAGGTCTCGAGCAGGCGTTCGAACTTGAGGAAGGGCTTGTCGTAGAAGGCGACCCAGTCGAGCTCCGAGGGATGCGCGACCCCTCCTTCCGCGAGGCAGTAGGCGATCGCCTTCGAGGGGAACTCCGGGTCGTGCTTTCTCCGGGTGAACCGTTCCTCTTGGGCGGCGGCGACGATCCGACCGTCGACGACGAGACACGCGGCGCTGTCGTGGTAGTAGGCCGAAATGCCGAGGATCTTGATGGATCGAGACGACAACGTCGATGCTCCGCGCCCCGCCCCGGCGGTCGCGCTCGGAGAGTGTACGGTGCCCCCGCTCCGGCGCAAGGGCGCTCAGTTCACGTATGCGACGGTCCCGTCGGCCCGGCGCTCGATTCGAATCGGGTCGCCCTCCCGGCGCTCCCGCCGGACCGGGCGCTTGCGGCCCCCCATCCGCTCCTGCACCTTCCGCACGTAGTCTTGCGTTTCGCGGTAGGCCGGCACCCCGCCGTGCCGCTTCACCGCCCCCGAACCGGCGTTGTACGCGGCGAGCGCGAGGCGGAGGTCCCCGTCGAACTCGTCGAGCAGGTCGCGGAGATGTTCCGCGCCCGCACGGATGCTCTCGTACGGATCGTGGAGGTTCTTCACGCCGTAGCGCTTCGCGGTCGCGGGCATGAACTGCATCACCCCCTTGGCCCCCTTCGGGGAGACCGCTCCGGGGTCGAACCCGGACTCGACCGAGGCGACCGCCTTCACGAGCGCGGGATCGAGCCCGTACTCGGCGGAGACCTTCTCGATGAACCGATCGTACGGGGTCGCGGGGAGCGTTCCTCCGCCGCGCGCGGCCGCACGCCCGCCGTCCCGGAAAACGGTCTTGGCGTCGTCCCGGCTCGGCGTGTTCGTGAACACCACCTTCCCGTCCTCGACGTAGTAGTAGAGGCTGTCCGCCGTGGCCGGCACGGAGGAGGCGAACGCCAGGAGAGCCAACCCCGCGAGCATCGAACGCATCGTCACGCGGCTCCCTCCACGAGTCGGCCGACCGTCTCGACCCCGGCGCGGAGCGCCTCGTCGAGTCGGGCGGGGTCCTTTCCCCCCGCCTCGGCGAGATCGGGCCTTCCCCCGCCCCCTCCGCCGATCACCTTCGCCATCGTCCGAACGATCTCCCCGGCCGGAAGCCGCGCCTCGAGGTCCTTCGTGACCGCCACGAGGAGGGAGGCCTTCCCCTCCTCCGCGCGCCCGAGGAGGACGACGCCGGAACCGAGCTTCTGCCGGAGGTTGTCGGCGAGCGTCCGCATCTCGGGGGCGCCGAGGCCGTCCGCGCGGCGCGCGAGGACCTTGACGCCGGACACGACCTCGGGAGCCTCGGCGTCGCTCGCGAGCCCCTCGCGTACCGCCTTCATCCGTGCTCGCTCGAGCTCCCGCTGGAGCTGCTTCGTCTGCTCGAGGCGCCGCTCGACTTCCGCGACCAACTGATCCTGGGGAACCGAGAGGAGGCGCTCGAGCGACTCGACCGCGGCGCTCATCGCCCGGTAGCGCCGCAGCGAGACGTCTCCCGTCACGGCCTCGATCCGCCGAGTCCCCGACGCGACCCCGCGCTCCTGGATGAGCTTGAACGGGCCGACGTCCGCCGATCGCCCGCAGTGCGTACCGCCGCACAGTTCCTTCGAGAACGCGCCGATCGTGACGACGCGGACCCGATCTCCGTATTTCTCGCCGAAGAGGGCCATCGCCCCCGATCGGAGCGCCTCGTCGAGCGGCATCTCTTCCGCGGTGACCGGGATGTTCGACAAGGCCTCGCGGTTGACGAGGTCCTCGACATCGGCGAGGGCGCGATCGGAGATCGGCGCGAAGTGCGAAAAGTCGAAGCGGAGCCGGTCGGGTGCGACGAGCGAGCCGGCCTGTTTCACATGGGTCCCCACGACCTCCCGGAGCGCGGCGTGGACGAGGTGGGTCGCGGTGTGGTTCCGCTGGATCGCCTCCCGCCGCTCGGCGTCGACCTCGCCGGTCACGAGATCCCCTTCCCCGAGCCGGCCGTCCTCGACGCGGACGCGGTGCGCGACGATCCCCTCGACCGGGCGCTTGGTGTCGAGCACCCGGGCGCGCGCCTCCCCGGTGACGAGCCAGCCGGTGTCCCCCACCTGTCCCCCGGCCTCCCCGTAGAAGGGGGTCGCGTCGAGGACGACGTCTCCTTCCTCGCCGGCGGCGAGCCCCGGGACGGAACGTCCCTCCCGAACGATCGCGAGCACGCGGACCCCGTCGAGCCGGAGGCGCTCGTATCCCTCGAACACGGTCCGGAATCGGTGGGCGATCCCTCCCCATTCCGCGGCCGCCTCGACCGTTCTTCCCCCCTTCCAGGAAGCCTGCGCGCGGGCGCGCTGGAGCGCGAGCTCGCGCTCGAACCCCTCGAGATCGAGGGCGACGCCCCGCTCCTCCGCAACGTCCTGCGCGAGGTCGAGCGGAAGCCCGAAGGTGTCGTAGAGCCGGAAGAGATCGGCTCCCGGGAGGACCTTCGCCTCCGCGGGGAGATCCCCGATCGCCTGGTCGAGGAGAGCGAGCCCGGAGGCGAGCGTGTCCGCGAAGCGCTCTTCCTCGCGACGGCCGACCTCGAGGATCGCGTCCTTCGCCGCGAGGAGCTCGGGGTAGGCCTCTCCCAGCCGATCGAGGACGACGGGCGAAATCTCGTGCAGGAAGGGCTCGGTGATCCCCAGCTTCCGCCCGTGGCGGATCGCGCGGCGAAGCACCCGGCGGAGGACGTATCCCCGCTTGTCGTTCGCCGGAACCACCCCGTCGGCCACGAGGAAACAAAGCGCCCGCACGTGGTCGGCGATCACGCGGAGCGAGGTGTCGGCGGAGGGATCGGCGCCGTACCGTACGCCCGCGCGGCGCGCAGCCGCCTCGAGGATCGGCACGAACAGATCGGTGTCGTAGTTGCTGCGCTTTCCCTGGAGCACGGCGGAGATCCGCTCGAGCCCCATGCCGGTGTCGATGCTCGGCGCCGGCAGCGGCGACAGGGTCCCGTCCGGTCCCTGGTCGAACTGCATGAAGACGAGGTTCCAGATCTCGACGAACCGTCGAGAATCGGTCTCGGGATCGGAGCGGCCCTCGACGGAGGTCAGGTCCTCCCCGAGGTCGTAGTGGATCTCGCTGCAGGGGCCGCACGGCCCCGCGTCCCCCATCCTCCAGAAATTGTCCTTCTCGCCGAGCCGCAGGATCCGGTCGGGTCGCACCCCGACGCGGTCGCGCCACAGGGCGAACGCCTCCTCGTCCGCCGGGACTCCCGGCGAGCCGCCGAAGACCGTCACCCAAAGGCGCGACTCCGGAATCCCCCAGACTTCCGTGATCAACTCCCACGCCCACTCGATCGCCTCGGCCTTGAAGTAGTCGCCGAAGGAGAAGTTCCCGAGCATCTCGAAGAAGGTGTGATGGCGCGGGGTGCGGCCGACCTGTTCGAGGTCGTTGTGCTTTCCCGAAACGCGCAAACACTTCTGCGACGAAACGGCCCTTCGATAGTCGCGGTGCTCCCGCCCGGTGAACACGTCCTTGAACTGGTTCATCCCCGCGTTCGCGAAGAGGAGGGTCGGATCTCGGGGAAGGACGAGAGGCGAGCTCGGGACGACGCGGTGGCCGCGGGCCTCGAAAAACTCGAGGAAGGCGCGACGAGTTTGCTCGGCGGTCATGGGCGGTCCTTTCGGAGGCGTCGCGACTCGAGGGTCGCGCGCACGTCGGGGGCGTCGAAACCGGCGCGAAGCAACGCATTATAGACGCGCGCCGCCGCCCGGTCGTCGAGCAACCCCCCGAACGCCGCCACCTTTCTTTCGACCGCCCGCTCGAGGAGCCCGACGGGGTCGACCTGTCCGTCCTCGACCACGCGTCGCCACGCCGCTTCCGCGACCCCCCGATCGACCCCGCGCCCGAGGAGCTCGGCGACGAGCCGCGCTCTTCCGTACCCGCGCCGCTCCGCTCTCGTCGCGATCCAGCGCTCCGCGAGGGCGAGGTCGTCGAGGTGCCCCGCCTCGCGGGCCCACCGAACCGCGCGATCGATCTCGTCCGCCCGGAACCCCTCGGAAGCCAGCAGGGCGCGCAGCTCGGATTCGGTGAGCGGTCGGGACGCGAGCCTCCGCGCCGCGCGTTCGCGGGCATCCGCGCCCCGCGCGGCGGTCCTCCGTCTCCCGAGCGG
>CAZVOE010000117.1:8017-9961 GCA_964628935.1 uncultured Acidobacteriota bacterium
GGTCCCGGATACCTCGAACGGCGAGTGGGGGGCGGGGGGATGGGCGCGGTCCGGGCTCGTCACCGCCGCCTCCATCTCCTCCGCCGCCATGTCGGAAGTCGACTGGATGCCGGCGACCTTGAGCTTGAATTCGTCGGGGTTCGACGCCTGCCGGAGCGCCTCCTCGAAGGAGATCAGGTCGCTCCGGTAGAGCTTGTAGAGCGACTGGTCGAACGTCTGCATCCCGTACTGGCTGGTTCCCGCCGCGATCGCGTCCCGGATGAGCTTCGTCTTCTCCTTGTTCTCGACGCAGTCCCGGATGTAGGCGGTCGAGCGCAAGACCTCGACCGCCGGGACCCGTCCGTTCCCGTCGGCGCGCGGAACGAGGCGCATCGAGATGACCGACTTCAGGACCGAGGCGAGCTGGAGCCGGATCTGCTTTTGCTGGTGCGGGGGGAAGACCGAGATGATCCGGTTCACCGTCTCGGTCGCGTCGAGGGTGTGGAGGGTCGAGAGCACGAGGTGTCCCGTCTCGGCGGCGGTGAGGGCGGTTTCGATCGTCTCGTAGTCGCGCATCTCGCCGACGAGGATGACGTCCGGGTCTTGCCGGAGCGCCGAGCGGAGGGCGTAGGCGAACGACTTCGTGTCGACCTCGACCTCGCGCTGGTTGACGAGGCTCTTCTTGTCCCGATGGAGGAACTCGATCGGGTCCTCGATCGTCATGATGTGCTCGGTTCGGGTCGAGTTGATGTAGTCGATCATCGCCGCGAGCGAAGTCGACTTCCCCGATCCGGTCGTCCCCGTCACGAGGATCAGGCCCCGGCGCTCCTGGGCGATCTTCTCGAGCACCGGCGGGAGGAGGAGATCGCGAATCGTCAGGATTCGGACGGGGATGACCCGGAGGACGAGGCCCACGGTGCCACGCTGCTGGAAGACGCTGCAGCGGAAACGGCCGAGCCCCGGCACCGAGTAGGCCATGTCGATCTCGAAGTTGTCCTTGAACTTCTGCTTCTGGCGGGCGCTCATGATGCTGAAGGCCATCGCGATCGTGTCTTCCTGCATGAGGCGCTTTTGATCCGCGAGCGGGATCAGCCGGCCGTCCACGCGAACGACGGGGTGGCTTCCGACCTTGAGGTGGAGGTCGGATGCGCCCCGGTCGGTGGCGATCTTGAGGAGATCGTTGATATGCACGAGGAGCCCTCCTGCAAGGCGCCTCGTCCGGGCGCCGGCGGACAACCGCGGTCGAATCTAGGGACCGGCTCCGCCGATGGCAAGCCAGGGGGGTCAGCGGGGGGGGCGCCGAGAGGCCCCGTCGAGAAGGGCCCGCAGTTCCTGTTCGCGTCCCAGTGCGCGGAGGAGTCGGGCCGCGGCGGCGATCGCGGCGCCGTCCCCCGGATACGCCTCGACCGCTTCCCGGTAGCGGGCGAGCCCCTCCTCCGGCCGTCCGAGCCCTTCGAGCGATCGGCCGGCGAGGACGAGGAGTTCGGCCGAGCGCCCTTCGACGGCCATCGCTTTCTCCGCCTCGGCGAGCGCTTCGTCCGGCCGCCCGAGGGAGAGCCAGGCGCGGGCGAGCCGCGCGCCGATCCCGACGTACGGGAGCCCTCGGGAGCGCAATGAGATCCAGAGGTCGCGGCTCTCTTCCCAACGCCCCTGCGACTCGAGAAGGGCGGCGAACCGGCGGATGCCGAGGTAAAAGTCCGGGTAAAGGGCGAGAAGCTCCCGGTAGACCCGCTCCGCGTCGGCTGCGCGACCCGTCGCGGCGTAGGCCATTCCCAGTCGCAGGCGGAATTCCGGGTTCGGAGGGTCGGCGGCGACGAGGCGCTCGAAGATTTCGACCGCCGCCCCGCCGTTGCCGTGGAGGAGCAGGTCGGTTCCCCGCCGGTAGGCGACGTAGTCCTCGACCGCGTCCTTCGGGTCGCGGCCGGCGCTCGCGCGAACGCCGAGCGAAGCCCCGGCCCCGCCGCC
>CAZVOE010000118.1:0-9782 GCA_964628935.1 uncultured Acidobacteriota bacterium
GGGTTCATGAAGTGCATCCCGATGACCGCCTCCGGCCGCTTCGTCGCGGCGGCCACGCGGGTGATCGGAAGGGACGACGTGTTCGTCCCGAGGATCACTCCCGGCCTCGCGATCGCGTCGAGCGCCCGGAAGAGTTCGAGCTTGACGTCGAGCTTCTCGACGGCCGCCTCCACGACGAAATCGCAGACGGCGAGGTCGTCGAGCTTCGTCGTGCCGCGGATCCTGCCGAGAACGGACTCTTTCTCGTCGGCGGTCATCTTCCCTTTCTCGACCGCGCGCGCGAGGTTCTTGGAGACGGTCTGGATCCCCTTGGCGACGAGCCCTTCGTCGAGATCGCGGAGGACGACGCCGATCCCGGCCTGCGCGGCGACGTGAGCGATCCCGCTCCCCATCTGCCCCGCGCCGATCACGCCGAGCGTCTTGACGTCCATGATCAGACCCTCCGGACGGCCATCGCGACCGCGTTCCCGCCGCCCAGGCACAGCGCGGCGATTCCTTTCTCCTTCCCCTCGTCCTCGAGGAGATGGAGAAGCGTGGTTAGGACCCGCGCGCCCGACGCTCCGATGGGGTGGCCGAGGGCGACCGCCCCGCCGCGCACGTTGTGCTTCTCCCTCGGGATCCCGAGAACGCGGCCGAGCGCCACCTGCTGCACGGAGAACGCCTCGTTGATCTCGTAGAAGTCGACCTCTTCGTTCTTCCAGCCGGTTCGGTCCCAGAGTTTCCGAATCGCGACCTCCGGAGCCATCATCACGAGTTCGGGGGCGAGGCCGGAAGCCGTCGCCGCGACGATCTCCGCTCGGGGGGTGAGCCCGAGACGCTTCACGGCCGAATCCGAGGCGACGACGACCGCCGAAGCCCCGTCGTTCACACCGGGGGCGTTCCCGGCCGTGACGGTGCCGTCCTTCTTGAAGACCGGCTTCAGGGCGCCGAGGGCTTCCATCGAGGTCTCGCGCCGCGGCCCCTCGTCGGTGTCGAAGACGATCGGATCCCCCTTCTTCCGTGGAATCTCGACGGGGACGATCTCGCGCCGGAACTTCCCGGCGTCGATCGCGGCGATCGCGCGCCGGTGGCTCTCGAACGCCCACTCGTCCTGTTCCTTCCGGCTCACCTTCCATCGCTCGGCCACGACCTCCCCGGTGTTCCCCATGTGGAAGTCGTTGTAAACGTCCCAAAGGCCGTCGTGGATCATCGAGTCGAGGACCTTTTGGTGTCCCATCCGGAACCCGTTCCGGGCCTCGAGCAGGAGGTACGGAGCGTTCGACATCGATTCCATGCCGCCCGCGACGATCACTTGGGCGTCCCCGCAGCGAATCGCCTGGGCCGCGAGCGCCACCGCACGGAGGCCGCTGCCGCAGACCATGTTCACCGTCATCGCGGGGACGGTGTCGGGGATGCCCCCGAAGATCGCCGCCTGGCGGGCCGGATTCTGCCCGAGCCCCGCGCCGACGACGTTCCCCATGTAGACCTCGTCGATCTGACCGGGCTTCACGCCGGCGCGTGCGACCGCTTCGCGCACCACGAGCGCCCCGAGTTTCGGGGCCGAGACGGGGGCGAGGGTGCCGAGAAACTTTCCGATGGGTGTCCGGACGGCGCTCACGAGGAAGGCTTTTTCCATGGTGACCTCCGAACGGGCGATTCTAGCCCGCGGCGTTCGGCCCGCTCAAGGCCGCGGGAACGTCGTCGCCGATTCCGCTCGCGTCGCTCCACGTTCGGGAACGAAGAACGCCTCCGGCCGCCGCGGGCGCCCCCGGGGAAGCCCCGCACCGCGCCGTCCCCCGCCCCTCCCAGGGCGGCGAGGGAATGCACCGCCTGGCCCGAGCGGTTCCCTGCGTCGCCGTACCCGACCCCTTCGCCGACGGCGATCCGTCGAACGATGCGGATCAGAAAAAGGTGCCTGTCCCTTCGACCCGTGCCGAGATCTCCGCCAGACGCGCGAGGCGGAACCCGAGGCTGGGCGCGAGCTGTCCGGGAAGGAGCCGCCAGCCCCAGTTCCCTCGCGCGACGCCGGGAGTGTTCATCCGTCCCTCGCTCCCGAGGCCGAGGAGGTCCTGCACGGGGATCACGGCCGCCCGAGCCACCGACGTGTAGGCCTGACGGATCATCGCCCAAACCACGTCCTCGGAAGAGGCCCCCAGGTAGTCGAGGACGCGGCTGCGCGATCCCTCGTCGAGCGTGTCGAACCAGCCGCGGGTCGTGTCGTTGTCGTGCGTGCCGGTGTAGACGACCGCGTCGGGGACGTGCCGGTGGGGGACGTGGTCGTTGTCGCTCCCGTCGAAGCCGAACTGGAGCACTCGCATGCCGGGGAAGCCGAATTTCCTTCGCAGCGCGTGCACGTCGTGGCTGATCATCCCGAGATCCTCGGCGACGATCGGGTACGCGGGGAGTTCCGCGAGCACCCGTTCGAAGAGGGCTTCGCCGGGAGCGGGGACCCACCGGCCTCCGATGGCGTTCGGTTCTCCCGCCCGGACCTCCCAGTAGGCGGCGAAGCCCCGGAAATGATCGAGCCGCACCGCATCCGCGAGCCTCGCGTTCGCACGCAAACGGGCGATCCACCAACGGAACCCGTCCACCTCCATCCGATCCCAGCGGTAGAGCGGATTCCCCCAGAGCTGCCCGGTCGCGCTGAAGTAGTCGGGAGGGACGCCGGCGACGACCGTCGGGCGGCCCTCCTCGTCCAGGTGGAAGAGGTGCTGGTGGGCCCAGACGTCCACGCTGTCGAGCGCGACGTAGATCGGAACGTCCCCGAAGATCCGGATGCCGCGGCGGGCGGCCTCCTCCCGCACCCGTCTCCACTGCCGGAAGAACAGGAACTGGAGCCAGGCGTGCATCTCGATCGGCCCGGCCAGCTCCTTTCGGGCTCGGTCGAGCGCTTCGGGCTCGCGAAGGCGGAGCGGCCGTTCCCAGGAGAGCCACTCGATCCCTCCGTGTCTCTCCTTCAGAGCGGCGTAGAGGGCCCAGTCCTCGAGCCAATCGGCCTGCTCGGGCGCCGCGCGGAAGGCGTCGAACTCCCGTCTCGCCCACTCGGGGCCGCCGTGGAGCCCTCGCTCCCAGGTCTTCCGCACGAGCTCTCGCTTGCGGAGAACCGCGGCGTGATCGAGACGCGGGCCGATCGCCGACTCGAAGGCCAGGACCTCGCCTTCCGGCAGCAGCCCCTCCTCGAAGAGCCGTTCCGGGGAGATCAGGTCGGGGTTCCCCGCGAACGCCGACGGCGAATTGTACGGCGAGTCACCGGCCGCCGTGGGCCCGAGAGGGAGCACCTGCCAAACGCCGAAGCGGGCGGCCGCGGCCCAGTCGAGGAACCGGTCCGCCTCGGGTCCCAGGTCTCCGATGCCGAACCGGCCGGGGAGCGACGTGGGGTGGAGGAGGATCCCGGCGACACGGCGATCGGCCACGGGATTACCCGGGGGGCCAGCCCATGGGCCGGCCGCCGAGAAGATGCACGTGCAGGTGGAGGACGCTCTGACCCGCGTCGGCGCCGTGATTCGTGACGAGGCGGTAGCCGTCGCCGATCCCCTCGCGTTCCGCAATCCGCTTCGCGGCGAGGAGGAGCCGGCCGAGGAGCCCCGCGTCGGCTTGCTGCGCCTCGTGGACCGAGGCGACGTGCCGGACGGGGACGATCAACACGTGGACCGGCGCCTGGGGCGCGATGTCGCGGAACGCCACGATCTCGTCGTCCCGGTGGACGATCGCGGCCGGGATCTCGCCCGATACGATGCGGCAGAAGAGGCAGTCGCTCATCGGATCCTCTCCACATCTGCCCCCAGGGCGCGGAGCTTCGCTTCCATCGGCTCGTACCCGCGGTCGAGGTGATAGACGCGATCGACGACCGTGACTCCCTCCGCGACGAGCCCGGCGAGCACGAGGCAGGCGGATGCCCGTAGGTCGGTCGCCATCACCTGCGCCCCGGTCAGGCGCGAGGGCCCGACGACGACGGCGGTGCGCCCCTCGATCCGGATGTCGGCTCCCATCCGGTGCAGCTCTCCGACGTGCATGAAACGGTGCTCGAAGATCGTCTCGGAGACGACGCTCGTCCCCTTCGCCTGGGTCGCCACCGCCATGAGCTGCGCCTGCATGTCGGTGGGGAACCCCGGGTACGGCCCGGTGCGGAAGTCGAGCCCCCGAAGCGGCGCCCGCGTGACCACGAGGCCTCCCTCGACGGTCTCGATGGAAGCCCCCATCCCGCGCAGGTGCGCGAGGACCGCTTCGAGGTGGTCCCCCCGCGCCCCCTCGACGACGACCCCGTCGCCCACGAGCGCCCCGAGGGCGACGTACGTGCCGGCCTCGATCCGGTCGGGGATGACCGCGTGGGAGGCGCCGGAAAGGGACGCATGTCCTTCGATCTCGATCTCGTCGGTGCCGGCCCCTCGGATGCTCGCCCCCATCGCGCGGAGGAGGTCGGCGAGGTCCACGACCTCCGGCTCGCGCGCGCAGTTCTCGAGGCGGGTCGTCCCTTCCGCGAGCGTCGCCGCCATCATGAGGTTCTCCGTGCCGGTGACCGTCTTGAACGGGAAGGGGATCACGGCGCCTCGGAGACGACCGGCACGGACCTCGACGTACCCGTGCTCGAGGGTGATCTCGGCCCCCATTTTCGCCAATCCGTCCAGGTGGAGGTTGATCGGACGCTCGCCGATCGCGCAGCCGCCGGGAAGCGAGACCCGCGCCCGGCCTTGCCGCGCCGCGAGTGGACCGAGCACGAGGACCGAGGCCCGCATCGTCTTCACGAGGTCGTAGGGGGCCTCGTGCGAAGCGAGGCGAGCCGCGCGGACCCGGACCGCCCCGCTCCGGTCGTCCGCCACTTCCGCCCCCAAGTGCTCGAGCACGCGGAGCATCGTGCGAACGTCGCGGACCGCCGGTACGTTCGTGAGGGCGACTTCGTCGCCGGTGAGGAGGCACGCGGCCAGCGCGGGGAGGGAGGCGTTCTTCGCGCCTCCGATCCGCACCCGTCCTCGAAGCGACTTGCCGCCTTCGATCCGGAGCTTGTCCATGAACGAGGGCGCGATCATAGCACCGCGCCGCGCTGCTACAATCGCCGCTTCCCGCCCCTTCCGAGGGAGGCGTCACCATGCTCGACCCCGCGCTTCTCCGCGACCGCCCCGACGTCGTCCGCGACGGCCTTCGCAAGCGCGGCGCCGGGATCCCGCTCGAGCCGATCCTCGAGATCGATCGCCAGCGGCGCGCGCTTCTCGTCGAGGTCGAAGGTCTCAAGAAGACGCGGAACGAGTCGTCCCGCAAGATCGGGACCCTCGTGCAGCGAGGGGCCGACCCCGGCGCCCTGAAGGAGGAAACGCGCCGCCTCGGGGAAAGGATCGCCGCGCTCGAGAAGGAGGTCGCGCTCGCGGAGGAGCGGCTGCAGGAGCAACTCCGGCAGCTCCCGAACGTTCCGCACGCTTCCGTCCCCGAAGGGACGGGGACCGCGGAGAACCCGGTCGTCCGCGTATGGGGCGAGCCGCGGTCGTTCCCCTTCCACCCGAAGCCGCACTGGGACCTCGGACCGGCGCTCGGGATCCTCGACTTCGAGCGCGCCGCCAAGATCTCGGGGGCGCGCTTTTCGGTCCTCGTGGGGGACGGCGCGCTCCTCGAACGCGCCCTGATCCAGTTCATGCTCGACCTCCACACGCGCGAGCACGGATACGTCGAGGTCCTTCCGCCCTTCCTGGTCAACGCAGAATCCCTGTTCGGCACCGGTCAGCTCCCGAAGTTCGAGGAGGACCTCTTCAAGGTCGAGCCGGGGGGGTACTACCTGATCCCGACCGCGGAGGTCCCCGTCACGAATCTCCACGCGAAGGAGATCCTCGAGGCGGAGCGACTCCCGCTCTCGTACTGCGCCTACACGCCGTGCTTCCGGAGCGAGGCGGGGTCGTACGGGAAGGACGTGCGTGGCCTGATCCGGCAGCACCAGTTCGACAAGGTGGAGCTCGTCAAGTTCACGCGCCCGGAGGACTCCTACGACCAGCTCGAGATCCTGACGGGGAACGCGGAGCAGGTCCTGAAGCGCCTCGGCCTCCCCTATCGCGTCGTGACCCTGTGCGGAGGCGACCTCGGCTTCTCGGCGGCGAAGACCTACGACCTCGAGGTCTGGCTCCCCGGGCAGAGCGCCTACCGCGAGATCTCCTCCTGCTCGAACTTCGAGGCGTTCCAGGCCCGGCGCGCGCAGATCCGTTTCCGGCGGCCAGGCGGAAAGACCGAACACGTCCACACCTTGAACGGATCGGGGCTCGCCGTCGGCCGGACCCTCGTCGCCATCCTCGAGAACCATCAGCAGGAGGACGGGTCGGTCGTGATCCCCGAGGTCTTGAGGCCGTACATGGGAGGGAGGGAACGGATCGGTGGATGACGCACCCGCCCCGCTCGCCGGGCTCATCGACTACCAGGAAGGAGCCGTCGTCAGCCGGACGCTTCTCAAGAAGCGAACGGGCACGGTCACCGTCTTCGCGTTCGACGCGGGGCAAGAGCTCTCCGAGCACACCGTCCCCCACGATGCGCTCGTTTTTCTCCTCGAAGGGGAGGGGGAGTTCGCGATCGGGGGAACGCCGCATCGCGTCGTTGCGGGAGACGTTCTTCTCATGCCGGGCGGAACGCCTCACGCCGTGAAGGCGACCCGTCGGTTCAAGATGTGCCTGACGATGATCCGGGAGTGATGCCCGCGTCAGCGCCGCTCCCACCGCGCGTGGAAATCGGCGGTCACCTGCGCCACGAGGTCGTCCACGCGCTGCGCGTAGGCCCCTTCCGGATCCGCGGCGTCGAAGAGGACCTCCTTCCCGCCGAAGACGCCGACGTTTCGGACCGAGCGGGTGGCCCGGGCCGAGCGGCTCCAGATCGACGCCCCGGTCCCGACCTCGACCATCCGGACGGCGAGGGTCGCCTCGAGGCTCATGGCGACGCCCCCCGACGCCAGGTCGGAGGCGACGCGAACCTCCGGGCGGACCTTCGAAACGGTGAGGTCGCCCGCGAGGACCGTGCGAACGCCTCGCTCGCGCCCGAGGGCCACGTCGTTCTCGGGCGTGGGACTCGTGCCGAGGTCGATCGTGCGGACGAGGCCCTGGTCGCGGCGCGCCGATTCGACGAAGCGCTGCGTCGCGAGGTCGCCGAGGCCGGTGCCGTCGGAGGCCCGGAACGTCACGATCCCGATCTGCTCGAGCCCCGCGAGATCCACCCGGGGAGGCACGAGGACGGGAGGCGCCGCCTCCCGGGAGGCAAGGCGACGCGCACGCCGTCCTTCCCTGCTCTCCGTCGACCATTGATACGATGCCCTTCGTCCCGGAGGGGTGGCCGAGCGGTTGAAGGCACCTGTCTTGAAAACAGGAGACCCGAAAGGGTTCGCGGGTTCGAATCCCGCCCCCTCCGCCACCCGGTGCTAGAATCCGGCTTTCGTCTCGTCGGAGAGGTGCCGGAGTGGCCGAACGGGACGGTTTGCTAAACCGTTGATGGGCTTTAAACCCCATCCGAGGGTTCGAATCCCTCCCTCTCCGCCACCGCGATTTCCCGAGGCAGAGCGATGATCGCCCCCCGCGTCCGTTTCGCCCCCTCGCCGACCGGCTTCCTTCACGTGGGCGGGGCGAGGACGGCGATCTTCAACTGGCTTTACGCCCGCCGTTACGGCGGGACCTTCGTCCTCCGGATCGAGGACACGGACGAGGCGCGATCGTCCGAGTCGATGGTGCGGGCGATTCTGGACGGGATGGCCTGGCTCGGGATGACCCCCGACGAGGGGCCCTTCTTCCAGTCGGCCTTCCGCGAACGGCACCTCGCGGACGCGCGGGCGCTTCTCGCGTCTGGGCACGCCTACCGGTGCTTCTGCGCCGCCGACGCCCTCCGCGATGCGAGGGACGCCGCCGAAAAGGGTGGAGCGTCTTGGATCTACCCGCGGACCTGCCGTGCGATTCCGGCCGCGGAGTCCGAACGGCGCGCCGCCGCGGGGGAACCGTTCGCGGTCCGGCTGCGCGTTCCCGAGGGGAGGATCGCGTGGAACGACGCCGTCCACGGCGACACCGGATTCGAGGGGGACCTTCTCGAGGACCTCGTGATCGTGCGAACCGACGGGACGCCGACGTACAACCTCTCGGTCGTCTCGGACGACCTCGCGATGCGGATCACCCATGTGATCCGCGGCGACGACCACATTTCGAACACCCCGAAACAGATCGCGATCTACCGCGGCCTCGGGCGAACCCCGCCCGTCTTCGCGCACCTCCCCCTGATCCTGGGGGAGGATCGAAAGCGCCTTTCGAAGCGCCACGGCGCGGTCTCGGTCCTCGAATACCGCGACCGCGGGTATCTCCCCGAGGCGGCGTTCAACTTCCTCGCTCTCCTCGGCTGGAACCCCGGAGACGGGCGGGAAAAAATGGACCGGGAGGAGCTCGCCCGCGCGTTCGATCTTTCGGGATGCGGAAAGTCGGGGGCGATTTTCGACCTCAAGAAGCTCGACTGGCTGAACGGGCAGTACCTCGCGGAGCAGTCGCGGGAAGCGTTCGCGGCCCTCGCTCGACCGTGGCTCGAGGCGGCGGGGCTGTGGCGCGAAGGTGCCGAGCGCGTTCTCCCCTTGCTCCAACCCCGCATTCGCACCCTTGCGGAACTTCCCGACGCGGCCCGACCGCTTCTCGACCCTTCCGACGATCTTCCCTACGACCCGGCGGCCGCGAGAAAGCACCTGTCGGGGGAAGGGCTGCTCGATTCCCTCCGTACTCTCCGCGCGCGCCTCGACGCCGCTGCCGACTGGACCGCCCCGTGTCTCGAAGAGGTCTTCCGCGCGACCGCCCGGGATCTCGGCATCGGCGCCGGGAAGCTGATCCACCCCGCGCGCCTCGCCGTGACCGGGCGCGGGGCGAGCCCCGGTCTGTTCGAGGTCCTCGAGGTCCTCGGCCGCGAGCGGAGCCTCGCCCGGATCGACCGGCTCCTGGAACGCCTGGGGAGCGGTTTGGTATAGTCGGGCGTTCGTTCCTGCTGGGGAGTCGTCCAATGGCAGGACATGCGGCTCTGGACCGCAGAATCGGGGTTCGAATCCCTGCTCCCCAGCCATCCGGCGCTCTTCCCTGAGGCACCATGCGCGCGATCGAGGTCGAGCGCAGATCCCCCATCGAGTCGGGCCCCCTTCGTCTCGTCGAGCGTCCTCGACCGGAGCCGGGTCGGGGCGAGGTGCGGGCGCGCGTCCGTGCGTGCGGGGTGTGCCGCACCGACCTGCACGTCGTGGAGGGAGACCTTCCCCCGCTTCGCTCTCCGCTGATCCCCGGTCACCAGGTCGTGGGACTCGTCGACGCGATCGGGCCGGAGACGTCCCGATTCACGGTCGGCGACCGGATCGGAATCGCGTGGCTTCGGCACACCTGCGGGACGTGCGGCGCTTGCCGGCGCGGGGACGAGAACTTGTGCCCGGCGTCCCGCTACACCGGTTATCACGAAGACGGCGGGTACGCGGAGTGGGCGGTCGTCCCGGAGGCGTACGCGTACGCGATCCCCGAGGTCTTCACGGACGCTGACGCCGCCCCCCTCCTGTGCGCCGGGATCATCGGCTACCGGGCTCTCTCCCGCTCCGCCTGCCCCACGGGAGGCCGCCTCGTCCTGTACGGGTTCGGCTCGTCGGCCCACATCGTGATCCAGCTCGCCCTCCATCGCGGAATCGAGGTCTTCGTCGCGACCCGGGGGGAGAAGCACCGGCGGATGGCTCGCTCGATGGGGGCCACCTGGGTCGGCGAGACCTTCGACCGTCCCCCGGTCCCGTGCGACTCCGCCATCGTCTTCGCTCCCGCCGGCGAGGTCGTTCCGGCCCCCCATCGGGCGGTCCCCCC
>CAZVOE010000119.1:0-9690 GCA_964628935.1 uncultured Acidobacteriota bacterium
TTGAGAGGCTCCCCGCGGCGTGGCGCGCGGTTCTCGCCTTGCGGGAGGGGGAGGACCGGGCCTACGGCGAGATCGCCTCCATCCTCGGGGTCGAGCTCGGCACCGTCCGCTCCCGCCTCGCGCGGGCGCGGCTCTCCCTCAAGGAGTGCGTCGAAGGAGGAGTGCGATGAGCCGCGACGAGCATTCCGCCGAGCGCCTATCGGCCTTGCTCGACGGGGCGCTTCCGTTGGGGGAGCGCCTCGAGGTCGAGGCCCATCTCGAGGGATGCGAGCGGTGCCGACTTCTCCTCGACGACCTACGCACCCTCTCCGCCGACCTGCGCGCCGAGGCGGTTCCGGAAGTCCCTCGGGGTCTCAAGGAGAAAGTCCGCGCTGCGCTCGACGCGGAGCGCGGGAGGAGAACCGTCGTTCCGTTCCGCGTCGGATGGAAGATCCCGGCGGCGGTCGCGGCGACGCTCGGAGGGATCGCCCTCGTCGCGATCTCCTTCCGGTTCCTTCCGCTCGAGTCCAGTGCCCCTTCGAGGTTCTCGGAGCCCGCGCGGATCGAGGTTCCCGCCGAAACGGCGGCGATTCCCGAACCGACGCCTCCGGAACCCGCGCCGGCGCCCCCCCCGCCCGACAAGGCCGCGAAAGCGGCGCCTCTCCGGGACGAAGGGACGGAGGTGGTCGCGGGTGTCGCCGCCGAGGCGGATCGCGAGGAACCGCGCGCGCGGGACCTCGCGGCGGCGTTCGACGCCTCCTCCCGTCCCGCGGCGCCGTCCGCCGTGTACCAAAGGACGATCCGGATCGCCGGCGGGATGGAGTGCCGGGAGATCTTCGATCCGTTCGACGCGCCGCTGCGAGCCCCGGAAGGGGACCTCGACGGAATCGCGGGTCACGTCCTGATGCTCGACGGGACGGCGATCTCGGCATCGGATTCTCCGCGCGAACGCACCCTGGAGGTGCGCCCGGAACGTTGGAGCGAATTGCTTCGGCTCTTGTCCGAGCGGGGGTTCGTCGCGGATGGGAATCCGAGGGAGGTCCCCCCCGGTGCCGACTGCGTCCGGGTGCGCGTCGAGATCGTCCCTCCTCTTGCCCCGGTCGCTCAACCCCCGAGATAGATCCGGTACTCCTCGACCCACTCGAGAGCGTCGGGATGACCCGCCGCAGCGAGCGCTTCCGCCCCGAGGAGTGCTTCGGCCCATGCGGCGCGGGCCTCCTCCTTCCGCCCGTTCCGGTAGAGTGCCTCGGCCCACGCCGCCGTGTTCGGCGGGTACGAAGGGTCGATCGCGCGCGCCCCCTCCGCGTGGACGAGCCCTTCCTCGGGATCGCCCGGTCCGGCGGGCCACCCCGGCGCGCGCAGGAGGAGAAGGGCGAGGACGCGTCGGGGCCCGCCCCGATCGATCGCGGGATCGCTCTCGATCGCGCGACGGAGGGCGGCGGCCATCGCCTCGAGCCCCCGGAGCGCCGTCGACGGGCGCTCCCGCGCCTGGAGCCCGAGGGCGACCGCGAGCCAGTAGTCGCAACGGGGGTCGCCGGGCGCGCGCATCCCGCAGGCCTGCGCCGTTTGCACCCCCCGCGTCGCGAGGGCCTCGCGGATCTCGGGGGACCGTTCGTGCTCGACCCTCCAGGCGAGGAGGCGCACCGCCGCGCAGATCCCCTCGACCCGCGCGGGGTCGAGCGCGGCCGCCTCGAGGTAGCGCGCTTCGGCCTCGCGGACCGCGACGTCGTCGGGGCGCCGGTTCCAAAGCGCATCCCCCGCGTCGAGCAGGGCGTCGACCTGGGAGGGGCCGTCCTCGATCATCGGGCTCCCGCTCAGGAGCTGGACGTCGACCGGTTCGCGGAGGGCCGGCGCGCACCCGGCGAGCACGAGGGCGGAGGCGACAAGAGCTCCCCTCAACGGGCCGCCGCCTTCCGCGCGGCCTCGAGCGCGGCCATGTCGGGCTCGACGAACCCGGAAAGCCGGAGCGGAGCGAGGATCTCGGCGTCGGTCGCCCGAAGCGCGCGCACGAGCGCTTCGATCCGGGCGGGAGGCGTTCTCGATCCCACACGCGCGACGACGGAGACCGGCAGGGGCTTCGAACGATGGACGACCACGAGGTCTTTCGCGAACGGGAGCCCGGAAAGCGCGGCTTCCTGGGCGCCGTCGAGGAGGACGGCGACGTTCCCGCCTTGCGCCGCCCGGCGCAGGGCGGAAAGGACGAGACCCGAGGGGGCGATCTTCACGTCGGCGGGGAGGGGACCGAACCCCTCGAGCGCGACCTTCCGGACGAAGTCGGGGGAGTAACCGGCGATCGAGGGGATCTCCCAACCCGCGAGGTCGGCGGCGGTCTTCACGCGCCCCGCCCTCGCGACGAGCGTCCACGTCTCGGTCGCTCCGGTCTCGACGGGTACCGCCGCGAGGACCGGCGCGAGATCGAGGGCCGCGACGTGCTTCACGTAGAAGGGCACGGAGACGACCGCGAGCGCGGCGTCGTCGCGGATCGCGGCGAGTCCTCCCTCCTCGGTCTCGTGGTAGACGGCGCGGACCGGTCCGGCGTCTCTCGAGAGCGCCGCGGCGAACGCGTCCATCGTCGCCTGCGCCTCGACGGTGTTCCCGGGACGGCCGGGGGCGCAGAAGACGATGCGCGCGGGCGGGGGAGCGGCGAGGGCCGCGGTCGCGACGACGGCGAGCGAGAACGCAGCGAACGGTTTCATCCGGAGGAGCGTAGCCCAAATTGGGCTACCCTTCCTCCCCCTGCATGGACGCGCCGTCCTTCCCGCTCGCCGCCTTTTTCCACGCCGTGATCCGGCACCGGATCTCGGTCGTATTCCTCTACGTTCCGCTCGCCGCGGCGGGGATCGCGCTCGCCCTCCGGATCCCGAGCGAAGGGGCGATCGATCGCCTCCTCGTGACCGACGATCCCGACGTCGCGGCGACCGAAGCGTTCCGCCGGGTCTTCCCCGAGGGGCAGCGGGCGGTCGTCCTCATCGAGACGGCCGATCCGTTCGCGCCGGCGCTCCTCGCGGCGGTCGAACGGCTCGACACGGCGCTCGCCGCGATCGAGGGGGTCTCGTCCGTTTCGGCCCCCGCGCTCTTCCGCCGCGCGGTGTCGGGGTTCGTCTCGTGGGAGGCGGGGGCCGCGCCGTTTCGGGCCTTCGCCATGGGGAGCGACCTCCTTCGCCGGCAGGGTCTCGTCGGGGAACGCCATCTCGCACTGTCCCTCGAGATCACGACGCGCGACGCCGAGGGGCGTGACCTCGCGCTTTCCCGGATCGAGCGAGCCCTCGAGACCTTCGTCGACGTTGCGCCGGCTGGCGTTGCGGTCCGGAAGATCGGAGCGAGTTGGGTCGACTCCTACCTCGAGAAGGAGACGGCGCGGGCGAGCGGCCGCTACTTCCCGCTCTTCGGCCTCTTCGTGGTCGTGCTCACCCTCCGTCTCTACCGGTCGTTCCGGGCTCTCTTCGCCTTCCTCGCGACGCTCGCGGTGTGCGTCTCGACGGGGGTCGGGTTCGGGGCGCTCGCGGGCTTCTCGTTCACGATCGTCTCGTCGCTCGTGCCCCTGACGATCCTCGTGACCGCGACCGCGACCCTCGTCTATCTGCACTCCCGCTACGTCGAGCAGCCCGACGACCTCCCCGACGAGGAACACCAGGTCGCGGCGCTCGGCCACAAGTTCCTCCCGTGCACGGCGTCGATCTTCGCGGCTGCCGTCGGGTTCGCGGCGCTCGCCGTGTCCGAGATTCGGCCGATCTACGAGATGGGCCTCTGGACCGCGGCGGGCCTCGGGATCACGTGGGTCGTCGTCTTCACCCTCTTTCCGGCCCTGCAGCGTCTCTTCCGGACCCCGACGCGTCTCGAGCGGCGGGTCGCCGGGCGGCGCTTCCCGCACCTCGTCGATTTCCTCGTGCCGTGGACCTTCCGCTGGCGTTGGCCGCTCCTCGTCGCCACGGCCGGCCTCATGCTCGCCGGAGGCGCGTCCCTCTCCGGCGTGCCGGGAGTCCTCGATCCGATGCCGCTCGAGACCGACGCCCTCGACTACGTCCCCGCCTCCCTCGACCTCGCGCGCGACGCGCGCCGGTTCGATGAGGCGATCGGCGGGCTGACGGCGGTCGGCCTTTGGGTCCGCACCCAGGACGGGAGCGTCCTCGATCCGGAGATCCTCCGGGGTCTCCACCTTCTCGGCCTCGAGATCGAGGCGGACGGGCGCGTCGGATCGGCGGTCGGCCCGACCACGATCCTCCGCTTCGCCCGGTACGTCTCGGGGCGCGGGGACGATCTTCCGGACGAACCGGGGGCCTGGGAGAAGCGGGCCGCCGATCTCGAGCAGCTCCTCCTGACCGAGACCGCGGCGCGCGGCTTCGTCGACCTCGACACACTGGCCGGAGCGCGGGTGATCGTGACCTGCCGCGGGGAGGCCTTCGGGGGGATCGACGGGCTTCGCGCCTGGCTCGCGGAACGATGGGATCTCGCGGCGTCGAGGGAGCCGGCCCTCCGAAGGGCGACGATGACCGTCGTCGGGGACGCCGTCGTCGCCTCGAAGATCGCGACCTATCTCGTCCCCACCCTCGTCGAGAGCTTCGCGGTCACCGCCGCCGTGATCTTCGTCGCGTTCCTCCTCGTCTTCCGGAGCGGGGTGGCGCGGATCCTCGCGATGATCCCTTCGGTCTTCGCGATCCTGGTCATGTTCCTCGGGATGCGCCTCGTGGGAATTCCGCTCAACGTGGCGACGATCTTGATCGCTTCGACCGTCCTCGGGGCGAGCGAGAACGACCAGATCCACTTCTTCTACCACTTTCAGGAGCGGCGGCGCGCCGGGGGGTCCGTGGGGGAGGCGCTCCGGCACGCCATGCTCGTCGCGGGCCGCGCGATCCTCTTCGCGACGATGATCAACGCCGGGGGTTTTCTAGCCCTCGCCGTTTCGGATCTCCCGCCGATGCGCCAGTTCGGCGTCGTCGCCTCGTCGGCGTTCCTGCTCGCTGCCCTGGCCGCCTTCACGGCCCTTCCGGCGACGCTCTGGATCCTGCTCGGAAAGGACGGACGACCATGAACCTGTCATCGGGTCTCGAGACGATCCTCCACACGAAGCGGTACAGCTACCTCTTGGTGACGCTGAGCGTCTTCGTGGTGATCTACGCCGCGCTCGGACAGGCGGGGAGGGCGTCGGGACGCCTCCTCGACGGGGCGTTTCTCGGCGTCCTGGTCGTCGCCTTGGTCGCGGCGGGGGAGCGGCGGATGGGGACGAGCCGAGTCCTCGCGCTCGCAGGGATCTTCGCGGCCGTTCACGTCGGCCTCCGGGCGGCCGAGCGGTCCGAGATGCGGGGAGCGGCGGCGGCGCTCCTCCTCGGGTTCTTCGTGCTCGTGACCGTCGCGCTCCTCGCGGACGTTCTCCGGAACCGCCGTCTCGCACTCGGGGAGAGGATCCGCGGCGCGATTTGCGTCTACTTCCTTCTCGGCCTCTCGTGGGCGATCGCCTATGGGACGATCGAGTGGCGCGTGCACGGGTCGTTCTCGGGATTGAGCGCGGACGCCGAGCGGCGGGGCGCAGAACTCGTCTACTACTCCTTCGTGACGCTCACCACCGTCGGGTACGGGGACATCACGCCGAAGTCCGACCTCGCCCGAACGCTCGCGTGGCTCGAGGCGTTCACCGGGCAGATGTACGTCGCCATCACGATCGCGCGGCTCGTGAGCCTTCGGGAGGGCGGAGGGGACGGAGCCGGATGACCCCGTCCCCCCGGCGGTCACTTCTTCTTCACGAGCTGCAGATCGAGGGTGACCTGCACCTCGTCGCCGACGACGACCCCACCGGCGTCGAGCGTCTTGTTCCAGAGGATGCCGAAGTCCTTCCGGTTGATCGTCGTCGTCGCGGTCGCGCCGATTTTCGTGTTTCCCCACGGGTCCTGGACGGCGGCGGTCGGTCCCTCCACGTCGAGGGTGACCTCCTTGGTGACGCCGCGCATCGTCAGGTCGCCGACGAGCTTGAACTTCCCTTCGCCTGCGGCGGTCGCCTTCTTCGACCGGAACTCGATCGTCGGGTGGTTCGCGACGTCGAAGAAATCCGCGCTCCTCAGGTGTTCGTCGCGCTTCGGCTCGCGGGTGTCGATGGTCGAGGCGTCGATCGTCGCCCGAACCGCGATCCCCGCGACGTTCTTGCCGTCGAACTCCACCGAACCCTCGATCTTGCCGAAGCTTCCCCGCACGTTCGTCACCATCATGTGACGGACGCTGAAATAGGCCCCCGAGTGGCTCGCGTCGAAGACCCACGTGTCGGCCGCCGCCGACGGGGCGATGGCCACCGCCGCCCCGGCGACGATCGCGAACGCTCGAATTCCCCGCATCGTTGCTCCCTCCCGTGAGAATTGTTTAGGACTCAATCAGTGTGCAGGGTGTCCGGCGATTCCGCAACCCCTCCGGAAGTTCCCGTCCGCACCGCTTCGAAGAGGACCCGTGCGTTCCGCCCCGAGAGCGACGAACGGTCGATCGCGTCAAACCCGGCGGCGACGAGGGCGTTTCTCAGGTCATCGGCCCGCCGGTAGTGGAGGCCGTGGCGGGAGCGTCCGGGGAGGAACTGGGCGAGGGCGTCCGCCGCGAAGGTCGGGAGGAAGCGGAGTCGCGGCGCCGCTCGGTCGACCTCGCGGACGTAGAGTCGCGAACCCGCGGGCATCGCCTTGCCGAGCCGCCTCAGGAGGGCGTCCTGTGAGGGCGGCGGGAGGAAACGCAGCGTATCGACGAGGACGGCGACGTCCGTTTCCGGAGGGTCGAAGTCGCGGAGGTCGGAGCAGTGAAGGGCGCGGCCGGGGTCGCTTCCGAGGACGAGGCGGGCGACCCGTACGTATCGCTCCGACCGGTCGACGCCAACGTACGCGAAGGGACCGACCGGCACCCCCGACTCCTCGCAGAGTGCTGCGAGCACGCCGCGTCCGCAGCCGAGGTCGAGGATCCGCCCGGCGCACGCGAACGGGACCTCCGAGAGAAGGAACGGGTAGATCGGGTCCCTGAGGAGCACGGAGCGGCTGGCCTCCGCGTCGCGGACCGACGCGTCGAGGTAGCGGAGGGAGACCCGGTCGGCGATCTCGATCCAGGATTCTGAGCGGCGGCCGATCCGCACCGCGGGGTAGACCACCGCCCAGGCGATGATCGCCGCGGCGGCGCCGACGAGGAGGCTCCCGACAACGAAGGCCGAGAGGAGCCCCCCGAATCCGAGGTCCGTAACCTCGGCGACGCGGAGGGGAAGCCAGAAACCCTCGAGCAGGCGATGCCCCACTTGCACCTCCGCGAAGACGATCGGGGCGACGGTGACCGGGTTCGCCACGTTGGCGGCGGCGTACACGACGAGCCGATTCAGGCGGAGGGTGGAGGCGACGAGGACGGCCAGGGCGAGATGGAGCCCCCAGAACGGAGTGAATCCGATGAAGACGCCGAGCGCCACCGCGAGGGCGAGCTTGCGCGGAGACGTGTGTTCCGTCCGCAGAGTCAGGTACAGGCGCCGCAACCAACCGGCGCCGCGTCCCCCGCCGGACGGGGGCATGCCGGCTTCGCTCGATTCGCCCAACGCGGGTGGCTCTCCGAGAGCGCGGAGCGTACATCAACGCCGGAGCGCGGGCTCGCTCCGTTGTGGCACAATGGCCACTTCCCGCGAGCGATCGAGGTGTGCCGTGACCGAGCCGCCCGTCCCCGAAGCGTCGACCGAACCGGAGATCCCCGCCCCCGCCGAGACCGAGTCGCCTCCTCCGGCCGCGGCGGAGGCCGCTCCCAAGCAGGAGCCCCCCGCCGCACCCCGCGAGAAGCCGCCGCGCAGCCGGCCGCGCGATGCCGCCGTCATGCGGGCCTACCGCACCGGACTCCCGGTCGACGGCACGGTCGAAAGGGTGATCAAGGGCGGGTACGAGGTGACGATCGGGAAGAGCCGCGGGTTCTGTCCGCATTCGCAGATCGACCTGCATCGCGTCGACGCGCCGGAGGAGATGGTCGGCAAGTCTTTTCCGTTCCGTGTGATCCAGGTGCGCCGGGGCGGCGACGACGTCGTCCTTTCGAGGCGCGTTCTCCTCGAGGAACAGCGTGTCGAGGAGGCGAAAGCGGTCCGGGCCACCCTCCTCGAAGGGGCGGTTCTCGACGGCCACGTGGCGCGCATCGCCGACTTCGGCGCCTTCGTCGATCTCGGGGCGGGGGTCACCGGACTCGTCCACGTCACCGAGATGGCGCACCATCGCGTGGCCTCTCCCGCCGAAGTCGTCTCCGTCGGCGACCGCGTCTGCGTGAAGATCCTCAAGATCGACGAGGCGAGCGGGAAGATCTCACTGAGCATCCGTCAGGCGACTTCCGACCCCTGGGTCGAGGCGGCCGATCGCCTGAAGCCGGGACAGGTCCTCGAGGGGACCGTGCTCCGTCTCGCCGACTTCGGCGCCTTCGTCGAGCTCAGCGACGGGGTGGAGGCCTTGGTCCCCGCGCGCGAGTGTCCTCCGCTCCCCGGCGGTTGGCGGGAGGCGCTCGCTCCCGGAACGAAGCGGGCGTTCGTCGTCCTCTCCACCGAGCCGAGCCGCCGCCGCGCGACCGTTCTGCCGTGGATGGGAGAGGGAGTCGGGGTCGCCCCCGACGCCGTCGTCCCCGGGGCGAAGTTGACCGGCAAGATCCAGAAGATCGAGGGATTCGGACTCTTCGTGTGGCTTGGTCCGGGCCGCGTTGGCCTCGTCCCGCGTGCGTGGACCGGCCTCCCCCCCGGCACCCGACTCGACGCACGGTTCCGCCCCGGCGACGATCTCCCCGTCGAGGTCCACGACGTCTCGGAAGACGGGCACCGGATCCGGCTCGCGATCGAAGGGGTGCCCCGCGGAGAGGATCCCGAGGCGCCACCCCGCCCGCGGAAGCCCCCAAAGGAGTCCCCGCGCGCCGAGACCTCGACCGCCGAGGCGCCGCAAGAGGCGTTCGGGACGAACCTGGGCGACGCGTTGAGGGCTGCGCTACGGAAGAGATGAACCGCTTCCCCGGGTCTTGAGCGCGAGGCGCCCCAAGTTTTCCGGGGTCCCGAACGCGACGAGCGAGTCGCCGACGCGGAGCGGCACCGTGGGATCGGGATTCGGCTCGACCGCATCCCCTCGCCGCACCGCGAGCACCGTAACGCCGCACGATCGCCTGAGGTCGGCCTCGGCGAGCGTGGATCCCTCCAGCGCAGATCCTTCGTCAACGGCGAAGGTCCGCATCTCGGTCCGGGGAACCGGGAGACGCACCCCTTCCCGCTCGGAACGCGAGGCGGTTTCCCGAAACACCCCATACGCGCCCGCCCGGAGCTCCGCCCGCAGGGCGACGATCCTTTCCTCGTCGACGAGGAATCGCGTCAGGACTCGCGAGAAGATCTCGACCGAGGTCTCGAACTCCTCCGGGACGACCTCGTCGGCGCCGAGGTCGAGGAGTTCCCGGGTCTCGGCGGCATACCGCGTCCGAACGATCAGGTGGATCCCCGGCGCGACGGATCGCAACGCCGCCACGATCGCGCGCGTGCCCGCCGGATCCGAGACCGCGACGACCGCGACCTGGGCATGGGGCGCCCCCGCCTCGGTGAGGACGGCGGGTTGTGAAGCGTCGCCGTAGACGACACGGCAGCCGAGCTTCCGCGCCTCGCTCACCGAATCCGGGTTCATGTCGATCACCGCGAAGCGAACCCCGGCGCGGCCCGCCGCGAGAGCGAGGTTCCGTCCGTTGAGGCCGAATCCGATCACGAGGAGAGGGCACGCG
>CAZVOE010000120.1:0-9688 GCA_964628935.1 uncultured Acidobacteriota bacterium
GCGCTCGGGTTCACGCTGTCTGCGTGGACCTTCCGCACCGCGCTCTCGACACCTAAGGCGCGGACGATCGTCGCAGCGGGAGCGGCGGTTGCCGCCGCGCTCCTCTTCAAGTTCTCGGCGGTGCTCCTCGCGCCCATTTTCGTGCTGATCGCGGGCACGTGGATCGTGGTGGGTGAAGAGGGGTCGCGCGGTTCGCGGTTTCGCGCGGCGGCACGGGTCCTTCTCGGGACCGGCGTCGTCGCCTGGTTCGGCGTGTGGGCGGGGTACGGCTTCCGGTTCGCGGCTTGCGAGCCGGGACACTCGCTTCCGTGGGCGATGCGTGAGTCGCTCCCCGGGGGGCTTTCGCCGCTCGTGCTGTGGGCGCGCGACGCGAGGATCCTCCCCGAGGCTTGGCTGTTCGGCCTCGGGGCGGCGATGCAGGACGAGATCCGGCTCGCCTATTTCCACGGGGAGATCTCGGAGCTCGGCTTCCGCTGGTACTTCCCGACGGCGTTCCTGCTCAAGACTCCGCCCGCGCTCCTCGCGCTCACACTCTGGGCGGTCTTCGGAGGCGCCGCGCTCTGGAAGAGGCGCCGCCTCGACGCGATCGTTCTTTCGGGGACATTCCTCGTGTACGCGGCCGTGGCCGTGACGAGTCGCCTGAATCTCGGCCATCGGCACCTCGCTCCCCTCGAGCCCCTCCTCTTCGTCGCGTGCGGGGCGATTCCGGCGCTGTCGACCGTTCGCTGGAAGCGATGGGCCGCCGGGGCGCTCCTCGCGGGATACGCGATCTCGTGGGCCGCGGCGACCCCGGGGTACCTCTCGTACTTCAACCTTTTCGCCGGGGGGACACGCGGGGGCGAGCGATGGCTGCTCGACTCGAACCTCGACTGGGGGCAGGACCTCGGCCGCCTCGCGGAGTGGATGCGCCGCGAGGGGGTCGGCGAGATCGCCCTGGCCTACTTCGGGACGGCCGACCCGCGGGCGTACGGGATTCGAAGCCGGAAGGTCTTCGCGTACGCGGATTTCCGCCGCGAAGAACCGGTCGTGCGGCCCGGACCGGGCGAACTCGTCGCGGTCAGCGTCAACTTTCTTCACGGTCTTTACCTGAACTCCGATCGCGATCTCGCTCTCGAACTGATGCGCCGCGGCGTCGTCCCGGTCGAGCCGCTTCGCGAGTACACGAGGTGGCGCGACGACCGCATCCGCGCGCGGGATCCCTACCCGCGCCTGGGCCTCTGGCTCGTCGAGAGAGGGCTCGCGACGCCGGAAGAAGTGAAGGCTGCCGAAGAGACGCTGTTGTCGACGTGGCTTGCGCGGCTTCGCGAGCGCGGGGAGCCGGTCGCGGAAGTGGGGGACTCGATCCGCGTGTACCGGGTTCCCTAGAATGACGTCGTGATCGGTTCTCCCTTTCCTCCCTCTTACTATCTCGTCCTCGGGGCGATCTGCGGTGCGGCCGGGTTCCGGCTCGGTTGGAGGTGGAAGAACCGTTTCGTCCTCCCGCTCACCCAGGCGGTCTTCGGCTGGGTCGCGTTCGCGGCGGGATGGCAAGCGCACGGTCCGGCGTGGGCGGCGGCGGTGGTGGGCGCCTGGGCGGCGGGGAGCACGCTCGTGTCGATCGTCACGTTCACGGGGGCACCGGCAGCGGTCGATCGCTCCGTCCTCCGCGCGCGGTCCTATCGAGAGTCGATGCTCGACTGGTTGCGGTCGGGAAAGGGGCCCGAGTCGAGGCCGGTTGCGACGTTTTGGACCCACGGACGCGAACTCGCGATCTACCTCCTCGCCGCGGTCGCGACGGCGAACTTCCTCTCGATCGCGTTCGGTGCGGTTCTCCTCAACCACATGAACGCCTATGTCGCGACGCTTCTCCGGGCGGCGAAGCGGAAGCTCGTGGTGGCGGTCCTCGCGTGGAACGTCTGGAGCGTCGTGCGCGTTGCCGCCTACGTCGTCCTCGGCTCCGCCGCCGCCGACCCCCTCGGGAGGTTCGTCGGGCTCCCGCCGGCGGAAGAGGGGGTGGCGGCCCTGTGGCTCTGGGGTGGGGTCGGCGTCGTCGCCGATCTCGCCCTCAAGCTCGTCTTCTCGAGATCTTGCGGGCGCGCGCTCGGCGGAGCGGTCGATCTCGTGGCCGCCGAACGGGGGACGCGTCCCGCGCCGCACTCCTTCCGGATGGGGCTCTCGGATCCGCGTTAGGGGCGATCGTGCGGACGCTCTTCCAGCCCGCTCTCATCGACGAGCCGACCGGTGACCCCGGCGTGTGGGTCGATCTCATGGACGAAGGGCGGTCGGTTCTCCTCGACTGCGGCAACCTGAGCCGGGTCTCGACGCGGAAGCTCCTCCGCGTCGACCACGTGGTCGTCACCCACACCCACATGGACCACTTCGTCGGGTTCGACCACCTCCTCCGCTTGGCCCTCCGTCGCGACCGGGAACTTTCGGTCACCGGGCCCCCGGGCTTCCTCCGCGCGGTCGAGGGACGGATCGCGGCATACACCTGGAACCTGATCGAAGACTACCCAATCCGACTCCGAGTGCAGGAGGCGGACGGGGAGTGGTTGCGCGCGGCGGAGTTCTCCGCCGCCACCGGAATGAGGCCGGTGAGGCTCGCCGACCGCCGGAGCGCGGGAACCATCCATGCGGAACGCCTGTTCACCCTGGAGGCGGCGCTTCTCGACCACGGGGTGCCCGTCCTGGGTATCGCCCTCCGAGAGGTGGAGCATCTCGGCATCGACCGATCCGCGCTCGAGCGGCTGTCGCTCGTGCCCGGACCGTGGCTTCGCGGTTTCAAAGAATCGGTGCGTCGGAGGGAGCCGGAAGACGAAGAGGTAGAGGCGCTCGGGAAGGACGGGGCGATCCGCGTGTTCCCGCGAGGGGCGCTCGCCGAGGAGATCGTCCGGCGCGGTCCGGGCCAGCGCATCGCTTATGTGACCGACATCGCCCGAACCGACGCGAACGTCGAAACCGTCGTCTCGCTCGCTCGAGGAGCGGACCTCCTGATTTGCGAGGCTGCGTTCCTCCACGAGGACGTCGCCCTCGCCCGCGCCCGTCGGCACCTGACCGCGCGCGACGCGGGGGAGATCGCCCGGGAAGCCGGCGCCGAGCGCCTCGCGCCGTTCCACCTTTCTCCGCGGTACCAGGGTCGGGAGAGCGAGATCTTCGAGGAGGCCGCGGCCGCCTTCGGCGGACCGGTGTTGAGATTAAAGGGGACTGGCACCTTTTCGTGACGAGGAAGTTGCCGGTTCCTATTTCACCTCGACGCGAATCGGGATGCCTTGACGGACGCTGTCGCTGACGACGCAGTAGTCCTCGAACAGCCCGCGGCAACGCTCGAGGCGCGCTGGATCGACCCCTTTCGTCTCGATCGTCACGTCGAGCCCGCCGACGCGGAGGCGGCCTCTCTCGTTGCGCACGAGGGCGCCGGTGACGATGGTCCGCATCCCGGCGATTTCCGCGTGCGACTTCTCGAGGCAATACAGCAGGCTCGCGCTGAGACAATTCCCGACGGCGGCGGCGAGGAGGCGCGAGGCGTTCGGTCCCCTGCGTTTTCCGATCGGCTCCGGCTCGTCCAGGACGATCTCCGGGACTTGGTCCCAATCGAACTTGACCCGGAATTCGTATCCTTCGATGCGCTCCATCTCGATGCGGAACTTCGGGTGCTCGCTCATCGTGTCGGCCCTCCTTCCGATTCGGCCGGTGCGAACGGAGCCTCATTCTGCCCCAGGAGGCGCCGCCGATCCGGATTTGGATAGAATCCGGCCATGAGCAGAGCCCTCGTCGGCATCGTCATGGGCTCCCGGTCGGACTGGGAGACCCTCTCCGCTGCGGCCGAGACCCTAGACGCCTTGGGCGTCCCGTACGAGGTGCGGATCGTTTCCGCGCACCGTACTCCCGATCTCCTCTTCGAGTACGCGTCCGCCGCCGAGTCCCGCGGGATCGAGGTGATCGTCGCGGGGGCCGGCGGGGCCGCGCATCTGCCCGGGATGACCGCCTCGAAGACGATCCTTCCGGTCCTCGGCGTCCCGGTGCCGTCGAAGTCGCTCCAGGGTCTCGACTCGCTGCTCTCGATCGTTCAGATGCCCGGCGGGGTTCCGGTCGGCACGCTCGCGATCGGTCGGGCCGGAGCGACGAACGCCGCCCTTCTCGCCGCGTCGATCGTCGGCAACAAGCACCCCGAGCACAGGGAGGCGGTACGCCGTCACCGGAGGGCGCAGACCGAGCGCGTCCTCGCCGATCCCGACCCGCGCACGCCTCCGCCGGAGCCGCCCGCCACGTCATGACGGTCGTCGGAATCCTCGGTGGTGGTCAGCTCGGGCGGATGCTGGCGCTCGGCGGCTATCCCCTCGGCCTGCGCTTCGTCGTCCTCGACCCCTCGCCGGACGCTCCGGCGGGCAGGCTCGCCGACCACATCCGGGCGCCGTTCGACGACGAGGATGCGCTCGACGAACTCGCGCATCGGTCCCACGTCGTCACGTACGAGTTCGAGAATGTCCCGGTCGAGGCGGCGCGGCGCGTGGAACGCACCCGCCCCGTTTTCCCCGGCTCGACGGCCCTCGGGGCGGCGCAGGACCGGCTATTCGAAAAGAACCTCTTCCGCGACCTCGGGATCCCGACGGCGCCGTTCGAGGCGGTCGACGATCTCGCCGGTCTCGAGGGGGCAGCGCGCCGCATCGGACTCCCCGCCGTCCTCAAGACGCGGCGCGAAGGATACGACGGGAAGGGCCAACGCGTGATCCGTCGTCACGAGGACTTGCCGCGAGCGTTCGAGGACCTCGGCGGGAAATCGCTGATCCTCGAGGGGTTCGTCGCCTTCGAACGGGAGTTGTCGATCCTCGCGGTGCGGAGCACGAAGGGAGAGACGCGCTTCTGGCCCCTCGTGGAGAACACGCACGGCGGCGGGATCCTGAGGCTGAGCGTCGCGCCCGCACCGAACGTTCCGCCGCAGCTCCAGGCGGCCGCCGAGAAGGAGGCGACGGGCGTCCTCGACGCGCTCGGCTACGTCGGGGTTCTCGCAATCGAGCTTTTCCAAAAGGACGGCGTTCTTTACGCGAACGAGATGGCCCCACGGGTCCACAACTCGGGGCACTGGACCATCGAGGGGGCCGAAACGAGCCAGTTCGAGAACCACCTGCGCGCTGGGCTCGGCCTTCCCCTCGGGCCGACCGGTCCGGTCGGGCACACCGCGATGTTCAACTTCATCGGGGAGGTTCCTCCGATCGAACGGCTCGCCGCGGTCCCCGGGCTGCACCTCCACCTCTACGACAAGGGGGCCCGCCCCGGACGGAAGGTCGGCCACATGACCTTTCGGAGCCCCGATCCCGCAAAGCGTGACGACGCGATCCCGCGGCTCTCCGCCTGGCTTCCGGGATGGGGGGGCTCCGCGTGAAGACGGTTGCGGGCGCACTTCGCTGGTTCTGGCCGGGGATCGTCCTCGGCCTCCTGGTCCTGGTTCCCTGGGCGGTGCACGCCCAGCGGGAACGGGTTCCCCTACGCATCGTGGTCGTCGACAAGACCGTTCCGTTCCGCAACTGGCTCGAGCACCGTTCGTTGTTCTGGCTCCTCGAGCACCTGGGGGTGGTTCGGCCGGACGGGCGTCCTTACGACGTCACCACGGACTACCTCGGCGCCTATCCTCCGGAGAAGGCCGGCGAACCGCCCGCGCGTACGCGCGACCTCGTTCCCGCCGATCTCGCGAATGCCGATCTTCTCTACTTCGCCGATACCTACGGCGTTTTCGAGGAGGACCTCGCCTCCGGGGAGAGCATGAAGGCCGCGCTCGAGCGTTCGCCGCGCATCTACGGCGGGACGACGCTGGCGGAGGCGAATGCGGCGCGCGGTTTCGTCGAGGCCGGCGGCACCGCGATCGCCGAGTTCAACTCGCTCGGGAGCCCCACCGAACCGGAAGCGCGCGAGGCGATGGAATCGCTCTTCGGCGTCCGGTGGACCCGGTGGATCGGCCGCTATTTCGCGCGGCTCGAGGACCGGGACGAGGTCCCGGGATGGCTCCGCCGGGTTTACGAGGAGGAGTGGAAGACGCCGTGGACGTTCGCGGGGCCCGGCTACGTCCTGACCCGCGACGACCGCCATGTCGAGGTCCTGCGGGTGGGGACGGAGTCGGGGATGATCGGGTTGACGATCGAGCGGGACCTTCCCCAGCACCCGGTGATCGCCGGGGCACGGGGGGGAGTGCCGTATCCCTACTGGTTCGACGTCGTGGAGGCCGCTCCCGGAAGCGAGATCCTCGCGTCGTTCCGGTGGAGCCTGACCGCGGAGGGAGCGGGGCGCCTGCGCGCTCGAGGCCTCCCGGCGCGCTTCCCGGCGGTCGTCCGCACGCGTGGACGCACCGGAGCGGGTACGACCTACTACTTCGGCGGCGACTTCGCCGACAACCCGCTCCGGGTGGGACGGGTCCCTTTTGCCGGCTACCTCGCCTTCCGTCGCTGGATCGAGGGAGCGAAGCTGGCTCCCTCAGAAGAGGCATTCTTCTGGCGTTTTTACGCTCCGTTGCTCGAAGGGATCCTGGCGGAGGGCCGATAGGCCCCAGAACCTGTCTATTTTTTGTCCATAACAGTTGCGGGTCGGCTCGTCGCCTGTTACCGTCCCGGAGTCCACCGACTCAATAGGGATTTGGCTGGGCGGTCTTCTCCCGCCCCATGGAGGTTTCGGAAATGACGAGACTGGCAATTCTCGGAGCGTTGATTCTCGCTCTTGCGGCGCCCGCACAGGCGGCCCCGGCCGACTACAACGTCAAGATCTTCGGCGGCGTCGCGTACGTCTCGCCCCTTTCGGACGACTCCCTCCAAGGGGTCGCCGACTCGGTCGAGGCCTCGAGCGAGGTCGGCTACGAGATTGGAGCGGAGTGGAAGCCGTTCAACCGTTTCGGATTCGAGGTCTCCTACCTCGATGCGAAGCACGACGTCGAGGCGGACGGTCAGGTGATCGGTGAGATCAGCCTCCGTCCCTGGAACTTCACCCTCAACTGGCACGTGGTCAACGGAGACCGACTCAACTGGTATCTCGGGCCGACGGTCGCCTTCGTCGACTGGAGTTCCCTCGACCTGAGCGGGGGCGGGAGCGTCGACGTCGACAGCGAGACCACCTTCGGACTTTCGACCGGCATCGATATCGGCATCACCGAGAGCTTCGCCGTCTTCGGCGGTCTCCGCTGGTTCGACGCGAGCGTCGAGAGCGACGACCTCCCGAACTCGGTGGCGGTCGATCCCCTCTTCGCGCGCCTCGGCGTCGCGTTCCGCTTCTGATCCGACTCGATTCGATCTCGGAGGGCCTGCCGGGCTCGCCCGCGCCGGCCCCTCGTGTTTTCGGGCTTCCGATCGTTTCGCTATAGTGCGGCGACCCTCCGGAGGAAGCTCGATGCGGAAGCTCGCCCTGTTCTCGTTCGTCCTCGCGATCCTCGCCGCGGGCGTTCTCGCCGCCTTGCGCGCCGGTCCCGAACCGGCGATCTCGATCGAACCCTCCGGGAAGGCGATCGGACGGAAAACGCCGGTCACGATCGAGGTCTCGGAACTCGAGCGCGGGATCGGCGGAGTCCGGGTCGAACTCGTGCAGGGGGACCGTGCGACGACCGTGAAGGAGGTTCGGCACGAGCCTTCGCGATCGTGGGAACTTTGGAAGTCGGGCGCGACACCTTCGGAGACGCTGCGGATCGAAGTCGGCAAGGACTCGATCCCGGGCCTGAAGCAAGGAAAGGCCACGATTCGGGTGACCGCGGAGCGCGCCTCCGCCTGGCTGCGCTCGCCCGACCCGGTCGTGAGGGAACTCGAGCTGCCGGTGCTCCTCACCCCCCCGACGGTGCAGATCCTTTCGAGATTCACGTACGTCGCCCAGGGCGGGGCGGAGGCGGTCGTCTACCGCGTCGGCGAAACGGCGGTGCGAGACGGGGTTCGGGCGGGAAGCCGGTTCTTTCCCGGCTACCCGCTTCCCGGCGGAGGCGAGCGCGACCGTTTTGCCCTCTTCGCGGTCCCCTACGACATGGAGGACGCGGAGTCCGTACGAGTCGTGGCCGAGGACGAGGCGGGAAACGCCTCGCAGGCGCGGTTCGTCGACCAGTTCTTCGCAAAGCCGCTCCGGCGGGACACGATCCGGCTCGATGACGCCTTCATGGAGAAGGTCACGACCGAGATCATGGCCCAAACCCCGGACCTCGAGGACCGGGGAGGGGTTCTCGAGAACTACCTCCAGATCAATCGGGACCTTCGGAAGAGGAACAACGCGTTTCTCGACGAGCTGGCCTCGAAGTCGAACCGGAAGTTCCTCTGGAGAGAACCCTTCCTTCCGATGGTGAACACGGCGATCAAGGCGAGCTTCGCCGACCGACGCTCCTACGTGTACGGAGGTCGCACGGTGGATCAGCAGGATCACCTCGGTCTCGACATGGCCTCGGTGCGGGCCGACGCCGTCCCCGCGGCGAACGACGGAACGGTCGTCTTCGCCGGCTACCTCGGGATCTACGGGAACTGCATCGTCGTCGATCACGGGTACGGACTCCAGACGCTTTATGGGCACCTGTCCTCGATCGCGGTGAAGGAGGGGGAACCCGTGAAGCGAGGCCAGGAACTCGGCCGAAGTGGCGCGACCGGTCTCGCCGGCGGGGACCATCTCCACTTCAGCGTTCTTCTCCACGGCCTCTCGGTCAACCCGATCGAGTGGTTCGACCGGAAGTGGATCCACGATCGGCTCGAGCTGAAGCTCGGCGGAGCGTTGCCGTTCGAGTAGGCGAGATTTCGCTCCCTTGACCGATGTCAATCGCGAGGAGGTTCCCTTCGGCCTCTCCCCCGCCGTATCCTTCGACCAAACCGCATCGTCCGGAGGGGGTGGGTCGTGCGGGAGCGCCTCGAGGATTACGAGCACCTTCTTCGCCTCGGCCTCCTCTTCGTCGGTGGGTTCGTCGTCTTCCTCGTCCTCCGGGCGCTCCTCGTCCCCGAGGGGTTCGGAGAGATCGGCCACTATCGCGTCGGAGCGATCGAGGACAACCGGGCGCATCCGGTGAAATTCGCCGGTGCCGCGGCGTGCAACGACTGCCATCCCGACGTGCAAGAGGCGAAGGCGGAGGCGGCGCACGCCGGGGTACGCTGCGAGGCCTGCCATGGCGCCCTCGCCGCGCACGCCTTCGACCCCTCGGCGAATTCCGCCGAGCGGCCCGACGCGAGCGCACTGTGCCCCGTCTGCCACACCGAGAACGTGGCGAAGCCTCGGGGTTTTCCTCAGGTCGATCCCGTCGAGCACGCGGAGGGGATGTCCTGCACCGACTGCCACGACGCTCACCGCCCGGACGTGGGTTCTTAGGAGGATTCGCGATGTCCCCGACGCGCCGAGAGTTCTTGGAGACGGGCGGCAAGTTTCTCCTTCTGACCGCGGCCACTTCCGAGGCGATCGAGGCGGTGCTGGCGGGAACTCCCGAGATGGCCGCGAACTACCACTCCGCCGACCACTGGTGGGCGATGGCGATCGACATCCAAAAGTGCATCGGGTGCGGAAACTGCGTGAGGGCGTGCAAGGAAGAGAACGACGTCCCCGACGCGCCGTTCTATTTCCGCACCTGGGTGGAGCGCTATCACATCCCGCCGAAAGACGTCGGCGATCTCAAAGCGGAGGACCACCCGATCGTCGACTCCCCGAACGGCGGGATGGAGGGATTTCCCGAGCGGTACCAAGCGGGGGACGGCACGAAGAACTTCTTCGTGCCGAAGCTTTGCAA
>CAZVOE010000121.1:0-9558 GCA_964628935.1 uncultured Acidobacteriota bacterium
GAGTCAACCCCTCGAGGGTTGACGAAAGTCAATGGCGAAACGGCATTGAGACTACGCCGACGCGGCGAGGTTCTCCCGTAGGACGCGCGGATGCCGCGCGACGACCCGAAGGAGTGCGAGGGCGGATCCCTCGGGCGCACGCCGGCCCTGCTCCCAGTTTCGTGGGGTGTGAACGCTGATTCCCAGTGCAGACGCGAACTTCTCGTGGGTCAAATCGACGAAGCGGCGGAATGCCACGACGTCCTTCCCCACCATGTGCCGATCATCTTCTCGGTATCGCCGGCGACCAACCGCATCGAAGGAAAGCCGCCCAGCCTCAGTGCACCACCGCTTCCGGGTCGATCATCACCCGGTTCTTCCCCGACTGCTTCGCGCGGTAAAGGGCACGATCGGCGGCGCGCACCAGGTCTTCGAAAGAGTGCACCCCTGGGTGGTAGGGCCACGTCGCGACCCCTCCGGAGACGGTGACGCGGATCGGGCCTTCCGATTCGAGGAAGGCGAACTCTTCGACCGCTCCGCGGATGCGCTCGGCGACCCGGAGCGCCAGTTCCCCGTCGGTGTGGGGGAGAATGATCCCGAATTCCTCCCCGCCGTAGCGCGCGGCGAGGTCGGTCACGCGGGCTCCGCCCGTCACGAGCGTCGCGAACTCCCGGAGCACGCGGTCCCCAGCGGGGTGGCCCCAAGTGTCGTTGATCGCCTTGAAGTCGTCGAGGTCGAGCATGACGAGCGAGAGGGGCATCCGGTACCGCTCCGCTCGGAGCCACTCCTCCCGCAGGCGCCTCTGGAACTCGCGGAAGTTCGCGAGACCGGTCTTTTCGTCGATGATGAGGAGATCCTGCATCTGCCGAGTCTTGAGGTCGAGTTCGCGATTCTTGTTCTCGAGCTCGACGTACAGCTCGCGCTTGCGGAGCATCGCCCGCACGCGGGCGTCCATCTCCTCGAAGGCGAAGGGCTTCGTGACGTAGTCGTCGCAGCCCGAGGCGAAACCGCGGACCTTGTCGTCGGTGTCCCGCCGCGCGGTCAGCAGGACGATGGGAATCGACGACGTCGAGGGATCGGCCTTGAGGCGCTTCGTCGTCTCGAACCCGTCGAGCCTCGGCATGTTGACGTCGAGGACGATGAGGTCGGGCCCGAGGGAATGGCAGAGGCTAACCCCTTCCTCGCCGTCCGAGGCGGCGAAGACCTCGAACGGTTCCCCGTCGTACCACTTCCGAAGCAGGCGGGCCGTCTCGGGATCGTCGTCCACGACGAGGATCCGGTGCGTCGTCTGAATGCGCGGTCCGGGCACGGCGAACAAGATACTCTCAGTCCATCTGTTTGCGGAGGAAGGCCGGGATGTCGAGGTCGTCCTTCCGCACCCCCGCGAAGTTCGGCAGGAACCCGTCGTCGCCGGGGGTCAAATCGGCGGACTCGACCCCCCGCCCGCCCCGCAGAAACCCCGTCCCCGGTCTCGCCGGCGCGGGAGAGGGCTCCCCGTGCGCCTGCGCGTGCCGCATCGCGCGCACCTGCGCGCGGCTCTCGTCGCGGAGGAAGCCGGTCGCGATCACGGTGACCTTCACCTGCCCCTGGAGCGCCCGGTCGATCACCGTCCCGAAGATGATGTTCGCGTCGGGGTCGGCCGCCTCCTGGATGATCTGGGCCGCCTCCGAGACCTCGAGGAGCGTCATATCCTCGCCCCCGGTGACGTTGATGAGCACGCCGCGCGCTCCGTGGATCGAGGCATCCTCGAGGAGGGGAGAGGAGATCGCGCGCTGCGCCGCCTCGACGGCGCGGTGCTCCCCCTCCGCGACTCCGGTTCCCATGAGGGCCATCCCCATTCCCGACATGATCGTCTTCACGTCGGCGAAGTCGAGATTGATCTCGCCCGGGATCGTGATCAGGTCGGAGATCCCCTGCACGGCCTGACGGAGGATGTCATCGGCCATCAGGAAGGCCTGCGCGACCGAGGTCTGGCGGTCCACCGTGTGGAGCAGCTTGTCGTTCGGGATCGTGATCACGGTGTCGACGACCTCGCGGAGCTTCGCGAGGCCCTCGTCGGCCTGTTGCCGCCTCCTCCGCCCCTCGAAGCCGAAGGGCTTCGTCACGACGGCGACGACGAGCGCGCCCATCTCCCGCGCGAGACCCGCGATGATCGGCGCGGCGCCCGTCCCCGTGCCGCCGCCGAGCCCCGCGGTCACGAAGACCATGTCGGAGCCCTCGAGGGCCTGGAGGACGAGTTCCGAGTCCTCGAGCGCGGCGCTCCGTCCGATCTCGGGATTCGCCCCGGCGCCGAGCCCCTTGGTGAGCTTCATGCCGAGCTGGAGCTTCACCTGGGCCCGGTTCTTTCGAAGGGCCTGGAGATCGGTGTTCGCCGCGAGGAAGTCGATCCCGGCCACCTGCGCGGTGATCATCCGTTCCACGGCGTTCCCGCCTCCTCCACCGACGCCGATCACCTTGATCCGGGCGGAGGCGGGCTGCGCGTCGTCGAACCGCAGGCCCAGGGGGTGGTTTCGGCCGTCCCGTTCGTCGTCGATCGTGATCACGGTCTGGGTCTCCTCCGTGCGGACGTTCAAGAGCGGCCGGCGAACCACGTCCGGACGCGGACGCCGAGCCAGTGGGGAAGGATGTTCGGAAGCGATGGCTTCTGGGACCGGATGCTCTGGTTCTTGAAACCGAAGAGCGCGAGCCCGAGGGCCGTGGCGTACGGCGAGGCGGCGCTGGGGTCCTCGACATTCGGGACGCCGCTCAGGTTCCCCGTCCGCACCGGGAGGCCGAAGATCGACTCCGCGACCTCGACCATGCCCGGAAGGAGGCTGCCTCCTCCGCTCAAGACGACTCCCGCGTTGAGCAGGCGCTCGAACCCGGCGCGCGCGATCTCGGCGCGGATCAGGGAGAAGACCTCCTCGGCGCGGGGCTGGAGGATCTCCGCCATCACCTGCCGCGAGAGCAGACGCGGCCTGCGTCCCCCGACCGACGGGACCTCGATCGCCTCATCGCTGTCGACGAGGGTGGAAAGGGCGCAGCCGTGCTTCACCTTGAGTCGCTCCGCGTCGGGGATCGGCGTGCGGAGCCCCACCGCGAGGTCGTTCGTGAAGTGGTCCCCTCCGACGGGGAGTACGGCGGTGTGCCAGAGCGCGCCCCTCTCGAAGACGGCGAGGTCGGTCGTCCCCCCGCCGATGTCGATGAGGGCGACGCCGAGTTCTCGCTCGTCGCGTGTGAGGACCGACTCGGCGATCGCGAGCTGTTCGAGCGCCGTGTCCCGCACCTCGATCCCCGCCTGGTTCACGCAGTTGATCAAGTTCTGGATCGCGCTGGTGGACGCGGTCACGATGTGGACGTTCGCCTCGAGTTTGCTCCCGTTCATCCCGACCGGCTGGGCGATCCCGCCGTGCTCGTCGAGGACGAACTCCTGCGGGAGGACGTGGAGCACCTCGCGGTCGGCGGGAATGCTGACCGCGCGGGCCGCGTCCATGACCCGGCGGAGGTCGTCTCGGCTCACCGACCCGTCCTTTCCGGTCACGTGGATGACCCCGCGGCTGTTGAACGAGCGGATGTGGGCCCCGGCGATCCCGACGACCGCCCGGTCGACCGCCACCCCCGCCATCAACTCCGCTTCCTCCACGGCGGCCTTGATCGCCTCCACCGTGGCCTCCGGATGGACCACCGAGTCCTTCCGGAGGCCGCGAGAGGGCGCCGAACCGTACCCCACGACCTCGACCGAGCCGCCCTCACGCATTTCCGCGACGATGCAGCAGATGGTGTGGGTCCCGATGTCGAGACCGACGATGTAACGCTCGTTCTTCGGCATGGTCGCTCATCTCCCTTGTCGACGGGGGTCGGAGGCGGGCCGCGCCACGATCCGACCGTCCCAGCGAAGATCCACGTATTCGAGAGTCCCCAGGCGCCCGCCGAGTTCCCGGCGGAGCGAGAGCCACGAGGCGAGGTTCCGGTCGGGTCGCTCCGGATCGAGGAAGAGTCGCGGCTCGTCGGCGCGCGAGACGATCGCGATCCGGTCGGCGGCGGCGAGATCGATCTCGGAGAGTCCGGCCGCCCACTCCGGAGAGGCCGCGGCGAGCGCCCGGAGCGCCGCGACGCCTCGCGCGCGCAACGCCCGGCGTCCTTCCTCGGGTCCCCGGTCCGTTCCCGTGATCACCGGGAAGTCGAAGAAGAGTCCGGGGCCGGTCGTTCCGATGACGGCGCCGGTGTCGTCGACGACACGGACCGCTCCGTCCACGATCGCTTGGGCCGAGGGTTCCCGTTCTTCCACCTCGATCCGGAGGGTCGCGGGGAGGATCCGCTTGAGCTCGACTCGCCGCAGCCACGGGAGGGCGCTCAGTTCGGCGGCGATGCGATCGAGGTCGAGGGAAAGGAGATTTCCCCCGACGTGCGCGGCGATCGCCCCGCGCACGATTTCGGGGGAGACGCGGCGGGTGCCCTCCACGCGGATCGTGGACAGCGCGAACGCGGGGGAATTCCGGACTCGTTCGAGGGCCTCGGCCAGCGCGTATCCGAGGAATCCGATCACGACGACCGCGACCGCGAGGAATCCGCTCGAGCGCTGGACCAGTTTCAGCCTACGGCTCCGATGGATGCGGCGGTTGACCTTGCGGCGCCAGTAGTGCCCGTCCGGCCGGCGGGCCGGGATTCCGCCCTCGACGATCATGCGCCCCTCCTTCCGCGGGCGCGCGGCTTCGCGCCCTTCGCAGGAGCGTCGAGCTCGAGGAAGCCGACACCGGCTTTCCATACGTCGCCCGCGCCGAGCGTGATCACGAGGTCGCCGGGGCGGACGATCCGCCGCAGCCGCTTCGGGACCTCGGAGAGACGCGGCACGAACTCGACGCTCGGGTGGCCGTGGCGCGCGAGAGCGTCGGCGACCGATTCGCCGTCGACTCCGGGGAGCGGCGATTCGCCGGCGGCGTATACCGGAACGACGAGGACGTGATCGGCGAGGAAGAACGAGCGGCCGAACTCTTCGAGGAGGAGCCGGGTGCGGCTGAACCGATGGGGCTGGAAGACGACGATCGTCCTCGAGCCGAATCCTTCCCGCGCCGCGGCCAGCGTCGCCTGGATCTCGGTGGGATGGTGTCCGTAGTCGTCGATCACGGTCGCCCCGAACGCCTCGCCCTTCCACTGGAAGCGGCGGTCGACGCCCCGGAAGCGCGCGAGCGAGCGCCGAATCGTCTCGAGGGGAACGTCGAGCTCGAGGCCGACCGCGATCGCGGCGAGCGCATTGGCGACCGCGTGCCGCCCGGGGACCTCGAGGCGGATCGTGCCGAGCGTCGTTCCGCGGTGGCGGGCCGAGAACGACGCGCCGAACCCCTCGAAGCGGGTCTCCGCGGCGACGACGTCCGCCTGACTCGAGAACCCGTAGGTCACGATCCTCCGGTCGACGCGCGGCAGGATCTCGCGAACGTTCGGTTCGTCGAGGCAAACGACCGCGGCCCCGTAGAACGGAACGCGCGAGAGGAACTGCACGAACGCGTCCTGGATCTCCGCGAGGTCGCGGTAGTGGTCGAGGTGCTCCCGGTCGATGTTCGTCACGACGGCGATCGTCGGCTTCATCTTGAGGAACGAGCCGTCCGACTCGTCGGCCTCGGCCACCATCACGTCGCCCTTTCCGAGCTTGGCTCCGGACCGGAGCGACTTCACGCGACCCCCGATGACGACCGTCGGATCGAGGCCGCCGCCGGTGAGGACCTCGGCGATCATCGCGGTGGTGCTCGTTTTCCCGTGAGCCCCCGCCACGGCGACGCCGTACTTCATTCGCATCAGCTCGGCGAGCATCTCGGCGCGCGGGATGACCGGGATCTTCCTGCGGCGCGCCTCCACCACCTCGGCGTTGTCGGAACGCACCGCCGACGAGACGACGACCACCTCGGCATCGGCGGCGTTGCCGGCGCGGTGGCCGCGGTGGATCCGCGCTCCGAGTCGCTTGAGCCTCGAGGTGACCGCGTTCGAAGCGAGGTCGGATCCCGAGACGCGGTAGCCGAGCGTCAGCAACACCTCGGCGATGCCGCTCATGCCGGAGCCGCCGATTCCGACGAGGTGGATCCGGCGCGTCTTAAGAAACACCGGCTTCCTCCCCGAAAGGCCTCCGGTCGAGGAGGGCCAGGGCGACGTCGGCGATGCGGGAGGCGGCGTCCGGATGCGCGAGCGCACGCGCCGCATCGGCCATCGCTTTTCTGCGATCCGGAGCCGCGGCGAGGGCCCGAATCTCCCGCGCGAGTCGGACGCCCGTCAACTCGGCGTCTGGGATGACGACGGCCGCACCGGCGTCGCGCACCGCCTCGGCGTTCCAGCGCTGGTGATCGTCGGCGGCATGGGGGTACGGGACGAGGATCGCCGGCCTCCCGGCCGCCGCGAGCTCGGCGAGGGTCGTCGCACCGGCGCGCGAGACGACGAGATCGGCCGCGGCGATCCGGTCGGCCATGTCGTCGAGGAAAGGGTGGACCTCGAACGCCGGGTAACGGGCGCGCCGGTACGCTTCGACGACCGGGGCGACCTCGTCCGCCCCCGTCTGGTGGACGACGACCGGCGGCGGTTCGATCGCAGCGATCTCGGGAAGCGCCTCCACCATCGCGCGGTTGATCGAGCGGGCGCCCCGGCTTCCGCCGAAGACGAGCAGGGCGAGGCTCCGTCCCATCGGCGGCTCTCCGATGCGGCCGAACTCCGCGCGGACCGGGTTTCCGGTCAGGATCCCGCGGCCTCCGAGTCTTTGACGGGCCGCTTCCGACGGGACGCAGACGGCGTCCACCCAAGGCGCGAGCCAACGGTTCGTGGCGCCCGGGAAGTGGTTCTGCTCCATCAGCATGGTCCGGACCCCCAGCAGACGCGCGGCGAGGATCGCCGGGCCGGAGGCGTAGCCCCCGACGCCGATCGCGAGCCCCGGACGCCGCGCGAGCATGAAACCGGCGCAGCGGAGCGTCCCCAGCGCCGCGGCCGCCACGGCGAACGCGCGGGAAAAGACGCTCCCCCCCTTGAGGCCCCCGAGCGGAAGGGTGCGAAGCGGGTATCCCGCACGGGGGACGAGTCGGCCCTCGAGCCCTCTGGTCCCTCCGACGAACACGATCTCGGCGTCCGGCCTTCGCCTTCGGATCTCGTCGGCGACGGCGAGGGCCGGGAACAGGTGGCCCCCCGTGCCTCCGCCCGCAATGACGATCCGATGCGGCTTCGACGCATGTCTCGCCTCACTTCGCATGCTGAGAAACGTTCACGAGGAGTCCCGTCGCGAACAGAGTCGCGACCAGGGACGATCCCCCGTAGCTCAGGAACGGAAAAGGCAGCCCCTTCGTCGGAACGAGTCCGACGCAGACCGCCATGTGCACGAGCGCCTGGAGCACCACCAAGACCGTGAGCCCGAGCGCGAGGTAACTCAGGAACCGATCGGGAGTGCGCATCGAGGCGCGCATTCCTCTCCAGAAGAGGACCATCACGGCGGCGAGCAGCGCGAGCGTTCCCGCGAGCCCCATCTCCTCGCCGACGACAGAGAACAGGAAGTCGGTATGCGGGGCCGGGAGGAAGTACGCCTTCTGCTGCCCTTGTCCGAACCCGACCCCCCCCCATCCGCCGCTCCCGAACGCGAGGAGCGACTGGTAAAGCTGGAAGCCCGCGCCCTGCAGGTCGTCCTCGGGATGGAGGAACGTGAAGATGCGGCGCATCCGATACGGTTCGGCGACGACCGCGACCGCAAACGCCGCGGCCCCGGCGACGGCGCCGAACGCGAGACTCCTCCAGCGAAGCCCCGCGACGAAGAGCATCGCGGCCGCGGGCGCGACGATCATCACGGCGGAACCGAGGTCGGGCTGGATCACGACCAGCAACGCCATGGCGGCGACCGCCAGGCACGGAACGAGGACCGCGCGCGGCTCGTTGACTCGCTCTTCGCGACGGGCGAGCAGCCACGCCACGAAGAGTACGGCGGCGATCTTCGCGAACTCCGAGGGCTGGAGCTTCACCGGACCGAGCGAGAACCAGCGGCGGGCGCCGGCGGCGGCCGGCATGGCGAGCACCGCGAGGAGCGAGAGGAACGCGACCGCGAGGGCCCCGCCGACGACTCGCGCGTCGTCGAGCCACCGCTTCGGGATCCGGATCGCGACGAGCATCGCGGCCAACCCGGCGGCGGCGAAGATCGCGTGCCGGACGAGGAAGTGAAAGGGGTCGCGGCCGTAGCGCATCGCTTCGTAGTGGGAGGCGCTGCCGACGAAAAACAGGCCGGCGCCGAGGCGGGCCCCGGCGGGGAGGAAGAGCCAACGATCGAAGACCAGCCGCTTAGGCATCCTCGCCCTCCTCGTCGCACAAAGCCTGGACCGCGCGACGGAAGTCCTCCCCGCGCTCCTCGAAATTCGAGTATTGGTCGTACGAGGCGCAGCCCGGCGCGAGGAGCACGATCTCCCCCGGTTCCGCGTCGGCGAACCCCTCGCGAACGGCGGCATCGACCGTTCCGCAAGGGACGCACGGAACGGCATCCGCGAGCGCGCTGGCGATCGCAGGAGCGGCCTCGCCGACGAGGAGGACCCGTCTCGCGTGGGCCCGGAGTGCGGGTGCGAGGTCGGCCCAGCGCGCCCCCTTGTCGCGTCCCCCGAGGATCGCGTGCACCGTGCGGCCGGGGAAGGCGGCGAGCGCCCGCTCCGCGGCATCGAGGTTCGTCGCTTTCGAGTCGTTGAAGAAGGCGACCCCGCGGACCTCGGCGATCTTCTCGAGGCGGTGCGGGAGCGCGCGGAAGGAGCCGAGAGCCGTTCCGATCGAATCGGCGGAGCAGCCGGCGAGGCGCGCCGCGAGCGCCGCCGCGAGGGCGTTCGACACGTTGTGGGCTCCCGGGACGGGGAGGGAGGCGACGTCGAGGACGCGTTCGTCGCCGTAGTCGGTGCGGAGCCGGATCTCCCCCGATTCCACGAAGGCGCCGAGGTCGACGGGGCCCGCGGTCGAGATGCGGTAGAGACTCCCGCGCACGGCGGGGAGAAACCGGCGGTGCTCCGGGTCGTCCCGGTTCAGGATCGCCGCGTCTTGCTGCACCTGGGTTTCGAAGATCCGCGCCTTCGCTCGCGCATACGCGTCGAGATCGGGATACCGGTCGAGATGGTCGGGCGTGAAGTTGAGGAGGATCGCGATCGCCGCGCGGAAGGCTTCGATCGTCTCGAGCTGGAAGGACGAGATCTCGACCGCGTGCACCGCCTCGGGGCCGTCGTGCGGGAGGAGTTCGATGAGAGGGGTGCCGAGATTTCCGCCGGTTCCCCCCGGGAGTCCCGCCCCGCGGAGGATCGCGCCGATCATCGCGGTGGTCGTGCTTTTCCCGTTCGTTCCGGTGATACCGACGATCCGCCCCGCGCAGAATCGGGCGGCGAGTTCCATCTCTCCCCAGACCGGAATGCCGCGCGACCGTGCGGAGGCGACGATCGGAACCGTGGTCGGTACGCCGGGACTCACGACGAGGAGATCGGCCCTCTCGACCAGGGTCTCGGGGTGCCCCCCCGCGAAGACCTCGATCCCCTGCGCCTCGAGCGCCGAGACCGTCTCCCCGAGCGCGCCTGCGGACCGCGCGTCGGCCGCGACGACGCGGGCTCCGCGCGCGGACGCGAACGC
>CAZVOE010000122.1:0-1149 GCA_964628935.1 uncultured Acidobacteriota bacterium
CGTCGGGACCGCCGCTCTCCTCCGAGCCCGCGCCCGTCGCGGGCGGCGCGGCGCTCGGCCTCCTCGGCGCGATGGCCGTCGTGCTCTTCACCTACGACGGCTGGTCCGACGTGACGCTCGTCGCCGGCGAAATCCGGAACCCGAGGCGGGATCTCGGCCGGGCCGTCCTCCTCGCGGTCGGCGCACTCGCGCTCCTGTACGCTCTCGTCCAGTCGTCGGTCCTCGCCCTCCTCCCCGCGGATCGCGCGGCCGCGTCGGAGCGGGTCGTCGCCGAGGCGGTCGAGGCGGGGCTCGGCGCCGGCTGGGGGGATGCCGTCTCCGCGGTCGTCGTCGTCTCGACTTTCGGTTCGGCGGCGGCGATCGTCCTCGTCGTGTCCCGCCTGGTCTTCGCGATGGCGGGCGCCGGGGCGCTGCCGCGCGCACTCGCCGCGATCGACCGCCGTCGGGGCACGCCGGTCCGGGCCACCTTCGCGGTCGCGGCGATCTCCGCCGTTTACGCCGCCGCGGCCGGGTTCCAGGCCCTCGTGGAGACCTTCACCTTCACCGTCTGGATCTTCTACTCGCTCACGGCGGTCGCGGTCGTCGTCCTGCGTCGCCGCGGCGTGGGGGAGGCGGCGGCGTGGCGGGCGCCGGGCGGTCTCCTCGCCCCGGCGGTCGTGCTCGTCGTCGGCGGGGTGATGACGGCCGGGCTCTTCGCCCGCGACCCCCTCCGCTCGGCCGCCGGACTCTCCCTCCTCGCCACGGGGTTCGGATTCTGGGCGGTCAGGCGGCGCCGGTCGAGCGCGTCACCTCGATGAACTCGGCGAGGTTCTCGAGGGTCACCATGCCGACGAGCGAACCGGTCTCTCCGATCACGAGCACCGGCAGGTCGGGACGGGTCTGAACCGCCCGGAGAACCTCCTCGAGCGGCGTGGACGGGGCGACGATGGAGGGCTCTCGTTCCATCACCGAGAGGACCGGAGCGTCCTGACCGTCCCGGGCGAGCCCGCGCAGGAGGGCCACCCGCGAGAGGACCCCCGCCACGCGCTGCCAGGCGTCGACGACCGGAAAATCGCGCTGGTCGGTCGCAAGCAGGTGCCGAGCCGCCTCGGAGAGGCTGTCCTGCGGCGCGAGCGTCTCGAAACGGGTGATCATCGCCTCGGGGGGGGG
>CAZVOE010000122.1:1159-9522 GCA_964628935.1 uncultured Acidobacteriota bacterium
CCCCCCCCCCCCCCCCCCCCCCCCCCCCCCCACGATCGCCCTCTGCGTCTGGTAGGCCGCCTCCTGCCCGGCCCCGACAAAGACGAAGAGCGCGAGGAACAGGAAGAGGAAGCTGTTCGGGAAGGGAAGGAGGAGCCCGGCCACCGCGAACGCGGCGGCGCACGCCTGGCCGACCCGAGCGGCGATCCGCGTCGCGCGCTCGACCGGCAAGACGAGCGCGAGCGTCCCCCGGAGGATCCGGCCGCCGTCCATGGGAAACGCGGGGATCAAGTTGAAGACGAAGAGGGCGACGTTCGCGACGAACATCCGCTGCACGAGGCCGGCGCGGCCGACGAGGACCTCCTCCCCGAGGCCGGAGGCGGCGCCGGCCGCGAGCAGCGCGACGAAGAGGACGGCCGCGAGGACGACGTTCACGAGCGGGCCGGCGATCGCGATCCCGATCTCCGCCCTCCCCTCCGGGATCCGCTCGAGGCGGGCGATCCCGCCGAACGGGTAGAGGACGATTTCCCGCGTGGCGATCCCGTGGCGACGCGCGGCGAGGGCATGCCCGCTTTCGTGCAGGACCACGCACAAGAAGACGAGCAGCACGAACACGACCTCCGTCGCCGGGTTCCGGTTCGCCGCCCGGGCGAGGAAGGCGAAGAGGAGCAGAATCAGGGCGAAGCTCAGGTGGACCCGCACCGGGACCCCCGCGATCGATCCGAGCGGGATCGACCAGGGAGTCGCCCCATCCGCGGCGCGGCTCATCGCTCCTCCTGCCGGACGGGGACGAATCCTCCCGCGACCTCCTCCCGGAGGCGGAGCGCGAGCTGCTTGCGGTCGGCGAGGATGACCGGCTCCGGCGCGAAACGGACCTCGGCCTCGATCCGAGGGAGCGCCATCAGTCGGAGGTAGTGCGGGACGAAGTCGGCTCCGTCGTACCAGCAGACGGTCGTCGAGGGAGGGGGCGCGACCCCCGGGGTCTCGTAACGGAGGGACACCGCGTGGCACGGGAGACGGAGCCGGGCGGCGGGTTCGAAGAGGGAGGGCATGAACGGAAGGACCTCCTTCCCGGGCGTGCTCTTTCCCTCGGGAAAGAGGGTGAGGGGAAGTCCTGACTCCAGCCGCTCGGTCATCGCCTTCCCCGCGCGCAGGACGTCGGACGCGCGGTCGCGGTCGACGAAGAGCGTACCGGCCCCCCGGGCGATCCAGCCGAACAGCGGCCAGGTCCGAATGCTGCGTTTCGCGACGAAGAGCGTCGGGTAGGTCCCGCCGAGCACCAAGATGTCGAGGTACGAGAGGTGGTTCGCCGCGACGACGAAGACGGGCGCTTTCGGAAGCGGTCCCCGGCGCTTCACCCGCACTCCGAGCAGCGCCGTCATGCCGCGGCCCCAGGCCCGGCAGGCGTGGATCGAGGCGATTCCCCAGTACCGCACCGATCCGAACGACAGCAGGCGGACGCACGCGGGCACCGCGGCGCAGATCGCCGTGATCACGACGCCGATCGGCAAGCGGTAGAGGAGGCGCCACCACTGCACGGTGGTATTCTAGCGGCCCCTTCCCGGGGAGGAGCCTTGACGCCGATCCGTCACGTCCTCGTGCAGCGTCCCGACGGCACCTCGCAGCGTTTGAGCCTCGCCGGCCGCGAGGTTCGGATCGGGCGCTCGATGCAGGACAACGACCTGAGCTTTCCGGAGGACGAGAACCTCTCGAGGCGCCACCTCGTCTTCGAGCGGCACGAGGACCGTTGGAGGGTCCGCGACCTCGGGGCGAAGAACGGCACGTTCCTCAACGGAAAGCGACTCGACGGACCGCAGGACCTGAGAGCGGGCGACCGGATCGTCGCCGGCAAGATCACCTTCGTCTTCGACCCTCCGGCCGACGAGCCGTCGGGAGCGGTGGTCTTCTACGCGGAAGGGGACGAGCCGTCGTCCCAGGCGACCTTCATGACCCGCCTCGACGGCCTCCTGTCCTCGGAGACGACGAGCCCGGGCAGGAGGACCGCCGGAGCCCCCGTCGAGCGCCGCCTCCCGCTCGACCACCCGGGGGTCGCCGCGATCGTGCGCGCGTGCCAGGAGCTCCCCGGACACCGCCCCCTCCCCGACCTGTTCCAGCTGATCCTCGACCTCTCGATCGAGGCGGTCGGAGGAGAGCGCGGCGTCCTCATGACCCTCGAAGACGATCGGCTGATCGTGCAGGCGGTCCGCGGGCAGGAGTTCCGCATCAGCACGACGGTGCGCGACCGGGTGCTCGAGCACCGGGAATCGGTCCTCGTCCGGGACACGAGCCTCGACGACAAGTTCCGCGAACAGCAGAGCATCGTGCAGCAGAAGATCCACACCATGATGGCCGCGCCCCTCCAGACGAAGGACCGCGTGATCGGGCTCATCGAGGTGGACTCGCAGAGCCTCGTCCAGCGTTTCGAGAACGCGGACCTCGAGCTCCTCACGATCCTCGCGAACATCGCGGCGATCCGGATCGAGCAGGAGCGACTCGCCCTGATCGAAGTCGCGGAACGCGTGCTCGCGCGCGAGCTGAAACAGGCCGCGAGCATCCAGAGGAGACTCCTGCCGGCGAAGGCGCCGGAGGTCCCTGGATTCGACCTCGCCGGGCACAACGTGGCGTGCCGGACCGTGGGGGGGGACTACTACGATTTCTTCGTCTATCCCGACGGACGGCTCGGCTTCGTCGTCGGGGACGTCGCGGGGAAGGGGATGCCGGCCGCCCTCCTGATGACGAGCCTCAAGGGGGGGGTGCAGGTCCTCGCGGAGGTCCCCGACGATCTCGGCCGCCTCGTCGGCCGGATGAACCGCGTCGTCTCGGCCAACTTCCCCCCGAACCGGTTCGTGAGCCTGTTCTTCGGGGTTCTCGACCCCGAGACTTCGGATCTCACGTACTGCAACGCGGGGCACAACCCGCCCCTGCTCTGCCGGACCGACGGCCGCTCGGAGATGCTCGAGGGCGGGGGAGGGATCCTCGGAATCCTGCCGGACGCAACGTACGAGGCGCGCCGGTGCCGGGTCGAGGCGGGCGACGTTCTCGTCCTCTACAGCGACGGGGTCACCGAGGCGGAGAGCCCCGAGGGAGACGAATTCGGCGTCGAGCGTCTCGCCTCTTTGATCCACTCCGGCGCGGGGAGGTCGGCGAAGGACCTGATCGCGATGACGACGGCCGAGATCGGGCGGTTCACAGGCGGCGCTCCTGCGGCCGACGACGTCACCCTCGTCGTGATCCGCCGCCCCGAGGCCGCCGGCTGAGCGCGCCGGGGCCGCTCCCTCCCGAGATCCCGCCCTTCCGGCCCGTCGCCTGGCTCCCCGGGGGGCACGCGGAGACGATCGGTCCGAGCCAGCTCCCGGCGGGACGGCTCGACGGCGTCTGGGAGTCCGTGCGCGTCGAGGTCGACGCCGAGAACGCCCTCCTGGCACTCGTCGGCCGGCCGGAAGGACCTTCCCGGGGGACGCTCGTCCTCTTCCATGGTCTGAGCGGATCGGCCGACGCGGTCTACATGAGGCGAACGGCGAGGGAGGCGCTCGCGCGGCGGTGGTCGGTCGTGCGGACGAACCTGAGAACCTGCGGCGGGACCGAGGCGCTCTCGCGGACGCTCTACAACGCGGGACAGTGGGCGGACGCCGGATGCGTCCTCCGCGCGATGGAACGGCGCGGTCTCCCTCGCCCGTTCGCCGCGCTCGGGTTTTCGCTCGGAGGAAACCTGATCCTCGGACACGCGGGCCGGGAGGGCCGTGCCTGCGGGGCGGACGCGGTCGCAGCGGTCAATCCCCCTCTCGATCTCGCGGCGTGCATCGAGGCCCTCGAGCGTAGGGAGAATCTCCCGTTCCAGGTCTACTTCGCGCTCGCGCTCTGCGCGCAGATCCGCCGCATCCGGCGCGTCCGCCCGGTCGCCGGCCCGCCCGCCCGGATCTGGCGAGTCCCCGGCATGCGGGCCTTCGACCGCGCCTTCACCGCCCCCGACGCCGGGTATCCCGACGCCGAGTCGTACTACCGCTTCGCGAGCGCGGGCCCGGTCCTGTCCGGAGTCCGGGTCCCGACCCTCGTGGTGACGAGCCGGAACGACCCGTTCGTGCCGGTCGAGTCCGTCACCCGTTTCCTCGGCCAACCGGGGATCGACCGCGCGGTCACCGACCGCGGGGGGCACGTCGGGTTCTGGCACCGAGGGAAGCCTCGCTTCTGGGCGGCCACAGCGGTTCTTTCCTGGCTCGAGGCCCGGCTCGGGGCCGAGGACTGACGGGCGGAATCGGCTATCCTTCCTTCTCATGCTGCGATCGGTCGCCCTCGCGTCGCTCTCGCGCCGGTCCCGAATCCTGGGAGCGGCGATCGTCTGGACCGCCGTGGGAGCCGGGCTCGCCTCGGCCGGTTCGGTTTGGACGCTCGACGCCGCGCCGACGTCCCGTGGGGCGGCGCTCGTCCTCGTCGTCGCGACCGCGGCCGGCATCGCGAAGGGCCGGTTTCTCCTCGCTCCCCGCGCTCGGGCGAACATCGCACGGATCCTCGCGGCCGGCGAGAGCGCCGGGGCATTGACCGTCTTCGCCCCCTCGGCCTGGGCGTTCGCTGTCGGAATGATGGCGCTCGGCTGGCTCCTCCGACGCTCGGGGCTTCCGGCGCTCGCGCTCGGAGGCGCGTACGCCGCGGTCGGCGCCGCTCTCGTCGTGGGGGCGATCCCGTCGTGGAGCGCGTGGCGGAGGATCGGGACCATCCCGAGGGAGGAGCGTTGACGGAGATCCGGAAGGTCTTCATCGGGGGCCTCGCGGGTGGGATCGCGATCTTCACGTGGGGAATCGTCTCGTGGACGTTCTTCCCGTGGCACGCGAAGGTCTGGCGGACGCTCCCGCAGGAGGAGCGCGTGGCGGAGGCGCTTCGATCGACCGGCGCGCCTCGCGGGGTCTACGTCCTGCCCGGTCGGTCCCCGGACGCCGCCGAGGACGAGGCGGCGAGGGCGGAGTGGGAGCGGCGGATCCGCCGCGGGCCGGTCGCGGTCCTCGTGTACCGGCCGGAGGGGTTACCGCCCAACCGGATGTTCCGCCCTCTGACCCGGGGTCTCGTCGTCTCGTTCCTGATCGCGACGCTCGCGGCGGAGGCGCTCCGGCGGTCGCGTTCGCAGAGGTACCTCGCCCGGGTCGGCTTCGTCCTTGGAATCGGGGCGTTCGCCTGGCTCGTCGGCCCCGTGATGCAGTGGGTCTGGTTCCAGTACCCGGACGAGTGGATCTGGGCGGCCCTGATCGACGCCGGCTGTGGCTGGCTGATCGTCGGGTTCGTCCAGGCGGGGATCGTCCGGCCCTGAAACCCCCGCCAAGGGTGACAAACCCGCCACCGGACCCTAGATTTCGGGCCGGGAGGTGGACATGGCCAAGGTGTTGCTTCTCGGCGAGGACCGGGACCGGGCGGCAGGACTCCGCGTGCTGCTCCGACAGGATGGGCATCGCGTCCAGTGGCTCCGGGACGTGCCGCGCTGGCGCGACGCCGAGGCCGAGGGCTCCCCCGACGTCGTCGTGGCGGCGGTCGCGACCGCCGCGGCGGTTCTCGAGGCGCCCGGCCGCCCGGTCCGGGGGTTTCCCCCGCCGATCCTCTTCGTCCACCACGACGTCGATCCGTTCGGCGATCCCTGTCTCGAGGAGCGGATCGTCGACCGCCTCGAGAGCCCGTTCATGGCGGAGGAGTTCCTCGGCCGGGTCGACGCCCTCGTGCGGGTGCGGCGCGTCGTCCGGAGGGAACAGCCCCAAGACGGCGCGGCGACGCGCGCAGGGGGGGCCAAGGCCCTGGCGGGATGGATGACGGCGATCCTCGGCACGCGGCTTCCCCGCTACGCGAAACCCCGTGCCCCGTACCTGGAGGTCGCGGCGAGAGTGGCCGACTGGACCGACCGGCGGGACGGGTTCGAGCCGGGGCACGCCGAGCGTGTCGCTTCGTTCAGCGCGATGATCGCCGACGGACTGGGGCTCCCGGATTCCGAGGCGACCGCCGTCCTTCGCGCCGCCATGCTCCACGACATCGGAAAGGCGGCTCTTCCCGCGGAAATCCTTCGCCACCGCGGGCCGCTCGAGGAGCGGCAGTTCCGGCTCCTGCGCACCCACGCCGACCGGGGCGCCCGGCTCCTCCGGGCGCTCGACCGCGACGAGAGCGTCGCCGAGGCGGTCCAGTTCCATCACGAGCACGTCGACGGGAGCGGCTATCACGGCAGAAAGGGACCGGACATTCCGCTGGCCGCGCGGATTCTCGCGGTCGCGGAAGCGTACGACGCGATGACGACGAGTCGGATCCGCGAGCCGCTCCGCACGGACGAAGCGATCGCCGTTCTCGAGGAGCAGAAGGGGACCCGGTTCGACACCGCCTGCGTCGACGCCCTCGTCGCCTCGGTCCGCCCGAGACCGCGATCGGTGCCGATCTCCCCGCCCCACGCAGCCCGATTCAGTCCGGCCTAGGGCGCCCCGGCACGAGCGAGGCGGCGATCGCGACGCCGAGGACTCCCGCGACGACCGCGAGGGCGGTGCCGACCGAGATCTCGATCCAGGGCTCCGCGAGCATCCGGATGCCGATGAAGACGAGGACGGCGGCGAGGCCGTACTTGAGGTAGCGGAAGCTCGGGAGCAACGCGGCGAGCAGGAAGTACATCGCGCGCAGACCCAGGATCGCGAACACGTTGCTCGTGTAGATGATGAACGGGTCGGTCGTGACGCCGAAGATCGCCGGGATCGAATCGAAAGCGAAGAGGAGGTCGGTCGTCTCGACCACGAGCAAGACGAGGAATAGCGGGGTCGCGTGGATTCGCCCCGCGACGCGGACGAAGAAGCGAGGCCCCTCGTGCCGGGGGACCACGGGGAAGATCCTCCCGGCGAGGCGGACCATCGGGTTCCGCTCGGGATGGGGGGCCTCCTCCTCCTTCACCAGAAGCTGAATCCCCGTGTAGACGAGGAACGCGCCGAAGACGTAGAGCAGCCAGTGGAACCGGGCGACCGCCGCCGCGCCGGCGAGGATCAGCGCCCCGCGCATGATCAGGGCGCCGAGGATCCCCCAGTAGAGGACGCGGTGCTGGAGGGAGGCGGGGACGGCGAAGTACCGGAAGACGACGACGAAGACGAAGATGTTGTCGATCGACAGCGCTCGCTCGAGCAGGTACCCGGTCACGTATTCGATCGACGCCTGGCGGCCGTACAGCGTTCCGACGAGGATCGCGAACAGGAAACCGAGCGCCGTCCACAGGACGTTCCAGAAGATCGACTCGCGGACCGAGAGGACCCGGGGAGTGCGGTTGAAGACGCCGAGGTCGATGGCCAGGAAGACCAGGATCATGGCGTTGAAGAGTCCCCACGCCGCGAGGCTGTGCCCTCCCAACGCTCCTTCCACGGCCGCTCCTCAGGGGAATTCGACCTTGAGTGCCAGGTCGACGATCCGTTCGATCAACGCGTTGTAGGCGAATCCGCCCCGGGCGGCCGCTTCGGCGAAGTCCTCGTACATCGCGATCTCCGGATTCGGATTCGCCTCCATCACGAACAAGCGGCCGTCCGGGGTGAGCCGCATGTCGATGCGGCCGTAGCCGCGCATCTGGAGCATCCGGTAGGTCCGCTTGGCGACGTTCCGGAGCGCGGCGAGCGTCGCGTCGGGGAGGTCGCCCGCGAAGTCGTTGTGGATCCCCCAGCGCTCCCGGTAGCCCGGGTCCCACTTCGCCTTGTACGAGGCGAACCGCGGCTCTCCCTCGGGAACCTTGGAGAACCGGATCTCGCGCGGGGGGAACACCTCGAGCCTCGTGTTCCCGAGCACCGCCATGTAGATCTCGCGCCCCTCGATGTACTGCTCGATGATGACGTCCTGGGCGAGTCGCTCGTGCAGGTAGGCGGCGCGGGCGAGCGCCTGCCGCTCGTCCTCGGCGAACGAGTCGCGGGCGATCCCCACCGAGCCCTCCTCGGCGAGCGGCTTCACCATCACGGGGAAGATCGTCTTCGACAGCTTCTTGAGGGGCTGCGAACGCCGCGAGACGACGAACGGAGGGACGGGGATCCGGTGGTGCTTGAGGATCTTCTTCGAGAGCGCCTTGTCCTGGCACATCATCAGGGCGCGGTAGTCGCAACCGGTGTAGGGGACCTTGCACAATTCGAGGATCGCCGCGACGTTGCTCTCGTAGTGACGTTGTCCGTGGAAGGTCTCGACGAAGTTCCAGACGAGGTCGGGACCCACCCGGTCGAGGTGGTCGAGGATCTCGCGGGGATTTTTGTGGAGGGGACCGAGGTGCACCTCGTGGCCGTTCTCCTCGAGGGCGGTGACGACGTGCCCCTCGGTGAACCAGTCTTCCTCCTCCCGCATCCTCCGCCGGTACTCGCCGGCGCCGGCGGGGGGCTCGTGGACCTCGAAGAGGACGAGGATCTTGAGGCTGCGCT